>JALGWN010000222.1 GCA_025774115.1 bacterium
TGAAAACCGTCCGTCTCCGGCGTTACACTCGTGCCTCGTCATGGGGTACCCGTAGCGTCGTCACTCCTGTGACGACGAATGTTCTTGTACCGATGGATTGTGTAGCGTCGCGTCTCCGTGCGCGACGGAACTTGAGGCTGACTCCGGCACCTATCGTCGGGAGCGGAGCCCCGACGATACACAGGCCTGCCGTTGCCACGGGAGTGGCAACGCTACGGAATCAAGTTGGAGAAGAGAGCCGGAGTGATCCGTGGGGATGGTCTACTTATCGACCCAGTAAAGGAACATGCCGCAGTTCTCACACCGGTACAGCGTCTTGTTCCGGTCATCGGCTCCGTCTATCGCGTACGGGATCTTGACGAAACAGCCGTAGCAGATGCTGTTTATGACCGGCACAACGATCCTGCCGTGACGCTGCTGTGCCCTGCTGTACTCGCTGCGAATGGGGGGCTGGAGCTGACCCTCCAAGTCCGTCTTTGTGGTCTCCAAAGCATCGAGGTTGGTCATCTCGAATCCTATCTTGCCCATGGCGCGCTGGCTTGAAGGGTCGTTGGCTTCCCTGATCATCAGGAGGATATCTTGAAGTGCAATCAGTACTTGTAGCTGAGGGTTCATTTCTCAATCTCCTTGACCAGACCGATGAATTGCCGCGCCGTTGTAACTGCCTTGAGCCGTTTGTCCTTGGCAAGGAGCCGCGCCGCCTGGGCGACTGAACCCAGCACAATCAAGTAATCTCCAGGATCTCCTGCCGGTGGTGCCACTATCAGGAAGAAGAGTTTTACGCGTTTCCTGTCGGAAGCCCTGAAGTTAACGCCCCGCACGGATCGTCCCACTGCCACCAGAACTTCACTGACTACCAGAGAACGACAATGGGGAATGGCAATTCCGCCGCCTACTGCGGTGGAGCCAATCTCTTCCCTGGCCTGAAGTGTCTGCAGGAGCGCCTTACGAGCGGGTGATTTGATATGCAGAAGTCCCACCAGCTCCTTCAGGACATCATCCCTGGCGGTCGCTGTGAGATCGAGGTTAATCCTCTTTGGCGTAATCGTTTCAGAGAGCTTCATCTATTGCTATTATGCCCGGAGCCTTCCTGCCCAATACTATGCAAAGCGGGCAACTCCGTCAAGCAAACTCTTGATATCACGTTGCACCAGCGGGTCGGGCTCGGCCCCGAGGGCCTTTTCCAACAGACCGCGAACCGCCGGGCCGCCGATCTTCGCGACAGCCCAGAGGCTGTGTTGTCTTATCATGGGATCGGGGTCACCGGTGAGCTCCTTCAGGGCAGGCATGAAGGAGTCCATCCGGGAATTGCCGGCTGCGATTACTGCGTTTCGCCTTATGGTGCCGAGGTCCCGGATGCCGATCTGGTTATTGCGGAATCGGGTACGGAAATCCACCTCATCCATGTCCAGGATCTCCCGGATAGCTATGGAATCCCCCACCCATCCGAAGATTACTTCCCGGGGCGTAGGCGAAAGCCCCGTGTTGTGCGGGCACACATCCTGACATGTCGAGCACCCGTAAAGCCTATTCGCCCAGAGATCTCGCACGTTCAAGGGAATGGTGCCCCTCCTTTCCGAGAGATACTGGAGGCACCGGTTTCTATCCAGCATATACGGTGAGGTGATCGCTCCCGTCGGACACGCATCCATGCACAGCGTGCAGGTGCCACAGCTCGGTTCTCTCGGCTGATCCGGCTCCAGGTCGAGGTCGGTCAGCAGCTCACCCAATACCACAAGTGACCCGTGAGCCGGTGTTATGATGACACCGTGCTTTCCGTAGAAGCCGATCCCGGCCTTTCCGGCGATAGGCTTTTCGGCGAGGGTGACGTAGCAGGAGAAGACCCTGGTTCTGCATCCGAATTCCTTCTCCATGAAGCCCGCCAGCATCTTGAGTTTCAACTTGAGGTCCAGGTAGTGATTGGCGCGGGTGTATGCGGCGATTACGCCCCGGGAAGGATCTGCCGGCCGGGCCTCGTCCCTGTGATAGTACTGGAATGCCGACAAGATCGACCTGGCACCTCTGAGATGACTCCGGGGTGTCGTCAGTCTTACGATGGTCTCCGGGTGGGGGGCGGATTCCTGCGGGATCAAGCCTTGCCGGACAGCGGACTCGAATGCTCCCCTGGTTTCCATGAGAGGCTCTGCATCACATGAGCCGACACCATCGATTCCCAGATCCCAGGCATATTCGCGGATCATGTGCTTGGCTGAGGCGGTGTGGTTCATGTTGCTATTGACCCTCCCACAGATTCTATAGTAACCTCCGGACTGAGGTTGTTCAAGCGTTGCCCCGAGGTCGTCGGCGGAGCGACGCCTGAGTGTAAGCGGGCCGATTGCCGGTCGGGCCGGCAGCCGGCCGGACGAAGGACAGGAGGACAAGGTGAAAGCAGCATATCTGGTATTGGCTGTCGTTTTGATCCTGGCATCGGGCTGTGTCGAGGAGCGCGAGCCTGAAGGCTCCGAAGTCGTACAGCCGGCCCCTCCCGGGCACATACGGGCGAGTCATATTCTGGTATCGTATGCGGGTGTCCCCGGAACCGAAGCGGTAAGGACTAAGGATGAAGCCGCAAGTCTGGCAGGGGAGATCCTCGGTAGGATTCAAGCCGAGGAGGATTTCGAGGACCTTGCGCGCAGGTATTCCGACTGCCCCACCGCTCAGAAGGAGAATTGTGGGGATCTGGGGTTCTTTGACAAGGGAAAGATGGTCAAACCCTTCGAGGATGCGACTTTTGCACTCAAGGTAGGTGAGGTCTCCGGTATTGTCGAGACCAAGTTCGGATACCATGTCATCAAAAGGACCCAATAAGGCCGAACAGATGGGGTGGTTGCCTGAGTGCGGACATCGAACTTACCAGGGCGAACTTGAAGATAGCTCAGTCGGCTTATGAGGAAGCGGTGCGCAAGGCGGAAGAGAGGCGGGACCTTACGCCCGCCACCTTGTATGGGGAGGCCTCTACGGAAGAATGACATCAGAGAAGGAGGCGTGGTGTGGAAATCAAGATGAAATGGGACGGCGATCTACGGTTCACAAGCGAAAGTGAGACCGGTGCCGGGGTAACCGTTGATACCGGTGTAGCCTACGGTGGCTCAGGCAAGTATTCGACACCTATGGAGCTGCTGTTGGTCGCATTGGCCGGTTGTGCCGGTATAGACCTGGTGATGATCCTGAAGAAGATGAGGGTGGAACTTTCGAAGGTGGCTATTGATATAGAGGCCAAAAGACGGGACGAAGAACCACGGTATTTCGAAGAGATCAAGCTTGTCTATACGCTCTCAGGGGAAGGCCTGACCGAAGAGAAGGCCGGGCGGGCCGCGAAGCTGGCAACGGAGAAATACTGCTCCGTGGGTGCTATGCTACGCGAGAAGGCCGAGATCACCTATGAGGTGAGAATCGAGCAGCCCTGAAGCCCCGCCTTACGAGTGGGTCCGACTGCCCGGCCGGAGAAGGGGAGACCGCCCGGGAAATCGAGGCCTTCTTCGTAAGGTGATGAGATTGGTTCACTCCTATTCCGGCTCATGACCCCTCTATCCGCCTGCGCAGAGGACCATGGGTTTACCCATGGTTGAATGCACAAGAAGGTGCTTTGGCGGATGTCACTAAATGGGCACGCCCTGTGGCGGTTAAATGCAGGTACCACGGGCTTGCCCGTGGGGTATTCCATCAACCTTCTTAGGGGATTATCCAGACCGGGCTCGACCATGCGCGGTTGCCTAAGCCGGTC
>JALGWN010000005.1 GCA_025774115.1 bacterium
TGTCATCGGCGGCCACAAGGTGGTTGTCATCGGACAGCAGAAGGGGAGGGACACAAAAGAGAATCTGGCGAGGAACTTCGGAATGTCCCACCCGGAGGGTTACAGGAAAGCCTTGCGTCTGATGCGTGTGGCCGCCAAGTTCGGGAGGCCTGTTATCACGCTGGTGGATACACCCGGGGCTTATCCCGGCATCGGTGCCGAGGAGCGGGGCCAGGCCGGAGCCATTGCGAGAAACCTGCTGGAGATGGCCAGGCTGCCGGTGCCCATACTGGTTCTGATCATAGGAGAGGGAGGGAGCGGCGGCGCCCTGGGAGTCGGGGTGGGAGACGTGGTCATCATGATGGAGCACGCGGTCTATTCGGTGATATCCCCGGAGGGCTGTGCCGCGATCCTCTGGGCTGACAGGTCCAAGGCCGAGCAGGCGGCGGAAGCGCTCAAGCTGACTGCGCCCGACCTGCTGAAGGCCGAGCAGGCGGCGGAAGCGCTCAAGCTGACTGCGCCCGACCTGCTGAAGCTCGGTGTCGTGGACGGCATCATTCCCGAGCCGACAGGCGGGGCACACAGGAATCCTATTGCCGCTGCTGAGAGTCTTAAGAAGTGCATCGTCGAGAATCTGGAGATGCTCGAAAAGATCCCGGTCCCTGTGCTTGTTGAGAGAAGGCTTGATAAATACTCCAAGATGGGTTCTTACCGGGCATGAATATCTGCTTGACCAGTAGGTCGCCGGCTGTTACATTATATATGGTTCCGGCTCCCTCCGATGCGGAGGAGAGTCAATGATTAACGGTGTTCAGACCGGGCCTATCGAATTGCCCGGATTTTTTTAGCTGGGGGACAGGACTATGGCTCTGGACGAGAGACTTCTGGAGATACTCGTGTGCCCGCAATGCAAAGGCGACCTGGAGTACGATCGGGAGAATTCGAACCTGACCTGCAGGGCATGCAAGCTGGCTTATCCGGTGAGAGACGATATTCCGGTCATGCTGGTGGAAGAGGCGGAGAGGACTTAATAGACGATGTGCTCGGTGACCCATGTGGCTGCAGGAGCCCTTATCGGAGGGCTCGTGGACAGTCACCTCTATGCTTTCCTGATAGGTTTCGCATCCCATATTCCCCTTGATGCCATACCACATATAGACTTCGAGGATTTCAGGATCGATGCGGTGATGTCGGTAGCCCTGCTCGGAGCGATTTTCGCATTCTCCGGTTTCTCACCGGTCTTCGTGGGTGCGCTCGGCGCGGTGGTCCCCGATTTTGAGAACCTTCTCTGGAAGACCGGCATCATTAGTGAGAAAAGCAAGATCTTTCCGACCCATTCGGGGCTCATCAAGCACGGGAAGGCCAGAGTCGGCTCAGGTCCTGCGACTGAGATACTGTTGTCGGCTTTCTCGGTAGCCATGGTTGTTCTGGCTATGATGATAGGAGGTGGACATTGAGGCCCGGTCCGGTAGCCGTAGGCTTGTCGGCAATTGTGCTATTGGCTTCATGCGTCTGTGGGGAGGCCCTTCTGCGTATCGAAAGCCAGGATGATTCCGGTCTCAGGGTCGCCTTTGTGATGGGGGACGCCAAGGATGTCCGGGACGAATCCGGGGTATGGTGGGGGCTTAGCGTGCCGGGGTTCGTGCCCTTGCTTCCAGGAAGCCTGGGAGTCGATGTCCCGGCGAGAGCGTACCTCATCGGGGTTCCACCGGACGCTCAAGTGTCATGTAAGGTAATAGACCCAACATATTATGAAATAAACGAATACGATACCGATCGAATCGTGAGCAGCCTGGGCGTGGCCCTGGAGGACGTCCCGGCCGCACCTGCTGAGATCGTCGTGACAGGTTTCCTCCGGGACCAGCGTGTTGCCGGACTGCGGATAGCTCCGGTCATCTATGACAAAGTGGCGGGAAGGCTGAAGGTCTTTCAGGCCTTCACTGCGGAGATTGAGTTTCGCGGTGGTGGTGGGGCCGGTCCGGCTTCAGAACCCACCGGCCGTGCGGCATCATCCCCGGCCGAGGCTTTCTACCGCCGAGCGATCCTCAACTATAGCCGGGCACGATCGTGGAGAAGAAGCCCACTTCCGGATGCCGCCGCCGGCGACTATTTTACCGATTCGCCGAACTGGCTCAAGATCAGGCTTGATACGACCGGCATCTATTGCATTACCGGCCGGGATCTCGAGGATGCAGGTGTGTCCCCCGGGACCATCGATGCATCGGGTCTGCGTCTGTATACCGGAGGGGGGCTCCCGCTTGTGGAGTCCCTCGCAGAGCGGCCCCCGGACTGGATGAGGATGGCCGCGATAAAAGTGATCGACGACGGAGACGGCTGGATAGACCGCGCCGACAGCATCCTGTTTTACGGTCTTGGGGCGCATGACTGGGCGAATTTCTACGGTCCGGCCTTCGGTATCGAAGCCCACTACGGGAGCTTCTTCTCAGACCACAATTATTACTGGCTCACCTGGGGGGGGACATTCACGGAACCCCCGAAGCGGATGGAAGTCGTGGAGGCGATTCAATGTGATGCCTGCCCCGACTGCTACGAACCGGACTCATTCGTGGAGAGGGTCCATATGGAGGAGGACTGGCGCTATGCCTTCAGTATACGTGCCGACGACGGCTGGTACTGGAGGTTGCTCAATCTCAACAACACCGCTACCTTCACGGTGCCCACGCCCTATCCGGATCAAGCGAGAGAAGCTGTGGTAAAGATGAGGCTCGGGGATGACCATCCTTCCGATCAATGCACCTTTCAAGGCCGTAAACCCTATTACTACAGGGCGGTGCTCAGGTTGAATGGTACGGCGATCAAGGATACCGTGTGGCGGGCGAACAGTACCATTCTCAATGTGATCGATATCTACGGGACAGGTCTTCCGGCAGCCTCGGACTCACAGACCGTCCAGATATATCTGCCGACCGACCTGCCCCCGGAATACGATAACGCCCCTGTGTGCACCTCTAAACCCAACCTGGCATGGTATGATATCTACTACTGGAGACGGTTTGTAGCAGACAACGGCCGGTTGTTCTTTCTTTCGCCCGATAGAACCTGTACGGCCAAGTACGGGATTTCAGGTTTCGCAACAGCCGATCTGCGGGTTTTCGACTTGACCGATCAGTTCGATGTAAAGGAGATTGCCGGATTCGAGGTGTCGTCCGGACCGGATTTCACGACTACCCTGTGTGATACCGTTACAGAGGGTACACTCAAGCGTTATGCGGTTTTCTCTGCCGAGGCTCTTCTCCGGCCTGCGGAGATCGCCCCTGTGACCGTAGCCGGCATCAGGTTCGCGGAGGGCAGACCCTACTGCGTCGTGACCCATGAGGACCTGGCCGATGCGGGTCGGGTGATTTCCCAGTACCATGATGGGGAAATGGTCACTGTGCAGGAAATCTACGATGAATTCGGGTGGGGTGTGCCCGATGTGACCGCCATAAGGGATTTCCTCAGATGGCGGTACGAGCGCGGCGAGCTCGAGCATGTGCTCTTGCTTGGGGACGCAACCTGGGACTACAAAGGCTACCTGACCGGAGAGACATTCACCAACTATGTCCCCTCATATGAGCGGCGTTACCGCGTGGGGGCGAACAACCCCTATAACACCGACGACTGGTTCGTCTACCTGAAACCGGCGGATGACGGTCTGCCGGGTTCGGACAGCACGGCCTATTTCCCGACGGTGCCGATCTCCAGGCTTCCGGCCACGTCACCTGAAGATGCGGAATTCCTGGTGGAGGGAAGTATCGACTACCTTTCCGATCCGGAGCTGGGGATCTGGCAGAACCGTGTGATACTGGTCGCCGACGACGACCGGACCGGCACAAAGTGCGACGATATCCGCAAGGGGCGGCATGTCACAGATGCGGAAGCCATGAGCGACAATGCCTTCCCCCAGGTTTTCGAGCACGTGAAAATATACCTCAGCGAGTATGAGAGAGAGCCGACGGGGCTTAAACCGGATGCCAAGAAGGATCTTATCAAGAGCCTCAGTGAGGGAGCTCTCATGACCAACTTCGTCGGCCACGGAGACCCCCGCCGATGGGCCCAGGAAGAGGTTTTCAATAAGTCGGCGGTGGAGCTGGTAAATGCCGGAAAGAGGCAGACGCTTCTCGTAGCCTCGACCTGCAATGTCAGCAAGTTCGACGAGCCGACCTTCGCTTCTGTGGTCGAGCGGCTCCTGCTCAGACGGGAGGGAGGTACTATCGCCTCCTTAGCTTCCACACACTACTGTCAGGCGGAACCGAACAGAAGGCTCCATGAGAGCTTCGTGCGCTTCCTCTTCGAAGATGGCCGGCCGTACCCGACGATCCCGATAGGAGAAGCGGCGATCGGGGGTAAGGCCGTGACCGCCTCGGTCAACCGCTCGTGGCGTTTCAACAGCGAGATGTACTCCTTGCTGGGCGATCCGCTGCTTGAACTTGCCGTGCCCCGGCTTGAGGTGAGATTCGATCCCCCGGTGTCGGACACGCTGGAGCGAAGAGGCGTATACGACTTCTCAGCCCGGGTGTATGAAGGGGATACACCCGCGGCCTTCCAGGGCAATTCAAGGATATTTGCACGGGAAACCGATGATACCACGGGGTATGACAGTGACATCTGTTTCGAACCGGGCAACGTACCGAAACATTTCGACTATGACCTGCCGGGTGCTGTGATCTTCAGGGGCAAGTCGACGGTGGAGGTTTCGGGGGCCGGCCTGCTTGACTCTCTCTCAATAAGTGGGGAGAGTATAGTGGATGACCTCGAAGGGCCGGAAGTGAGGCTTGAGACAGAGGGGGCTACCCTCGCAGCCGGGGATACAGTGCTGGTGGGACAGAGGATAGAGATGAGCCTTTTTGATGACAGTGGCGTTGCGGTGAAGGGCAAGTCCGAATTTATCCCCCCCGTCTCGCTTGTCTTCGATGACGGTGAGCGGATAGGTTTCGGAGACAGCCTCTTGGCCGTGGACGGCGACTTCAGAGAGTCAAGGGTCTGGTTCGAAGTTCCGCAGTTGGCCGGCGGCGAACACAGACTCAGCGTGACGGCATTCGACAACCTCAACAACTCTACGACGGTAGAATACGACCTCACGGTGGGGCAGCCGCCAACGGGAGCGGGCAACGTGGTCTATGCCTATCCCAATCCTGCCGGTGGAAGATGCTACATAGTCTGGGAATACCAAAACGATGACTACGTCGAGGTGGTGGCGACGATATATACAATTGCGGGAAGGAAGATCTGGACCGGGTCGGTCGTAGGCCGGAGCTCTCAGCACCTGATCGCGTGGGAGGGCACGGACTCAGCGGGAGATAGAGTCGCCAACGGGACCTATCTGGCTGTAGTGGAGGCAAGGGCTCCAGCCGATCCCGGCTTCGAGACCAAGGATACGATCGTAATCGCGCTGATAAGATAAGGGAGGTTAAGCGGTATGAAGGGTAAGACTTTGCTGTTGGTGATCGTCCTGTTGCTCGTCGCGGCTACGGCGGCGTTGGCGGTCGGAGAGGCGACGGCCCCCTCGTTGATCATCTCGCCGTCAGCGAGGGCATGGGGACTGGGGCAGTCCTATGTCGCTGTGGCCGACGATGCCACCGCTATGTATTGGAACCCCGGCGGTCTGGGTTTTCTGGAGGGGACGCATTTCTCGCTGACCCATAGTCAGTTGATACCTATGCTTGCCGATGATGTGTATTTTGAGACTCTGAACATGACCCATCATGTGCCGGACATAGGAACCGTGGGTCTGAGTGTGATCTACCTGACTTACGGTAAGTGGACGGCCACCGGAAGCGGGGGGGAGGTGTTGGGGGAGTTCTCCAGCTACGAGTTCGCCATCGGCGGATATTACGGGTTCAGCCTCAACGAGACCACCGCCATCGGGGTGGGACTCAAGGTCTCCAGAGTGTACCTGGCCCCTGCTACGGCGCTGACGGCTGAAGGTGCGGGATGGAGTTTTGCAGCCGACTTCGGCATTCTCGGGAGGTTGGGCAAGCGCTTCACCTACGGAGTAGCGCTTCAGAACCTTGGTCCCGACATGAGCTTCGTGAGCAAGGACGAATCCGCTCCGCTGCCGCGTACACTCAGGGGCGGTATCGGTGTCACCCCCTTCGAGGGAGAAGCCTACACTACGCTTGTTTCACTTGAGGTCACAAAGGCGCTGATCGGCCTTGACGACATTTTCACGGAAGGGAAGTTCAGCGAAGTCAATCGCGACGCCACACTGAACGGTGGTGTCGAGCTGATGATTGCCGATTTCGTTGCGCCGCGCCTGGGCTACATCTTCGATCACGACGGGAAGATCAAGGGATTCACCTACGGGTTCGGGATTAGGATGCCTATCGGCGGAGGTATGCATTTCGACTATGCCAGCGTTCCCAAGGCCGAGGATTTGGGCAGGGAGAGTAAGTTCTCGCTGAACTATAGGTTATAGGGAGGCACGGTTGATAGGGGTGGGGGGCAGGAGTGTCAGGCGCAGCGTTGCCGCCCCGCGGTCGCGACTGCCGGTGAAAAGCCGTGAGGGGAGATTGATTTGAGACCAACGTTGATTGTTACAGCGATCTGCATTGCGGTTCTTGCTTTCGCGGGTAACACTTTCGCGGGGAAGCTGAGAATCCAGCGTCCGCCTGAGAATCCGGAGATTAAGGCTCTCAACCAGGCGAGATTCGCCAGGTGGATCGATCCGCCTGTCAAGGACACGCCATCGAAGAGGAGACTTCTCAAGTCCACTCAGGGCAAGTTCCCGCCTCTTCTCGGATGGGTGCCGGCGGACACGCTCAGGATATGCGCCATACGTGTGGAATTCGCAAACGTCCCCGATCCCTCAAAGATAAGCGGAAACGGAGGGAGGTTCGACCTCAGTGACAAGCGGCGCGAGGTGTTTATCGACCCGCCGCCCCATAATAGGAATTACTTTTCCAAGCACATGGAAGCTCTTGCCTACTACTACCGGGCGATGTCGTACGGGCACCTTGAAATCGTGTCCGAAGTGTTCCCGCTGGAGAACGATTCCGCTTACGTGCTGGAAGACGTGGGGGACTATAACCCCGGGGGAGGCCCTTATACCTGGGCCGGCGAGGGCCTTGAGCTTTTCTTCAAGGACGCCATCAAGGCGGCGGACGAGGACCCCGACCTGGTCTACTCCGACTTCGATGCCGTTGTCATCTTCCATGCCGGGTCGGACTGGCAGAATGACATAGGGGGCGACAGCCCATACGATCTGCCCTCTTTCTTCATCACGCTTTTCGATGACAGTGTGGCTGTGGATGACAGCACGCACTTCATCGTGGACGGCGCGGTGGTGCCCGAGACCACATCTCAGGACGGTTTCCTGAATGGAATCAACGGCGTGCTGGCCCACGAGATCGGGCACCAGCTGGGGTTGCCGGATCTCTACGATACCGGGACGGGGGTAAGCGTGGTCGGCTACTGGGGTCTCATGGATTACGGCTCGGGAATCGGGATTGTGCTGGCCGACACGCTGACCGGTGACGCCTACTACGTGACCGGCATCCTTCCCGGTTCGCTGTGCGGCTGGAGCCGTGCGTTTTTGGGCTGGGCCCGGCCGAGAACGGTCACCCATGAAGAGGATTTCTCGCTTGATGCGATAGAGCTCCAGGGAGGATACCCGGGCGAGGAGATGCTGCGGGTGCCCATCAACTCCTATGAGTATTATCTCATTGAGAACAGGCAGGCGGACCTGGACGGGGACGATATGGGTTTCCTGCTGAGCGATCCCGGCCCGGACTCGACCGGAGTGATAATGGGGCCGGTCAACGATCAGAGTGAGTTCAACTACGAGTTCGATTTCGCTCTTCCGGGAAGCGGTCTCCTGATCTGGCATATCGACCGGATCATAGTGCAGGTGCTTGCACCCTTTGACTATGTAAACACCTTTCCCGAGCGCCGGGGCGTCCAGCTCAAGGAAGCCGACGGCATTCCAGATCTCGGTGATTACACTTCCTTCTATTTCCTTGGAGGCGAGTATGACCCTTTCCGCGCCGGCAATAACAGCAGGTTCGCAGATGATACCTATCCCGCGTCAACCGGCAATGCGGGATGTCATTCGCATATAACGATCGATGAGATAGGCGAGTCCGGCCCCACGATGGATTTCCATGTCGCCTTCGACTGGGGGGTTGAGGGATTCCCGTTCGGTCTCGGAGACGAACTTCGTTTCAGTGTGCCTTCCATCCTCAGCTGCGACAGCGACGGGGACGGCAGGGACGAGATCTATGCCGCACTCACGCGGGCGGGCTGGCTGGATACCCTGGGACTGACCTATCTCAGGTCTGAGATCCACGGTTACGAAATGAACGATCAGGGGGAGATCCGCTCTATACCAGGCTGGCCCCGAAGGCTATATGGTTCGCATCCACGAGAGCTGGTATGCGCGGACTTCGACGATGATGGACACCTTGAGATTGTGGCGACGGATGAGACGGCAAACATATACGGTTTTTCGGCTGACGGGACACCCTTCTTTGCAGGTTCCGACTCCCTTGGTTCCTTCTTCGAGGTAAGGGGAACCATGAACGGCGGGCCGGTAGCGGCTGCTGTCGGCCCCGGGGTGTCCGGCCCTGCGGACTTCGTGTTTGTCGGTACCGACTCGGGTTTCCATACCCTGAGCCGGTCGGAGGGTTTTCTCACTTACCTCCCGGGAGAGGACGGAAGAGGCTTCAGCAGACCCATCGCCATCGACGTGCTCGATGTGGGGTCGAATCCCGAAGCGCCCGAGATAGTGTTCTACAGACCGGGTGAGATTGTCTTGTTCGACCCGGGCGCGCAGGAAATCATCGGTACGATTCCGGTTCCGACCGATGTGGCTCCGGACCGGGTTTACCTGTGTGCCGCCGACATCGATCGCGGCCCGGAAGATGACCTTGAGATTGTGCTCGTCGATCGGGACGGCTGGGTTTTTGTCCTGAAGCCCGATGGGGAGCCTTTGCCGGGTTTCGGCCGCAAGGTCTGCGGCGCGGTGGCGGCCCCTCCGGCCATAGCCGATGTGAATTCGGACGGCTATCTGGAGATTGTGCTGAGCGATACCGATTACAGATCCTGGGTGCTGCTGCGTACGGGAAGCACGGCCCCGGGTTGGCCGGCTCGATGGTATGGATGCACACTGCCGACCTGGGACAGCAGCTCTTATGCACCGGCCTCGCTCGAACCCCTGCCTTCTCCCGTCATAGTGGATCTCGATTCCGACGGCGGCCTGGACGTAGTGCAGGGTTCTCTTTTCGAATGCGTAGCCGCGTGGGACTCGGGTGGCGAGAGACTGGGAGGATTCCCGCTTACGCTCGGCGGAGGTTGCTCGGCCGTGAGCATGGGGGATCTTGACGGCGACGGCATCCTTGAAATGCTGGCCGGCGGATCAGACGGACGAACCGATCTCTACCTTTTCGGCGAGTACCTGGGTTCGATCCAGTACAGTGAGGGGCAGCTTTATGCTTTCAGACATCCACTGGCTTCCGGTGAGGCGGCAAGCCCCTGGAAGACCGCGTTTTTCGACGGGACCCGCAATGCCGTATATCCGCTTGGTTTGA
This sequence comes from bacterium, assembly GCA_025774115.1. GTDB lineage: Bacteria > Arandabacterota > Arandabacteria > Arandabacterales > Arandabacteraceae > JALGWN01. Next base: position 9,507 of record JALGWN010000005.1, read on the forward strand.
TGCCGGGACCGCCTCAGCCCGGAAACAGACTGCTGGTGGACGGCTCTTTCCATGCTTTTCCCAATCCGGCCGGGGAGACCCATCCGGTTACGGGGGAGAAGAAGGTATGGTTCGTGTTCGAGAGCGACACCGGCGGCCATGCCAGCATAGAGGTTTTCGATATCAACGGTACTTTGGTGAAGACGGTGGAGTATGACGCGACGGGGCAGTCGTCCCTTGTTGCGGTTCCTCCGGAGGGGGTCGATATCTCGAGCTTCGGGAGCGGACTCTATGTGTGCAGATTGAATCTGAGGGCGGATGGAAAGAGCGTTACAGACTTTTTCAAACTGGCCGTTAAGAGATAGGAGGTGGCCATGATGCTGGCGATACGGATTCTGGCAATCTCGGTGGGGTTTGTGGCTCTGGCTGTAGCTTGCGGGGATTGTGGCACCGGCGACGGCTTCGATCTCATGGTCAGGTCGAGTATCGGCGGAATAACATCCGATGAGGGGCCGGGCTCGCCGGTCGATATCGCCACCCCTGTCACAGTCGGCAGGAAATCCGTGGCCAGGGCCATGCTGCTTTCGGCAGTGCTTCCCGGGTTGGGCCAGATGTACGCCGGTGGCCGGCGGGGCTATGCGGTTGGAGGGACGATGGCTGCGGTGGATGTCTTGTCTGCATGGCTGTACTTCGACAACAACCGGAAAGGGGATGACAAGAAGGCCGACTATCAATCTTTCGCCAGGGACCATTACAAGAGGGATCGATTCGAGGCGTACGTCCGCGACACGATCGTTGCCCTCAGTCCCGATCCTGTCTTCGAGTTCTGTACTGATCCGGGCAGTTACGACAGCTCCAAGTGCTGGGTTTCGATACATAACGTTTTCCCGCTTTCGGACAGAGACGATGCGGCTTACTACGAGCAGATAGGCGATGAATACAGGTATGTCTTTGGATGGGACGACTGGTACTCGAATCGAACTCCGAATCATGCCGATGTATGGATTGACTGGGATCCCTATACAGCGCTCCCGGCGGGCATTCCAACCACATCGATCAACCGTGAAACATACAGGGGCATGAAGTCGGAGGCTGACGACTTTTTCGGCAAGGCGGATCGTTATGCCTGGGTTATGGTGATCGGCAGGGTGGTGAGCATGATCGATGCGGCAATCCTGGTGAAGCTCAGGAACAGAGATCTGGCCGCTATTGGGGACAATCCCAGGTTGATCTTCAAGGCTGGGCTAAACGGCGGTCCCAATTTCAGGGTCGGACTCAAACTGAGGTTCTAAAATTGAAGATTTGGATCAAGTCTTTTTGCGTTCTCGGTGTGTTGGCGGTGTTGCTGTCGGGACAGTCGGCCGGTGCGACGGAGGGGAAGTCCTTGGGGAAGGCTCTGCTTCTATCTCTTGTCGTGCCTGGTGCGGGGCAACACTACCTGGGTAATCATGCCCGCGCGCGGACAATGTATGTGGCCGAAGCCGGCGTATGGACCACTTTCGCCTACTTCAGGGTGCAAGGTGACATTCGTAGGGACAGATATGAGGAGATAGCCGATCTCTTCGCCGGGGTGGACGGTAAGATGGATGACGACTACTACCGAGCCCTCTCATATTATGTCTCAAGCGACGAATACAATATAGATGTAATGAGGGATGCGCGTTTCAGGTATCCCTACGACCGCGAGAAGCAGCTTGAATACTTCGAGGCTTACGGCCTCTTCGGTCGAGACACATGGGAATGGAGTAGTCTGGATCAGCAACTGGATTTCAGGAACACCCGTACGGCCAGCAAAGAATCTTATCGCAGGGCCGTTTTGTCCACCGGTTTCGCGGTGCTCAATCGGGTGGTCAGCATGGTCGACATATATCTGTCATTCAAACTGGACGAATCGCGGGACAGGGTTTCCCGTCCGCAACTCAAGGTCGATCGGAACCGGGATGACGGTTTTCGCGTTTATCTGTCCACACCATTCTAGATGAGATCTTGCTTGTGCACATCGTTTTTTCGCTCGATTGTGCACTTGCAGGCTTACTCGCTTCTCGTTCTCTGCTTTTGGTCCGGTGTCAGCTCGGAACCGACGGACGCGGCCGGCCGGCCGGATGCCGCCCCCGTGAAACACCTTGAGTCGATCGTCTGCAAGGATCGAACGACCGGGATTGAGTTTCCTCCCCTGGGGATATGCTTCGATGTCTTGGGAGATCTCTACGTTGTAGACTCGGACAATTCCCGGATCTATGTCGCGGACGGGAGTATGGATGCCTTGACGCTTTTCAGCGAGTGTCCACCCGGCTACCCCGAGTGTGATTTCATTGATCTTGCGGGCAACAAGGCCGGAGGGATCTATGTCTCCGAGAGATCGGACGGTTCGATCTTCGAACTTGACCGATGGGGTGAGCTGAGGGCCTACGTCGACGTGGGTGAGGAAGTGGCGGGAATCGGAAAGGGGAAAGCCGGTCGGGTCTTCGCCGCAATGAGTATCTACGGAAGTGTACGTATGGTGGATTTTGACATACGGACCGAGGCCCTCGAGACCACGATCATACACGATGACGTGAATGCTTGCCCGGTTGACTGCTACGTGCTCGAGGACGGGACGGTGATCGTTACGGATGCGTTCTCGCGGCAGGTGTTCTTTCTGAGCGGCCTGGGCGAGATCAGGGGTGTCGCGCGGGGTTTCGGCTTCAAGAGCCCATTCGGAGTGACCTGCATCGGCGACCGGCTTATTCTTGTGGCGGACTTCGAGCAGGGTCTGGTTGCGGTGTTCGATCTCAAGGGTGATTTCCTTTATAGCTTCGGGGATGGGATTCTGGATATGCCCACCTTCCTCGACTCTACGGCGGACGGTCTGGTCTGTGTATCCGACGCCGGAAAGATGACCATAGAGGTTTTTAGAATTGGAGAGAGTTCTACGGAATAAGCATATCGGTATCTTGTGCCTCGGCATACTGGTGGTGCTCGTCGGGACAGCCGTAGGCAAGCCTGTGAGCATATCCTGCCGCCGGGCGGAAGCATTCGCGGCCGGGGGATCCTCGCAGGTCTTTCACCTCTCGCATCGCTTGGTGATAGCCTTGAGTGATAGCGTCTTTGTGGGGGGTGACCTTCTTGTTCGCGACGATGATTACCGTATGGACTATGCCGAGGGCATGATCTATCTCCATCGGGCTCTTGCCCGGGGGGATTCCGTCTACGTGCGTTATGCCTGCCTTCCGCCCGGACTCAAGCCCAGCTACTGCCTGAGACCGGTGGGGAGGAAACTCGATATGGACACGGAATACCCCGATCCGGATGGGCCTCCAATCCGTAGGCCGCGCTCATACGGCATAAAGGCTTCCGGGTCCAAGACCGTAAGTGTCGAGACCGGTACCTTCAAGGAAGTCCGTGTCAACCAGTCGCTCAACCTCTCGCTTGGAGGTACTATCGGGGAGCAGATCGAGATCCGGGGAGTACTGTCCGACAGGGATGTCACCTTCGACAATGTCGGCTCCACCACCAGGCTCAGAGATCTCGATCGTATCTTTATGGAGGTCCGCTCACCGAACGCCTATGCGCGCGTCGGAGACCTCGAGATAAACCAATCACCCGGAGATCTGCTGAGTTTTCGGCGTAGCATGACCGGCTTCCTCGGCAACGCTTCATACGGTTCGAAAGAGTTTACGGCATCCGGGGCTGCATCGCGGACCAAGTACGAAACGGTTGAGATAAGGGGCAGGGAAGGCATTTCGGGACCGTATTCGGTAGCCGGCCTCGATGGGGAGCGAGCCGACATCGTGAAACACTCCGAGAAAGTCTGGGTGGACGGCCGTGAGATGGTCCGGGGCAGTGAGGCCGACTACATCATCGATTATGCACTCGGCGAAATCTACTTCAACCCCAGGCATATCATGCGTGACGATGCGAGAATCATCGTGGATTACGAATCCCGACGGAACGACGACCGGAGACAGTTCTATTTCGCGCGTTCGAATCTTAACATAGGTTCCCGATCCTCAGTAGCCTTGAGCTTTGTAAAGGAAGGATACTCGCCGGCGGGATCTGATCCGCTCGCAACCGATCCCTCTCTGCAGTCTATTCTGGGCGCGGGCGACGGGGATTGGATTGACGGAGGTCGCTTCGTCGGCGCGGGCAAAGGCGACTACATCAGGGTGGACGCGGACACTCTCGGTCATTATGAGTTTGTCGGTGTGGGGCTCGGTGATTACAGGGTGACTTTCACCAGGGTAGGAGCCGATGAGGGCCGGTACAGCTATGTTTTTTCCGAGGACTTCGATACCTACGTCCACGTGTATACCGGACGGGGCGATTATACCGATATGATCAGAGCGCTACCCAGGGTGAACTCCCGGGTTGTCCATATGAAGGCGTTGGCGCAGCCTGTCCCATGGATGGAACTGACCTCCGAGGCCGCCCAGTCGGAAGGCCACTGCGAGCAGCCGGGAGAGGTCTGGACGCTGGAAACCGACCGGGCATATACGCTGGGGCTCAGAGCCGCCGGCGAGCTTCCCGAACTCGGAGGTATCTCCCTGGGCAGTATCGATATCGATGCACGGCGGCGGTCGGTTGGCCCTCACTACATAGGCCTCGATAGGCTGAGGAGACCTGACTTCCTGGAGTACTGGGCCCAGGAGCCCCCGGACGGTTTCGAGAAAAGCAATCATGCCGGTCTCACACACAGTATCGGCGAGAAACTCCGTACGACCTTCGAGATGGGTTCGCTCGAAACCGTTGCCGGGGACTCGCGCAGGTACCAGGCCGGGGTGGACCTCGGCGACGAGAGCCTCGGCATCAGCGCCTCTACCCGGGTTGCACGAACGGTCACCGGGCAGACCGCCATGCGAAGTGATAGGAACGGGCTTGTGCTGAGGGTTCCCCTGAAGCCGGTACGTATCAGCATCGGCCGCAATTATGAGCTGAGGGCGAAGCTCAGGGACAGCACTTCGATCAGGCGGGCGGAGTACTACTCGAAAGCTGAGCTTACCGGCAGGTATGGAGGCATTCATCTGGCGTTTTCGACAACCTCCAACGAGCGGGATGCGGGTGCCGGCTGGCTTGACTATTCGTCGATTCAGGAAGGAAACCTGGAGTTTGAAGCGCGGGCAGGTAAGGTGCTGGCCCTGCGAGGTGGTGTCTCCCAGCGTAGAACGTCTTACGCGGAGGATGTGGCCCTCGGCGATCATCGGGCAACCGGTGCGGATTTCCATATGAACCTCAGAGACATATCGGTCATAAGCTCCATGTCCATGGACTACAGGCTGGCGAACACGCTTTCAACCCTCTATGAGAGCAAGCTGGTCAAGGTGGAATCCGGCGACTATGACAGCCTGGGCAACTACCGGCCCGATGCAGGCGGATATGCTCTTTCAAGATATGAGACCGGCAAGCAGCCGGTTACCAGAGTAAAGGCCGGCATGATGCTGGAGCTCGGGCGCAAGGGCAAGGTCATACTGGACGGGTCGATCTCATCGAGGACGGTCATAGACATTGAGGGTGAGACCTCCGGCGGGCCGATAGAGAGGGTGGCCCTGCTTCAGTCCGGTTATCTGCTTAACAGCCCGGATGCCGTTTATGGCCGGGTCGATGTCAGGCAGGAAGTGGTTGTGAGACGTAGTCGGGCTCTGACGATATCCATGAGTGTCCGAGGTTCGCGGCTGCTTGACGGGCGGTGCTTGGGGAGGCGCGAGCAGAAGAACTCGCTGGAGTTTTACGGGAGGGTCTTGAGCAGCGGTTTCAAAGGCATGAGCATCAGGTTGGAGGGAAAGGCGTCGACAACCGAATCCGAGTGGCGCACCGAAACCGGGCGGGTCGGCCCCACCCGCCGGACATGGCTTGCCAAGCTAAATCTGGAGAAGAGTATAAGAACGGGGCTGGATTGCCGCATGAAGATGGAGCTCTGCGATGAAGTCCGGACCGAACCCCGGTCACAAACGCTTGAGACCGGATTCGGACCCGGCATCACGCTTTTCGCGGGCCCTCTGAGGTGCGACGCCGGCATGGGAATTCGGAGAATCCTCCGCACCGAAGCCGAGGTTGCTGCGGTGACGCCGAGACGGGACTCGATAAACTGGAACTCCAGAATCAACACGCGCCACGGAAGACACACCTCGCTCTCGGTGGAATACTCGGGCCACAAGTACCAGGGTCTTTCTGCGGTGCACAATGTCAGGGCCTCTCTGAGTGCAGCCTTTTAGGTCGCTATGAGAACCGTGTTCTTGATCTTGCTGGCCGGTGCGACAGCCGGACATTTCTCCTGCAAGGCCACTGAGCTGGTCATCGAGGGCAACAGGCACCTTTCGCGGGAGACCATCCTCGATGCCGCCACCATGACATGCTTGGATCCCGATTCCGTTTGCGTCAGGGCAATGTGTCAGGCGGTGGCCGAACGCTACTGGGAAAACGGTTACCTCGACGCGGGCATAACCTGCGACAGGCTTCATCCGGACAGCGACACCGTTTTGATATCGATCGCGGAGGGTGCGGTCAGCAGGCTCAAGTCGGTCAGGATAGTGGGTTCGGTAGCCTTCGGCGTGTCCGAGCTCGAGTCTGTGTTCGATGATGATATCGGCCTGCCTTTCTCCCACGCTCGACTCGAGCGGGGGATCGGTACTTTGCTGGGGTTCTATGACAGGCATGGTTTCCCGGCAGCCGGTGTTCAGCCCGAAATGGTCTCCAGGGAGGAGGGGGGGGTGGAGGTGACGCTGCGTGTGGATGAGGGCCGCAGGGCGAAGATAGGCCGGGTGATATTCACCGGATTGACCGGGACCCGGCGGGAAATCCTCCTGGCCGAAGGCGGTATATCGGTGGGCGAGGCCTATGACGGCGAGCGGATCGCCGATGCCAGGACAAAGCTCATGGCTCTGGGGGTTTTCGAGAGTATTTCGGAACCCGTCCTCAGTTTCGGTGCCGGTGACACCACTGTGGCGGTGGCCTTCGATGTGACCGAGGCTAAGACCAACCGGGTGGAGGGGGTTATGGCCTATGCGCCTTCGCAGGAGGAGGGCAAGGTGGTTGGCTCGCTGGATCTGGAATTGGGCAATATCGCGGGCACTCTGAGAAGGCTGCGGGTACTCTACGGCCGATCCGGTCCCGATCGGCTGCGTTGGAGCATTGCCTACCGTGAACCGAGGCTGGCCGGCACATCGATCGCGCTTGACGCAGGAGTGTCGTCGGATGTGATCGAGACCTCGTTTGCCCGAAGGAAACTGACTCTGGGGGTCAGGCTGAGAGGTGAGACAGGGCTGGAGTTGGGTGTGGGGGGAATCCTGGGTGTCACGAAGGACAGGAGCGAAGGGGAGGCAGAAGGGGATTTCAGCGAGCGCGGGGTTTCGTTCGATTTGCGTTATGAGGGAAGAGACGTGCCGGTGAACCCGCTTTCAGGCGGCTTTCTGGCTGTTTCCAATGACGTTGCGGCACTGAATTTCGATTCTGACGAGGCTCGAGATCGAACCCTGTCGAGCCTCGCTGCAGAGGCAGAATATGTGACCGAAGTGACAAGGGGCAATGTTGTGGCTGTCGGCGCGAGGTTTGACGGTGCCTTCTCCAGCTCGGGCCGGGTCCCTTCATCCTATATCATTCGCCTGGGCGGTGCCGGAAGCCTCAGGGGATATCCGGAAGAGTGGTTCAGTGTGGAGAAGGCTCTCGTCCTCACGCTCGAGGCCAGGCGTGTCCTCCGAGGCAGTTCCCGTGTCTATGCCTTCGTTGACGGCGCGACCTTTGAGGATGGGACGCGTGAGTTCGGCGATCTGACGGGTTTTCCTTTGGGCTACGGTGTGGGCTTCATGGGAGGCTCGCGCAACGGTGTCTTCCGTCTGGAGATGGCCCTCGGCCGCGACGACGGTTTCTCGGACGCCAAGCTCCACCTGGGATTGGTACAGCGCTTTTGATGTTTATGAATAATCCGGGTTAGCCCGGATTATTCACAAGCCCTCTGCTGCGGCGGCGTATCTGCTGGTGTTGACGGCGTCATCCTCGCTCGCTGATCCTCGACGTATCTTTGGATACGCCTCCGGTCGGCTCCCTCGTCTTCCTTGGCACCGCCGGCATCTCCGTCACCTCGCGACGAGGTTTATGAATAATCCGGGCTAGTGGTTGACTTGCCCCTCTGGGTGGGATATATTCTTGCTCGGAGAGATCTTTAGCCCGGCAAATCACCTTCATCTGTGGAGATCTATATGACCCAGATCGAGTCCGCCCGGCAGGGCGAAGTCACCGACGAAATCAGAGCGGTCGCCGAGAAGGAAAAGCGGAGCCCCGAATTCATCATCGACGGCCTTCGCAGTGGGACCATTGTCATACCGGTCAACAGCCTCAGAAGGGGAAGACACGCCATAGGTATAGGCTCAGGGCTCGCCACCAAGGTTAACGCCAATATCGGAAGCTCCTCGGACCAGATCAGTCTGGAGACCGAGCTGGAGAAGCTCATGGCTGCTCTGGATGCGGGCGCGGACACGGTGATGGATCTCAGCACCGGCGGGGATATCGAGGCCATACGGAGGGCCGTGCTCGAGGCCGCCGCCGTACCTGTAGGAACGGTTCCGATATACGAAGCCGCCATACGGGCGGTAAAGGCGGGCAAAGGCATGGTCGAGATGACGGAAGACGAGATCTTCCAGACCATCGAGGACCATCTCAAGTCCGGCATAGACTTTGTGACCGTCCATTGTGGGGTCACCAGGGCTGCGATAGCAAAGCTCCGGGAATGCGGGAGATTGACCGATGTGGTAAGCCGGGGCGGGTCGTTCACCCTGGAATGGATGTACTACAATGATAAGGAGAATCCACTCTATGCAGGGTACGATCGTCTTCTTGAGATGGCCCGCGAGTACGACGCTACGCTCAGCCTGGGTGACGGCCTGAGGCCCGGCTCGCTCGCCGATGCTACCGACCTTCTCCAGGTCAGTGAGATGGTCGTCCTTGGTGAGCTCGTAAAGCGTGCCAACCGGGCCGGCGTTCAGGTGATGGTTGAAGGCCCGGGTCACGTACCGCTCAATGAGGTCGAGGCGAACGTGGTGCTTGAAAAGAAAGTGTGTTTCGGAGCCCCCTTCTATGTTCTGGGGCCGCTTGTAACAGACATCAGTGCAGGGTATGACCATATAGCCGGGGCCATAGGCGGCGCTGTCGCTGCCGCGGCGGGAGCCGACTTTCTGTGTTATGTGACCCCGTCCGAGCACCTTAGGCTGCCGACGACCGAGGACGTGAGAGAGGGAGTGGTGGCTACCAGGGTAGCGGCCCATGCCGGGGATATCGTGAAGCGCGTCCCCGGTGCCTACGAGTGGGATGTGGCTATGTCCGATGCCAGGAAGAATCTGGACTGGGACCGGATGCTCGAGCTTGCACTTGATCCCCGCCGGGCCAAAAAGCTCAGGGACAGCTCCAAACCCCAGGATACCACTCTGTGTACCATGTGCGGCGAGTACTGCGCCATGAAGAAAGTCAAAGGTGTCCTGGGGGACAAGAAGTAGATCCCGCGTGTTACCCTGTTCTCTTATGAAGGCGAGGTGTTAAGTCCTGGATGAGAACCTGAACCGCAAAGTGCATATAAGGGCTCCAAGGGGGACCAAACTGACCTGCAAGGGCTGGGCCCAGGAGGCCGCCCTGAGGATGCTCATGAACAACCTCGACAGCGAGGTTGCAGAGAAACCGGAGGAGCTTATCGTCTACGGCGGCTCGGGAAAGGCCGCTCGTAACTGGGAGGCCTACGAGGCCATTGTGAGATCACTGAGGGATCTTGAGCATGATGAAACCCTCATTGTGCAGTCCGGCAAGCCGGTCGCGGTCTTCAAGACCACGCATGAGGCCCCGCGGGTGCTCATAGCCAACTCGCTCCTGGTCCCGGCCTGGGCAACCTGGGATAACTTCTGGGAACTGGAAGGCAAGGGCCTGATCATGTATGGCCAGATGACCGCAGGCAGCTGGATATATATAGGTACACAGGGCATACTCCAGGGTACATATGAAACGCTTGCCGAGCTTGCCAGACAGCATTTCGACGGTAGCCTAAAAGGCAAGCTGGTTCTCACTGCCGGTATGGGTGGCATGGGAGGGGCCCAGCCGCTGGCCATAACCATGAATGAAGGCGTATGTCTCGATGTGGAGGTTGACAGGAAGCGGATTGAGCGGAGGCTCGACACCGGCTATTGCGATACCATGACCGAGAGCCTGGATGAGGCGATACGGATGGTCAAGGAAGCCTGTGAGAACAAGATCCCGAGATCGGTGGGTCTGGTGGCGAATGCCGCAGATACACATCCCGAGCTCTTGAAGCGCGGGATCGTCCCCGATGTGGTTACCGACCAGACCTCGGCCCACGATGCCCTGGGCGGTTATGTGCCGAACGGGATGAGTTTCGCTGAGGCCCTTCAGCTGAGGGAGCGCGATCCCCGCGAGTATATAAACCGGTCCATGCAGGCTATAGCCATTCACGTCGAAGCGATGCTCGGATTCAAGGCCGAAGGCTCGATTGTCTTTGACTATGGTAACAACATCCGGGGGCAGGCGGTCAAAGCGGGGGTGGAGAATGCCTTCGACTTCCCCGGTTTCGTGCCTGCCTACATCAGACCGATGTTCTGTGTGGGCAGAGGGCCGTTCCGCTGGGCTGCGCTCTCCGGAGATCCAGAGGACATATACAGGACCGATGAGGCGGTTCTGGAGGAATTCCCGGAAGATGAAGCACTTGCGCGCTGGATTAACCTGGCCAGAGAGAAAGTCAAATTCCAGGGTCTTCCCGCCCGGATATGCTGGCTTGCGCACGGAGAAAGAGCGCGGTTCGGGAAACGGATCAACCGGATGGTAAGGTCGGGTGAGCTCAAGGCGCCCATTGTGATTGGCCGGGATCACCTTGACAGCGGTTCGGTGGCATCGCCCAACCGCGAAACCGAAGCCATGAAAGACGGCAGCGATGCGATCGCCGATTGGCCTGTTCTCAATGCTCTCCTCAATGCGGTATGTGGGGCCACCTGGGTGTCGGTACACCATGGAGGGGGCGTCGGCATCGGCTATTCCATACATGCCGGCATGGTAATCGTGGCAGACGGAACGGATGAGGCCGAGCGCAGACTGGAGAGGGTGCTGACCGTGGATCCCGGTCTGGGTGTGGCCAGGCATGCCGATGCCGGGTACGATCCGGCCGTCAAGATCGCCAGGGAGCACGGCATAAAGATACCCATGTCACAGAGGGACTGAACCGCCCGGGAGCAAGGGCAGAGAGCGATCGGTTACCTTGGATGGCGGACCTACTGATTAAGAACGCGGGTCAGATTGTTACCTGCGATCCTCTTCTCTTCGATTCATCCGACGATGGCGGCAGGAGCATAGGTCTCGTGGACGGTGGCGGCATCCTGGTCTCCGACGGTCGGATCCAGGCGGTCGGTGATGTCGGAGACCGGCCCTCCTTGGGCACCGGGGCCCTTGAGGTCCTGGATGCGTCGGGTATGGTGGTGCTACCGGGTTTGGTGGACTGCCATACCCATACGGTTTTTGCAGGCACCAGGGAGAAGGAATACGAGATGAGGATCAGCGGGGCCTCATACATGGAGATTGCCGAGCAGGGAGGGGGCATAAATTCCACGGTGGCTCAGGTAAGACGGGCCTCGGAGGAGGAGCTGGTGAACACGGCCCTGCCCCGCCTGAGGTCGATGCTCCGCAGCGGTACCACAACCGTGGAAGTGAAGAGCGGATACGGACTGGACCTTGACAATGAGATCAAGATGTTGCGGGCAATAGCAAAGGTCGGGGAGGCTCAGCCGATAGACGTTATTCCGACGTTCCTGGGAGCCCATGAGTTTCCTCCTGAATACAGGGATGCAAGGGACCGCTACGTGGCTCTGGTTCTGGATGAGATGATCCCTGCAGTTTGCGAAGAGGGGCTCGCGGAGTTCTGCGACGTCTTCTGTGAACAAGGTGTTTACACGGCGGAGCAGGCGCGCTCGATATTGGAACGTGGAAAAGATCATGGGCTTAAACCTATGATTCATGCCGATGAATTCGCCGAGTCCGGAGCCGCAGAAATCGCCGCAGAAGTGGGAGCCGTCTGCGCCGGACATCTCGGTTTCGCCTCGGAGGATGGGTTGACTGCGATGAAGCGCGCGGGCACCGTTGCGGTTCTGCTTCCCGGTGTGGGTTTCGGCCTCGCCAAGCCCCGGTTTGCAGATGCCGGGAGGATGTTGGATCTGGGACTCGATGTTGCGCTGGCAACGGATTTCAATCCCGGAAGCTCGATGGTGAACTCTCTGCTCATAATATCCAGCCTGGCCTGTTCGTTCATGAAGATGACTCCATCTGAGGCGGTCCTGGGTATGACCAGACACGCAGCCAGGGCGGTTGGGCGAGAAGACTCCGTCGGAAGTCTCTCGCCGGGCAAGAACGCCGACCTTGTGGTATTCCGGGTCCCGGATTTCAGATATATCCCATATCACTTGGGCGGCGATATCGTTGAAGCGGTGATAAAGGGTGGAAAAGTCGTATTCAACAGTGCTCAAGAGAGGCCGCGGAAGAGCCGAACTAGTAGTCCTGAGGCAGGATAGATGACAAGACCGGGGATGACTGCCAAGCCTGTCGGACTCTCCGCTGCTGCAGAATGCCGGGGCGGGACGGATCATCATACATGCGGCGGACTTCCTCGGTTGCTGCGGAACCACGTGCTTTGGGTTCTGAATGGGGGTAGTGTGTGTCCGAAGTTCTGGAGATAAGGAAGAAGGCCCACGAATACGTCCAGGCGGGCGATCTGGGTCTGGCCCTTGAGGAGTACCGGAAACTCCTTAAAGGTGAAGACGTCGATCCCAACATCTACAACCTGATGGGCGATGTTCATTTCAAGAAAGGTGAACGGGCCGAAGCATTCCATCAGTACAATGAAGCGGTCAAGAGATATGCGAAAGACAGCCTCTACAGCAACGCCATCGCCGTTTGCCGCAAAATGCTCCGGCTGGATGCGACTTATATCGATGCTCACAGGCTGCTGGGAGATCTTTACATAGAGCAAGGGTTCGGTGGTGAGGCTGTCGGTTACCTTCTGGAGTACTCGACCGAACTCATTGAGAAAGGGCACATGGAACGTGCCGCGGATTCGCTGAGGCGGGTGATAGAATTCGCGCCCGGCAAGGTCAAGATCAGGGAGCAGCTGGCTGATGTCTACGAGCACCTGGGCTTCATGGACGAAGCGAGGAGTGAATTGCTTGCTGCGTGCGAGATCCACGAGCAACAAGGCGAAAAGGACCAGGCAGCCCGGCTAAGGGCTAGAGCCGAAGACTTGGGCGGATCGGTGGATGCCAGGGAAAGCGAAATCAGGGTGGAGGGAGAGGGTGCGGACCGTGTTGAGATAGTGCATAAACGCATCGGGCTTGCGCACCATGTTCCCCTAAAGATAGAAGAGGTACTGAGCAGTTTCCGGGAGGAGATCAAGAAGGCGATCGGAGAGGATGATTACCAGTGTCACTATGACCTGGGGCTTTCCTACCTGGATCTTGAGTTTTATGACGAGGCTCTCGCCGAGTTCGGTGTCGCCCGCCGGATGCCTGAGCTGGAGCTCAGCAGCATCGAAATGATTGGGTACTGTTTTGTGGAGAAAGGTGATGTGGATCTGGCAATTGAGGAACTGAAGGCCGGTCTTGAGATCGAGGGCCATCCGAGTGAGGACGTCGTCGGATTGAGGTATAATCTCGCACTTGCCTATGAGAAACTCGGTCAGGTTGAAGAGGCATCTAAACAGTATGAGGAGGTATACAGTATCGATCCCTCTTTCAGAGATGTGAAAACGAGGATTGAGGAGCTAAGGAAGACACCATGAGCGATGACAACGATCGGCTGGACCTTCATGTCCACACCACTTTCTCCGACGGCGACATGACACCGCAGGAGGTTGTCAGAGAGGCCAAACGTCTTGGGCTTGCTGGCGTGGCGATTACGGATCATGATGAGGTGGCAGGTGTGGACGCCGCGATGGAAGCCGCGGGAAGCGGGTTCGAGGTGGTCCCTGGGGTGGAGCTGAGCACTTCGGACGGCAAATCTGACATACACATCCTGGGCTATTTGATAGACACCAAGAGCGAAGAGCTGCGCAAGTGCTTGGATCTCTTCCGTGATGCCAGGCGAACGCGGGGCATCCGCATGGTGGAGCGCTTGCAGAAGATGGGTGTGGATATCGAGGTTGGTGCGGTCCTCGACAGGGCCGGCGGGGGTTCGGTGGGCCGGCCCCACATAGCCGCTACCCTGGTGGAGAACGGCGCGGTCGATTCGGTTGAGGCGGCATTCAAGAAGTATATCGGGTTCCATTCTCCCGCCTATGTGGCCAAGTACCAGCTGAAGCCTTCAGATGCTTTCCGCCTGATTAGAGAAACCGGTGGTGTAGGAGGGATGGCCCACCCGGGCTCAACGAGAAGAGACGATCTCATCACGGACTTCATTGCCGAGGGTATGAGAGCCATCGAAGTATACCATCCCAAGCACAGTCAAGGTGACATAGCCCGCTACAGGAGGCTCGCCGAGAAGCTGGGTCTGGTTGTGACAGGTGGATCGGACAGCCATGGGATACGGAACGCGAAGCTCCACATAGGGGCTCATACGGTGCCCGGCTCAACCGTCGAACTGCTCAAGAAGGCGCGCTCTTACTGATTCGCAGCCTACCTATCGCTTGACACTCCACAGGTTTGCAGTTAAGATCGCACTGAGAATGTCGGATTTGTCCTTGTGAATCAGGGGGAGATCAATGAATGTCCTGGTTTTTGACTGTGAGGCTTATGGTATTGAGTACCTTCTCTGGAGATCCGACGACAACATGGTTCTTGCTCGTGGTACCGTGACCGGGGTCGGAACCAGATCGGCGATTCTCAAGCACCGGCTCGGCGCACAGCCGACTCACCAGCTGGTACGTGAGATGTCCGATTGCCGGAGGGCCGTCAAGTGGGTGATATCCACCCTGGTCGACCCGAAGATAGGAGCCCTCAAGGCTCACAACGAGATCGGTGCCGTAGGTCACCGTGTCGCCCATGGTGCCAGCAAGTATACGAAGCCGGCTCTCATCTCTGACGATGTGCTTGACGACATTGCCGATTTTGCGGACTACGCGCCCAGGCACAACCCTTATAACATGGAGGGGATAAAGGCGGCTAGAGCCCTGCTGCCGGATGTTCCGCACGCAGCTGTATTCGACACTTCCTACTACTCGACCCTTAAGCCCAAGTCCTATCTCTACGGACTCCCTTACAAGTACTACTCTCAGTACGGAATCAGGAAATACGGATTCCACGGTCCGTCACATCGATACGCATCAGAGCGTGCTTGCTTTCTCGCGGGAATCGACTTCGCACAAGCGAAGATCATAAGTATGCATCTGGGTCGGGGTTCAAGCGTCACCGCCACACGGGCCGGGAAATGCGTCGAAACCTCGATGGGTTTCTCCCCGCTGGAAGGGTTGGTCATGGAGACCCGATGCGGCGATATCGATCCCGAGGTGGTCATCTATCTTATGGCCAAGGAAGAACTCTCACTCCGGGCTCTCAGCGATGTTCTTCATCGGAGGTCGGGAGTGCTCGGCCTCTCGGGCCTGGGAGACTTCGGTGATGTGGTGGAGAAGGCCCGGGAAGGTAAAAAAAGAGCCTTGGATGCTTTGGACGTTTTCGTCCATAGCATACGCAAGTATCTCGGTGCTTACATTCTCGATCTGGGCGTGCCGGACATCATTGTATTCACCGCTTTCATGGCCGAGGGCCATCCGGTTGTGCGTAAGATGGTCTGTGAGGGCTTGGAGTTTCTTGGCATCAAACTCGATGATAAGGTCAACGAGTCGGTGGTTGACGCAGAAGGTGAGATCAGCGCGCCGGATTCCGCCGTCAAGATCTACACGATGCCCCACAACGAGGAGATGATAATAGCCCAGAGCGTCCACCGCCACCTCGCGGAAACCGAGACCTCCCGCCTCTCATAATGGGTTTCGGAAGAGGTGAGCACCGGTGATAGCAAGCGGGCAAATCCCTAGACTCAGCATGATGGCGATTCTGGTTGCCGTTGGAGTAGCCGTCGGTTTCCTGCTGGTTCTTGTGCCCAACGTCGAGGGGATATCGGCAGTGAGTTTCTTTGCCGGTTACCAGCTGGGCGCGGGCGCCGGTGCTGTGGTGGGAGGGCTGGCCATGGGTATTTTCTCCATGTTCAATCCGCTCGGGCCGCCACTGCCGCAGGTACTCGTTGCTCAGATTGTGGGGATGGGCATAATCGGTGCAGCGGGTCACATCTGGGGCGCATTTGCCCTGAAGATACGCTTCGCAGGGTTCCTGGCTGGTGCCCTGGGTGTGCTGCTAACCTCGCTTTACGGGATTCTGGCGGACTATGGGTTTGCTGTGTCGATCGGGAGATGGGAGGATCCTATACCAGTGATAGCAGCGGGCCTTCCGTTTTCCGTCATACACATTATTTCTAATGGGTTGATTTTCGGTGGTCTGGGTGCTTTCCTGGTAAAAAGGAGAGTCGATGGGGGAGAATAGGCGCGCGTGACCTTCTGTGGCAAGGCAACAATCTGCTGGTTTCTATCGCTTGTGGGGGTGGGGGCCGCATTGGCTCAGCCGGCGCCGGTTGATACGCTTGGCAGTCCGGTGCCGACGGAACCTCCGGCGGTGACGTCCGACAGTCTTGCATCCGGTGGGGATGCTATAACGGTGCCTGAGCCCGTTGCACCCATCCCCGGAGCACTTATCGTCCACAACGAACGATTTGTGACCCGCAGGCTTATCCTCGAGCTTGCATCCGGCTCGTTGGGTGAGGCCCTTTTCGTAACTCCCGGTGTCCATCTTGTCAGAGCGGGTTGGCACGGTTTGCCACAGGCCTTAAGTCTCAGGGGGGCAAAGGCAGGCGACGTCCTCTACCTGCTGGACGGTATACCTTTCTCCGACAATCAGCTTGAGGCCCTCGACCTCAACTGGCTGCCGCTCGTGGGAGTCGAGGCGTGTGAGATCGCAAAGGGCGGTCTCTCTTCGGTCCACGGTTCGGGAGCAATCGCCGGTGTAGCGGGAATGCGGTCGGTGACAGCCATGCCCGAGTTTCCTGAGAGTGAGATCGGAGCTTGGTGGGGGAGTTTCGACGGCAGGGCGATCTCTCTGCGGTTCAACCGGCGCATCACCGAGAGACTGGGTGTCCTGAGTACATACGAGAATCTGGAATCCGGCGGGTGGATAGATGATAGCTCGGCCGACACGGACAGGTTCCTTGGGAAGGTAACCGCTCTGTTAGGTAGCGCCACCCGGGTCGATCTCACGGGTTACAGGTATAGAGGTGATTTCGAATGGCCCGATTCCTGTCCCAGAGTCTTCAGTACTTACCCGGCCGACCGGGAGAACGAAAGGAATCTCCTCGGAGCATCGATCCTTTCAGGCGAAAAGCGCCGGCTTCGCATCCACTATTACCGTCTCGGGACATCCGAATCCTATTCCTCAGCCGGTACAACGTATTCTCACGAAAGCCTGCTGCACGGTGCCGAACTCGGTGTCTCATGGCTGGCTCCTGATTCCGCCAGAACCGGTCTCGGGGCGGGCCTGAAGAGCCGACGGCTTGAGAGCTCTTCCCTGGGCGACCGTACGTCCACGGATTACTATGCCCACGCCCTTAAGGAACGAAAATCGGAACGGTCGACGATTCAAGGCAGCATCCGTCTGGCCAAGAACTCCGGGTTCGATGCAGAGGCGGCTGTGGGGTTGGCTGCGCGTTTTGCCCCGCGAGAAGGCATGTTCCTTTTTTCCAGGTTGGATAGGAATTACCGGTTTCCGAGTTTCAACGTCCTCTACAGCGGCGGGAAAGACCATCCCGCGGATTCCAGGATAGGGACCGAGACATCATGGGGTCTGGAGCTGGGTGCCGCTATTGAGGAGGGGCCACTGTCGGTCTCGCTCTCCGTATTCAGGAGAGACACCGATGGGCTTGCTCTTTGGTTGACGGACGACTCCTGCGGGGCCTATCTCGACCCGGGTGTGGAGATCGGGGTAACAGGCCTTGAAACCTCTCTGGGGGTGAGAATGCCGCCCTGGCTTGAGGCAGAGGTCTCTTACAGCGCCACCCGCGCTCGCGACATGACCGGAGCGAGGCCTGCGTATATCCCACAACAGACAGTCATGGCGATTGTACGCGTGAGCAAAAGACTCTCCCGGCACATCTCGGCCGGGATGACCTTTGCCGGGCGATACGTGCCGCCCATAGACGTGGGGCCCAGGCTCGAACCCTGTGAAGCCAATGCCGCCTGTTTCGCGGATGCCGAGCTGCCCGATCATATATCTGCTATGCTGAACGTATATATCGATATCGACCGGGCAACAACGTTTTTTAAGATACAGAATCTTACCAACGGTGACATCGAGACGGCATGGGGCCGGCCCCGGCTGCCGTCCAGATCCTATGAGTTCGGCACTTCCTGGCGTCTTCTGGACTGACAAGTTTGGCTTGACACCGTTTCCGCAGGCATTGTAGGCTCAGCTGTGCTATTAGAGCGGTGTCCGTTGGGGTATGCGGGTGCCGGGATTGGCCCGGTGTTGCCCTCGGGTGGTGGTGTGGTCTCTGTAGGTGCTTCTACCGACCGTTACCCGGGTCGCCCGATCGGGATCGGCGGCAAAACCGTGACTGGGGTTGCTGAGAATTCCGCGGGCACACCGCATCAGGAATGAGGTGACGTGAGTGAACTGGATCGATATTGCCATAGCCCTCTCGATGTTGCTGGGTTTCATACATGGACTGATGAAGGGCGTCATTCAAGAGGTGTTTGCGGTTCTCGCCCTGGTAGTAGGACTTGTGGCGGCGGGTCGGGTGAGCACCGGGGCGGAGGTGATCACCGGGCAGCTGAGCCATCCGACCGCGGGCAAGGTGCTTGTCTTTGTTCTGACCTTCTTCGTCGTGGCTCTGGTAATCGGACTGCTGGGGAAGCTCTTCTCGGGGCTCGCCAAGGCTGCCAGTCTCAAGATGATCGACCGGTTGATCGGTGGTGTGGTCGGCGCGTGCCTTGTGGGGCTGATAGTCGGAACGATCTTCAAGGTGGGGGAGAGTTTCGGCATGGATACCGGTTTCCTGGATGACTCGGTTCTTGCCCAGCAGCTGATGGCGGCAGTAGCCTATCTCGGCGCATTTATCCCTCAATCAGGGGACGCCATTGGAGTCTAGCCCGGCATATGCGACACCGGGGCAAGGGGCTTGTGAATGATCCGGGCTGGATCGCAGCGGAGGGGCGAGACGTGACTTCAGACCTGAATCCCGACATATTCAGGCAGTATGATATTAGGGGGCGGGTGGCCGAAGATCTCACCGATGAGGCTGTATCCATTCTGGCAAGGGCTATAGGATCGTATCTCTGCCATCAGGGCTCGAAGAGGATTTCTTTGGCCAGCGACAATCGGCACAGCTCGGATGGGTTCAGGGCGATACTCAAAGAGGAACTCGGCAAGTCGGGGCTTGACGTCGTCGATTTCGGTATGGTCCCGACACCGGTTTTCTACTATACGCTCTTTGAATTCGGCGTCGACGGCGGAGTCATGATTACCGGAAGTCACAACCCGCCGGATTTCAACGGGTTCAAGATTGCAAGCCATCAGACTACCATCTTCGGAGACGAGATACAGAAGATACGGCACCTGGCTGAGAAGGGACGTTTCACGGTCGGCAAGGGAAAGTTCGAGACTGCCGATGCCAAGGGGCCTTATATGGACAGGGTCGCCGGCGATATCCGGATCGGTGATGATATAAGGGTGGCTCTGGATTGCGGCAACGGCACCGCCGGCGTAATAGTGCCGGATCTCTTTGGGAGGTTCGGCTTTGAGTCTGAGTATCTCTTCTGCGAGCCGGACGGCAGCTTCCCGAATCACCATCCGGATCCCACCGTGCCGGAATATCTTGAGGCCCTGATCGAGAAAGTGACGACCGGCGCCTATGACGCAGGTATTGCCTTTGACGGTGACGCGGACCGAATTGGAGTCATAGACGAGAACGGTGAGATCATATGGGGTGACAAGCTCTTGATCATTCTGGCAAGGGACATCATAGCCCGCAATCCGGGGGCTAAGGTGATCTTCGAAGTCAAGTGCTCACAGGCTCTTGTGGAGGCTATCGAGCAAGCCGGCGGTATTCCGATAATGTGGAAGACGGGTCATTCCTTGATCAAGAGCAAGATGAAATCGGAAGGTGCACTGCTTGCGGGTGAGATGAGCGGCCACATATTCTTCAACGACCGATATTACGGTTACGACGATGCGATCTATGCCGCTCTGCGCCTTCTTGAGATCCTGTCGAAGCACGATGGCGGTCTGTCATCGCTGCTTGCCGATATCCCCGAGTACTACGCCACGCCTGAGATCAGGGTGGATTGTCCCGATCGCGAGAAGTTCAGAATCGTCGACGACCTCAAGTCGCGTCTGGAATCGAGTCACAGGGTCATCGACATCGATGGCGTGCGAATCGTCTTTGACGATGGTTGGGGGCTGGTAAGGGCATCCAATACACAGCCGGTGTTGGTCCTCAGATTCGAGGCCAAGTCAGAGCAAAGGCTGGAGGAGATCAGCCGGGAGGTATTGGGCGCGCTTCAGGATGTGGGAGGCAAGCACGTCTGTCTACCGGAGGCGTGATTTGAGATTTGCGGTCATAATGTCAGGAGGAAGCGGCCGGCGCTTCTGGCCGTTGAGCCGGGCGGCCAAAGCCAAACAGATGATCAAACTGGTTGGTGGCAAGACGTTGCTCGAGCTTACCGTCGAGAGGTTGCTGCCGCTTTTCGCCCTCGAGAATATCATCGTAGTGACCCAGAAACAGCAGCGCGCGGAAACTTCGCGCGTGTTGAACCGGTTTGGCGATATCAGAGTCCTCTCCGAGCCGGTTGGCAGGAACACCGCAGCCTGCATAGCGTATGCAGCCGCCTACATCGATTCCACGGTCGGGGACGCGGTTCTTGCCTTTCTTCCGGCAGACCACTTCATTGAGTGCGAAGACCGTTTTCGGACGGTCCTCGCAACAGGCATGGATTTCGTCGAGGAGTCGGGCCGGCATCTCACGCTCGGCATAAAGCCGGATCGCCCTGCCACCGGTTTCGGCTATATAAGGAAAGGCGAGCGGGTCGCGGGGCATGGAGATCTGGATTTCTTCAAGGTGACCGAGTTTACCGAGAAGCCTTTGTTCGAGGCGGCCCGAGCCTACCTTGAAACCGGTGAGTACTTCTGGAACGCAGGCATATTCGTCTTCAGGACTTCGTCGATACTCGAAGAAATCAAGACACACTTACCGGACACGGCTCGTGAATTCGACGCCTGCAGGGATTGTTTCGGCACGCCGGATGAAGAAGACCGGCTGGCGGCCTGCTACGCAGCCCTGCGGAATATCTCGATAGACCATGGGGTGATGGAGCACACTGATGCAGCATGCGTGGTAGCGGCCGACTTTGGGTGGGATGACCTCGGAAACTGGGATTCCTTCTCAAAATACATGCCCAAGGATGAAATGGGAAATGCCGTACAGGGACGCCATGTCGGCATAGACACGGACGGTTGCATCATCTACACGGACAAACAGGTGGTGAGCACCCTAGGAGTTTCGGGCATAACCGTTATAGCCACCGATGATGCGGTTCTGGTGATGCGAAGAGAGAGGGGGGAGGAGGTGAAGGATCTGGTCAAACGCATAGAAGAAGAAGGTCTATCCGGTCTACTCTAGCCCGGATTATTCGGAAGCCTCCCCCCCGGGTTCCTCAGCATTTCTGAATTATCAAACGATATCTAAACTACAGGCAAGTCCCTGACGATGACATGAAGGGTGGTGTTCGGGCGGATGAATGGGAAAGAAAGATTTGCGGGCGCGGTTTTAGTAATCACGCTGGCAATCGGCATAATCGTAGAAGTGTTTGACAGACAACAAGATGGGACTACTGTCTTTCGGCAGACCTGCGATTTCCCGGTTGCGTCTATCGATGACGTGCGTGGGGAGTTTCGAAAGCTTGACCTCAATATTGCAAATGCCGGTGAGCTGGAGATTTTGCCGGGCATCGGGCCCAAGAAAGCTAAGGCCATCGTCGATTACCGCGAGCGAAACGGCTGTTTCAAGTACCTCGGCCAACTTACCGAGGTGAAAGGCATCGGGGAAAAGACACTTGAGCGTATCGCCCCATATGTTCTTGTAACTACGGAGGTAGCTCCGGGCTGTGATTGATAGACATTGCGTTCTGCAACATGACGTGCATGATGCAACCCTGAATGGCAAAGGATGCCGGTATTGCTCGCCCGTGCAAGGCCACGGCATTTGCCGTTTTTACAGATCCATATCGGTAGCAGGCAAGGTTTGGCAGACGCCGTGCTGGTACGAGTATTGCAGACTTATCCTGACCGGGTTCTTACGCTGGATTGTTTTGGGGGGGCTTAACACTAACCATGGCCGTTAAGACGGAAATCCCTGAGAAGTTGATCAGCATCGGTGTTCTTAAGAGTGAGGATGCCGCGGCTATTACGAGGGAAGCCGAAGCCGCGGGAATCTCGTTCGA
Organism: bacterium; assembly: GCA_025774115.1. GTDB lineage: Bacteria > Arandabacterota > Arandabacteria > Arandabacterales > Arandabacteraceae > JALGWN01. The sequence goes on from JALGWN010000005.1 coordinate 31,957, forward strand.
GAAGGCCATTGTCAAGCTGGGGTATCTGTCTGAGGAACGGCTCCTTGAGTTTCTGACCCATATCTTCAGCGTGGAAGCCGTTAACCCGGTGGGAGTTGAAGTCCCAGCTTCGGTTCTCAAACTCATCCCGCCCGATGTCGCAGCCAAGTTCAAGGTCGTGCCGATCTATAAGCACGGCCGAACACTGGCCCTTGCCATGGCCGATCCGACCGACATGTGTGCCATAAACGATCTCAAGTTCATCACGGGATTGGAGATCAAGCCGATGGTGGCCACCGACTCCTCCCTGGGGGCCGCGATCGAGATGTACTACAACGCCCAGGACGACCTCGAGGAGATAGTCAAGGACCTCGGCGAGGAGGATATCGAGCTTCTCGAGGACCAGGCCGAGGACGATGAAGGGTTGGAGGAAGCCGAGCAGGCGCCCGTCATAAAGTTCGTGAACTCTATGATAGCGGATGCCGTCCGAAAGAGGGTCAGCGATATCCACATCGAGCCCTCGGAGAAGCACTTCCGGGTACGTTTCCGAATCGATGGAACGCTTCACGAACTCATCAGGCAATCCGCCAAAATGCGAAATGCAATCGTATCCCGGATCAAGATCATGGCGGAGTTGGACATTGCGGAGAAGCGGCTTCCACAAGACGGGAGGATGAAGGTCAGGGTCGACAACAAGACGGTCGACATAAGGGTCTCTACGCTTCCTACGGTGTTCGGAGAGAAGGTCGTTATGCGAATTCTGGACCGGGGCAATCTCAGTCTGGATCTTGATCGCTTCGGCTTCGAGCCCACCGCGCTTCAGAATTTCATCAGATCGGTAGAATCCCCTTACGGTATGGTTTTGGTAACCGGTCCAACCGGAAGCGGAAAGACCACCACGCTTTACTCCGCCCTGAGCCTGATCAATCGCGTAGATGTGAACGTAATGACGGCCGAGGACCCCGTTGAGTACAGTCTCGAGGGTATAAACCAGGTTCAGGTTCATGAGGATATAGGGCTTACCTTCGGCAGGTCTCTGAGGGCATTCCTCAGACAGGATCCCAACATAATAATGGTCGGTGAGATCCGGGATTCAGAAACCGGCTCCATCGCCGTCAAGGCGGCCCTCACCGGTCATCTCGTACTCTCCACGGTCCATACCAACGACGCCCCTAGCACTATAGACAGGCTGGTTGATATGGGTGTTGAACCGTTTCTTGTGGCAGCCTCGCTGAATCTTGTGCTAGCCCAGAGACTGGTCCGAAAGGTCTGCTCAAAGTGCAAGACCCAGATCGATGTGCATCCGGAGGCAGTACGGGAGTTGGGACTGTCGCCCGGAGAAGCAAAGAGCATGAAATTCTACAAGGGTCGGGGTTGCTCGAACTGCAATAACACCGGCTATTCGGGACGGCAAGGCCTCTTCGAGGTTATGCCGGTCACCCCGAGAATAAGGACGATGATACTGGATAGGTCGTCGACTGATAGAGTTAAGAAACAGGCCATGTCTGAGGGGATGCTGACCCTTAGGCAAGATGCTCTTCTCAAGCTGAAGGCGGGTATAACCACGGTTGAAGAGGTTCTCAGAGAGACTGCAAGAGACGATTAATGGCAGTCGGAGGATGATGAAATGCTATCTTTGCGCCAGCTTCTCGAAGAAATGGTGAAACTGCGTGCGTCTGACCTTCACATTACGGCGGGCCTTCCTGCGCAGTACCGTATCGACGGCCAGATTGTCTCGTCACAAACTGAACGGCTCACTCCGGAAAACACCAAGCAGATACTATACAGCATTCTTAACGACGAGCAGAGGAAACGCTTTGAAATAGACAAGGAACTGGACTTCTCCTTCGGGATCAAGGGAGTCAGCAGGTTCAGGGCCAATGTTTTTCTCCAGAGGGGCGTGACCACCGGTGCCATTCGTCAGATTCCCTTTGAGATCATGGGGTTCGAAGAGCTGGGGTTGCCCCCGGTCGTGAACGATCTGTCCAACAAGCATAAGGGTCTGATCCTTGTGACGGGTCCTACCGGGTGCGGAAAGTCGACCAGCTTGGCGTCCATCATCGACAAGATCAACTCGGAGCGCAGGTGCCATATAGTGACCATCGAGGACCCTATCGAGTATGTGCATCATCATAAACGGTCTATAGTGAATCAGCGTGAAGTGCGGGCCGATACCCATTCTTTTCCCGCCGCCCTCAAGTTTGTGCTGAGACAGGACCCCGACGTGATTCTGATAGGCGAGATGCGGGATCTCGAGACCATCGCCGCCGCGCTGACCATTGCTGAAACCGGCCATCTCACGTTGGCTACGCTTCACACCAACTCGACATACGAGAGTATCAATCGAATGGTGGATGTGTTTCCCGAGCACCAGCAAGGTCAGATCCTGGCCCAGCTGGCCTTTGTACTCGAAGGAGTAATCACTCAGCAGCTCCTCCCGAAGCTCGGGGCCAAGGGTAGAGCGCTTGCATCCGAGGTGCTGGTCTGCACCCCGGCCATTAGCGCACTGATAAGGGAGAAGAAGATCCATCAGATTTACTCGTTGATGCAGGCCGGACAGAAGTTCGGAATGCAGACCATGAATCAGTCTCTGTACCGTCTCTATGTCACCAGGCAGATATCGCTGGAGGTCGCCATGGGCAGAAGCCCCGACGTCCAGGAGTTCGAGCAGATGCTTGCGCGGAGCAGAGCGCGTGGCAGTCTCCGGGAGACGGATAAATCCTTCTGCAAGTAAAGGGGGCGGTTGATCTTGGCTACTCTGTATCAATGGAAGGGTCGAACGACGGGTGGAGAACTCGTGACCGGTGAGATGACAGCCGGCTCCAAAGCCGAGCTGATAACCACTCTGAGAAAGAAACGGGTATTGCTTACCTCCGCCAAGGAAAAGGCAAGGGGCAAGGGACTCGGTTTGTTCGGGGGTGTCTCCACCAAAGACTTGGCCGTGTTCACCAGGCAGTTTTCCACGATGATCAATTCGGGGCTGCCTCTTATTCAGTGCCTGGACATTCTGTCCCAACAGGCCGAAAAAGACGGTTTCCGGAAGATCATTTCCAACACGATGAGAGACGTGGAATCGGGAGCGACGCTTGCGGATGCCCTGTCGAAACATCCTGCCGTTTTCGGAGATCTGTTCGTGAACATGGTCGAGGCCGGTGAAGCTGGTGGTGTGCTTGATGTTATCCTCGGGAGGCTGGCAACGTACCTGGAGAAGATGGACAACCTCAAGCGCAAGGTCAAGAGCGCAATGGCCTATCCCGCTGTGGTTCTCATTGTCACCATAGGCGCAACCGTCTTCATGCTTGTGTTCATCATCCCGACATTCGCGAAGCTCTACTCTGACTTTGGGGGTGATCTGCCGGGTCCCACCAAGGTTGTTATGGCCATAAGTGGGTTCTTGACGACCAAGTGGTGGTTGCTGTTGGGCGTGACTCTCGGTGTGATATTCGGTTTGAAAAAATACAACGACACAAAGAGCGGCAAGAAGAACATAGATCGAGTATTGCTCAAGATACCGATACTCGGTCAGGTCCTTCTTAAGTCATCGATTGCCAGGTTCACTCGGACCCTTGGGACATTGGTCAGCAGCGGTGTTCCGATACTGGAGGGACTCGAGATAACCGGCAAGGCAGCCGGCAACAGCATGGTCAAGGAAGCGGTTATGAAGACGAGAGCCAGCATCTCCAGCGGCCAGACCATTGCCGCTCCGCTCAGGGAATCGGAGATATTCCCGCCGATGGTGGTACAGATGATTTCGGTCGGCGAAGAGACCGGCGCTCTTGACGAGATGCTGTCGAAGATTGCCGATTTCTACGACGAAGAAGTGGATGCCGCGGTGGATACCATGACATCGGTGATTGAGCCCGTGATGATCGTTCTCATGGGCGGAATCGTCGGTGGCATGCTTGTGGCGATGTATCTGCCGATGTTCAAGTTGGTCAGCGTCATAATGGGTGAGTGATAAAAGCCATGCCGAAACACGAAGACAGGGAACTCAGGAGTCTGTGCCGCCTAATGATCATCATCAGGGTGATCTGTGTCGGAGCAGTCCTGTCGGTGATAGCATTCCTGACCGCCACTGGGCTCGATCCGGCCGGCGTGACGCCGGTGGTGGGTCTGTTGCTTGTGGTGTTCCCGCTGAGTGCGACGTGGTGGATGCTCTATAAGTCCGGCTACGCCCTCAGGCCCCTGGTCTATGCTCAGCTGGTCGCTGACCTGCTTGTGGAGGGCGGGGTAGTCTACCTCACCGGAGGGGCATACAGCCATTTCACAGTGCTCTTTCTGGTGACCGTCTTCGTCGCGGGGATTCTGCTGTGCCTTAGGGGTGCACTGATCGCCGCGACTCTTTCGACGGCCCTTTTCGCCGCTGCATCTCTTGTCCGTGAGGCGGCGATCGATGAGACCATAGGCATCCCGCCGGAGGGAAGGGCGACTGCATACCTCTTTCTTAACATAGCGCTGCAATCGGCCTTTTTCTACTTGATCGCGTCATTGAGCGGGTATGTGTCACGGCGTGTGACGGCTTTTGGGGTGAAGCTCAAGACCACGACCACCGAGCTCCAACGGGCCCGGATGGACACCAACCTGATAATACAGAGTATGAACAGCGGGCTCATTACCCTGGACACAAGGTATGTGGTCAGCGAGGTCAACCAGGCCGCGTCGCGAATACTCGGGGTCGCCGCGGACAACCTGCGCGGCAGGAGAATACACGACGTCCTCGGATCCATAACTCCTGAGATGGTGGAAAAAACGGTAAGGGCTCTCGAGGAGGGCAAAGAGGAGAAGCGGGCAGAGGTATACGCGGACAATCACGGCTCGAGGACTCCTCTCGGCCTGAGTGTTTCGCTTATGACCGATCACGAAGGCAGCCGTACGGGAGCAGTATGCGTGTTTCAGGACCTCACCGAGGTCAAGACCATGGCCGAGAAGATTCGGCTGGCCGACAGGCTTGCGGCCCTGGGCGAGCTTTCCGCGGGTATAGCCCACGAGATAAGAACTCCCCTGGCCTCGATCTGTGGTTCGGTGGAGATACTGAGGGACTCTCTGCCAAAGGAGGGGGAGGATAGGAATCTGGTCGATCTGGTGGTCAAAGAGTCCGAAAGGCTCAGAGATATCATAGACCATTTCCTCCAGTTTGCCCGATCGCGGCCCCCCAGGTTCCGGCGCGTTTCGCTTAATTCCATACTCGGCGAGGTGGTCTGCATGGTGCGAAATCACCCCCGTTTCGTGGACGGAGTCCGCGTGACTCTGGATACGGCCGACGATGTCACCCTGCCGGTGGACGAGGAGAACCTGAAACAGGTCTTTTACAACCTCGCCGTTAACGCTATTGAAGCAATGGGAACCTCGGGACAGCTGGAGATAACGCTTGACGGAGAAGTCGAGAACGACCTCGGGCGGTGTGCGAGGATCGTTTTCAGGGACAATGGGGAAGGTATGGATGAGGAGGTCTTGGCGCACGTGTTCCGTCCCTTCTACACCGGCAAGAAATCCGGCACGGGGCTGGGTCTTGCCATAGCCTCCAAGATCGTGGAGGAACATGGAGGCGTGATTGATCTCACAAGCACGAGGGGGGAAGGCACCGTGGTTTCGGTGTATCTGCCTCTTGAACGAAATACTTGTGAAGACGGTTATTGTGGGGCGCTACCTGAGTGTGGGCTTGTCGAAGACAGCAGATGCTGAGTGGAGTGACAGGACATGGCTGATGAGAGAATCCTGGTAGTCGAAGATGAAGAGGGAATGAGGGAGTTTCTTAGGATCCTCCTCAGCAAGGAACGCTACGAGGTTGTGACTTGTGAATCGGGTGAGAAAGCGATCGAGAGGTTCAAGGAAGAGAACTTCCATGCAGTAATCACGGACATCAAGATGCCGGGGATGAACGGCATAGAGGTCTTGACGACCATTCGCGGCATCGATCCCTTCGTGCCGGTGATAATGATGACCGGGCATGCTTCTATGGAGACTGCCATCGAGTCCGTGAATAAAGGAGCGTTCGCATATCTTCTTAAGCAGTCACGAAACGAAGAGATCAAACAGATGGTGAAGCAAGCCATCGAGATGCGGAAGCTTCGCAAAGAGAACAAGTTCCTGCGGCAAGAGCTGAGAAAGAACCATTCTGAGAGGCCGATCATAGGCAAGAGCGACAAGATCCGACAGGTTTTCGCTCTGGTGGACAAGGTTGCCGAGACCGATTCCACTATTCTGATATCCGGTGAGAGCGGAACCGGCAAAGAACTTGTGGCCAGAGAGATTCACTACAAGAGCTGCAGAACAGAGGGCCCGTTCGTATCCATAAACTGCGGTGCTCTGCCGGAGACCCTTTTGGAGAGCGAGCTGTTCGGACACGTGAAGGGTTCATTCACGGGAGCCATAAGGGACAAGGACGGGCTTTTCGCAGCGGCGAAGAGGGGCACCTTTTTCCTTGATGAGGTGGGTGAGACCTCACCCGGGATCCAGGTGAAACTTCTCAGGGTACTCCAAGAGCGGGAGATCATCCCTGTCGGCGCTATAAAGCCGATAAAGGTGGATGTCCGGCTGATCGCGGCCACCAATTCCGATCTCGAGAGTGACGTGGAATCCGGCAAGTTCAGAGCCGACCTTTACTATCGGCTGAATGTGATTCCAATTCGAATCCCCCCTCTGAGGGAGAGAAAGGACGACATACCGCTGCTGGTCGATCATTTCCTCAGGCTCCACTGTGAAGGAGTAGGAAGATCGCAGAAGTCACTGTCCCCGGAGGCTTTTGAAGTCTTGATGAGATACGAGTGGCCGGGCAACGTACGGGAGCTCGAGAATGCTCTGGAGAGGGCCGTGATACTGGAAGAAGGCAGGGTGATAGCCTCCGAGGGTCTCCCTGAGAGACTGCGCAGGTCTCCGACTGAGAGGCACGGATCAGTGGTCTCCACAAGCAACTTCACCCTTGAGGAGCTCGAGAGGGAGTATCTACTGAAGGTGTTGGATGAGACCGGATGGCACAAGAAACGGGCGGCGGCTATTCTGGGTATAAACGCTTCTACCCTGTATCGCAAGCTTCAGCGGTACGGATGCGACAGGGTGGGCCGCGAACCTGTGGGCAGTGCAAAATCCAATTGGTGAGGGTGCAGACTGCAATGTCAAACGTCCGATGGCATAACGCGTCCGAGTACGGGGCGCTGAGAGCCAGTAATGGTGCGGGTGAGATAAGTATGTCGATTGCACCAAACTGGTACGGAGATTGCTAATAATCAGGTTAGCAATTACTTAGGGCTTAATAGCCTGGGCGAAGGAGGTGAAGAGAGATGGCGAATCAGAAGGGTTTCACGCTGATCGAGTTGATGATCGTAGTGGTGATAATCGGAATCTTGGCAGCTATTGCCATTCCTAACTTTATCAGCATGCAGGACAGAGCGAAGGAAGCCAGCGTCAAGGCGAACATGCATACTCTGCAGCTCGCTTTCGAGGATTTTGCCGTACAGACGGACGGTGTATATCCTGA
>JALGWN010000223.1 GCA_025774115.1 bacterium
AGGCGCGCAAACCCCACTATTATGTTTTGCGCATACTGCTCGTGGACCTCGAAGAAATCGCTCTCGTCCACCACGAGTCTTATCACTTCGAGTATGTCGTAAGGCTTGGTGGGTAAGTCCGGGATTACCTCGTTGAGCCTGTCCTCCGTGCGGTCCGGCGGGTCCGTGGTGTCCCGCCTGGGGGGATCGTCCAGATTGTTCTGGGGCAGGAAGCCCAGGAGCTTCTTGATGCGTGCGAAGCAGTCATACTCGTCCTCGCACATGAAATGCGCGACCCCGCTCTTGGATGCATGGGTGAGGGCCCCTCCGAGCTCCTCGAAGGTAACATCCTCACCGGTCACGGACTTTATCACGTTGGGACCGGTTATGAACATGTGACTGGTGTGCTGGACCATGAGTATGAAATCAGTGATGGCGGGCGAGTAGACCGCACCTCCGGCGCAGGGGCCCAGGATCGCGGATATCTGGGGTACCACCCCAGAGGCCAGCGTGTTTCTCAGGAAGACATCCGCATACCCACCCAGACTTGCCACACCCTCCTGGATACGCGCACCGCCTGAGTCATTGAGGCCTATTATCGGGGCTCCGTTCTCCATGGCAAGGTCCATCACGCGACAGATCTTCACGGCATTCATCTCACCCATCGTCCCGCCGAAGATTGTAAAGTCCTGCGCGAATATGAAGACCCGTCTTCCATCCACGGTTCCATGGCCTGCCACCACGCCGTCGCCGACGACCTTCCCGGCCTTATGAAGCTTCTCGATGCGCTCCTTGCCGCCCCCCATAGCCACCTTGTCTTTGCGCTTCTTGAGATCCTCGATGCTCTCCCGAGTCTTCTTTGCCAAGTCGATCACCTGCCGTTACGGGCTCGATTAGACGGAGACACGCCGTGATACGGTAACTTCGCCTGCTTTCGTTATCTGCCGTACAGAGTAGAAGGCACAATCGTCCCTATTGTAGGGGTAAGAAGGTTGGATCGTCAATCGCTTTTTAGCTCCCAGGCGGTGTCAGGCTTGCATATTTGCATATCTCTCACGGAGATATGCAAATATGCAAGCCTGACACCGAAGGCACCCCGAAGGCACCGAAGGATTTGACAACGCCCCCGGGGTATGTTAAAAAGACCTGAGCCCCGACCGGAAAGGGAGAGTATGAGTACGGATTCCATATTCGACCTGATGGATGAGCACGGCCACGAGGAGGTGGTTCTGTGTTTCGACAAGACCACCGATCTCAAGGCCATAGTAGCTATTCACGATACGACCCTGGGTCCCGCCCTGGGCGGTACCCGGATGTGGGACTATGCCACCGAGGACGATGCCGTGAAGGACGCCCTCAGGCTCTCCAGAAGCATGACCTATCAGGCTGCCGTGGCCGACTGCGATACCGGCGGAGGGAAAGCGGTACTCTGGGGTAATCCTCTTCGGGACAAGAGCGAGGCCTACTTCCGCGCCTTCGGACGCTTTGTGGAAGGCCTGCTGGGCAGGTTCGTGACCTACGGCGATCTGGGCACCGACGAGAAGGATCTGAGATACATCCAGCGTGAGACCAAGCACGTAGCACCCTTCGTGGCAAGCGGGGGAGGGGATAAGGACGGTGCCAAAGTCACGGCCTACGGGGTCTTCTGGGGGATGAAAGCCTGCTGCAAGGTGGTCTACGGTGTCTCCTCCTTAAAGGGTAGACGTGTGTTGATCCAGGGTATCGGCGAGGTGGGCACCCATCTGGCAAGGTATCTCGACCAAGAGGGGGCAAGCCTCATCATTAGCGATATCGTCTATGACGCGATGAAGCGCGTCCAGGATGAGATCCCCTCGGCGGAAATAGTGCATCCCGATAAGGTGTTCGGCCGCGACTGCGACATCTTCTCCCCCTGTGCGCTGGGGGGTGTCATAGACTATAAGACCCTGAAGAGACTCCGGTGCAAGATCATCGCCGGCGGGGCATACAATGTGCTCGAATCCGATGTGCTGGGAGACGTCCTTCACAAGAAGGGAATCCTCTATGCTCCTGATTTCGTCTTGAGCGCGGGTGAGCTCTTCCAGAGCGCCGACAGGATGCGGGCCGTATCCCAGGAGGAGAGCCTGAAAAGGGCCGAGGGCATCTATGACATGCTCGTGAGGGTCTTCGAACGGGCGAGAAGGGAGAACATCCCACCCTACCGGGCCGCGAGAGGAATCGCGATCGAGCGAATCGAGAAGGTGGGCAAAGTACGTAGGATCCTCACCCATCCAAAGGATATTGGACTGTAGGTGTGAAGGCGATGAGCGCTAAGAAACATGGCGGAAGGCGAAGGACCGGCGCCGCGAGTAAGAAGGCGAAGGCGGGGAGTTCCCGCACCGCCAAGAAAAGGGCCGCCGGGAGATGTTTCAGAATTCTTGCCATCAATCCGGGATCGACATCCACCAAGATCGCCATCTACGATGATGAGCGACCTGTTCTCGAAGATACCATAAGCCATTCAGATCTGGATCTCTCCGAGTTCGACAAGGTCTGGGACCAATACGAATTCCGGAAGCGGATGATCACCGAGACCCTTGGCGAGAAGGGGATAGACCTCGAATCGCTTTCGGCCGTTGTAGGTCGTGGCGGGCTTTTGAGACCGGTGGTGGGCGGCACTTACAAGGTAAACGAACTCATGATCCAGGACGGCCGCGAGGGTTATCAGGGGCAGCATGCTGCGAATCTTGGACCCGTTCTGGCCTTTGGTATAGCCTGGGACCTCGGTATCCCGGCCTTCATGGTCGATCCGCCGAGCGTGGATGAATTCGAGCCCCCGGCACGCCTGTCGGGACACAAGGACATTCCACGTCGGAGCTTGGTGCATGCACTCAATATAAAGGCAACGGCGAGGATGGCAGCCAGGGACCTGGGCAAACGGCTCGACCAGATCAACCTCATAGTCGCCCATCTTGGGGGCGGCATATCGGTCTGTCCCCTGAGGAAAGGCAAGATGGTGGATGCCAACGATGCCAATAGCGGAGGCCCTTTCTCACCCGAGCGTGCGGGAGGCGTTCCTGCCATGGGGCTCATAGACTATATCTTCGACAACGGCCTGGGGCGTGAGGATGCCAAGCGGGCGCTTATCGGCCGGGCCGGCCTGGTGTCTTATCTCAACACCAATTCAGCCAAGGAAGTTGAGGAAAGGGCGGAGACCGGAGACCGCGAGGCCGGGCTCGTCTATGAGGCGATGGCCTATCAGATCGCCAAGGAGATCGGTGCTATGGCCACCGTGCTCGAAGGCAAGGTCAATGCCATTATCCTTACCGGTGGGCTGGCTGCAAGCAAGATGATTACCGGGTGGATACGGGCGCGCGTCAAGCACATAGCCCCGGTCAGGACCTATCCCGGCCAGGATGAAATGAAGGCCCTCGTGCTCGGTACGCTCCGAGTGCTTAAAGGAACGGAGAAGGCCAAGGCATATCCGGAATCGGTTGAGACTTTGCTTTTATAGGATCACGGAGGTGGAGTATGGCATATGAGAACCTGTTGGTGGATAAGAAAGACGGCATAGGCTATGTCACCATAAACAGGCCCAAGGTCTTAAACGCCCTCAGCATAAAGACCGTGAAAGAACTGACGGATGCTTTCGAGAAGATGGGCAAGGACAGGCACGTGGCGGTTGTAATCCTCACCGGTAGCGGGGACAAGGCCTTTGTCGCCGGCGCCGACATCCCGGAATTTATGAAACTCAAACCCGATGGTGCGCGGGACTTTGCCATCCGCGGCCAGAAGCTCCTGAGCCTCATAGAGCGGCTCGGCAAGCCCGTGATCGCCGCAGTCAATGGGTACGCGCTCGGGGGCGGCTGTGAGATCGCCATGGCCTGTACGATGCGGATTGCCTCCGAAAATGCCAAGCTCGGTCAGCCTGAGGTCAATCTCGGCTTGATCCCGGGCTACGGCGGGACGCAGCGTCTTCCCAGGCTTGTCGGGAAGGGCCGGGCCTATGAGATAATACTCACCGCCCACCCGATCGATGCGGCAACCGCCGAGAGGATAGGGCTCGTAAACAGGGTTGTCCCGCAGGCGGAGCTCATGGCCGAATGTGAAAAGACGGCCAAGGCTATTGCGAAACGTGGGCCCTTGGCAGTAAAATACTGTCTCGAAGCCGTGGATCGCGGTCTCAACATGAGTCTGGATGACGGGCTTGCGCTTGAGGCCGATCTCTTCGGGCTTGTTTTCGGATCTCGCGACGTGAGAGAAGGTGTAAAGGCCTTCA
>JALGWN010000063.1 GCA_025774115.1 bacterium
TCACGCCCAATCTGGCGTAGAGATCGATGTTGTCTCTGAAACCCCAGATGATCTTGCCCAGGTAACGCCTGGACTCGACAGGGTCGCCCTCGACCTCTTTCTTCTGATTCTCGATCTCCAGCGTGAACCCGTAGTTTTCCCTGCCCACCAGAGTGGCCGGATTGCCTACCCCGGCTGCCGCGGCCAGCGAAGGAAGCACCAGTGCTGCAACCAAGCTTGCTAAGATGACTAACCTCATGGTCTGTCCTACCCCCTCAAAGTTATTCGTTTATCGTTATGTCCAGCTCACCCTCGACATCGATCATCCAGACCTTGGCCTTGACCTTGATCTTGCCTGCTTCGGTATCGGGGGGAATCACCAGAGTGGTCAAGGGCATACCGGTGTCATTGGTGACACCGAGGTAATTCGTGACATAGCCGTCGCCGTCGACCGTGAACACCACCGTGGCATTGTCGATTCCGCGTATGTAGTGGTCGCCGATCGTCACGTAGATATCACAGCTGTCACCGGTTGTACCGTTAAGCGAAGGCGGCAGAGCCTGCAAAGCTATCTCGCCGTCAAAAATGGGAAGCGTATAATGAACCTCGGTTTCGACTTCGCCCCCGGCGGTACTGGCGTGTATGCCCACACACTCGAAAGTCGACTGACTCGGATAGGTCAGACAGCCCCTGGAAACACCCTTTATGGGGGCCCCGTCGAGCTCCACGCAAGGATATTGGCCGCCGGTATATGCCTCAGGATTGATGAAGGCCACATCCGACCTGTCGAGCGTGAAGTAGACCGCGGTACCGTTCTCCACCGGGTTGTTATACATGTCACGCACGATGGCTGCAACCGCGAGAGTATAAGTGCCGTCGCCGTTTACAGCACCCTCACCGACATTGAGCAGAATCGAATCGGCCGGCCCCGCGGAGATCCCGATCTTTGCGGTAGTCGCGGCGTAGTCACCGGCCGTGATTGAAAGCAGAATCGTACCGGGCTTGGTGCCCGCATTAACACCTATCGACGCCATACCTCCGGCGGTCTGCTTCACGACCGGTCCGTAGCCGTTACCCTGGCTGTCAAGGTACTCCCCACCCCCCGGTCCGTATTCGACGGCGAATGTCACATCCGTACCATTATCGACCGGAACCGCATGGGAGTCGTAAACGTGGGCCACTATGGTCGCCGTGGCCCCTGCGCCGGTACCGGCCACCGATATCCAGGCGATATCCGGATCGGCGACTATGGTTCCTGCAGCCTCGGAGAGGATGACCACACCCGCATCCGAGCAGTAGGTCCCACAACAAACCCTGACAGTGGCCAAACCTCCGCCGGTCGGGGCGAACTGGGCGATGGCCGCACCCGATTCGGTCAGCACGGTGGGGGTCACGATACCGTTCCCGCTGGTAACGCTGAATGTCACCAGTGTGCCGTCGGCGACCGGGTTGCCATAGAGATCGCTCACTTCCGCCACTATAGTCGAGAAGGAACCGCCGCCGCCGGAGATGGTATCCGGCAGTGCGGACACAAAAACGTTGGCAGGACTGTCGGCTATAAACAGCGCCTGGGCGGTCGCCGCGGAGTTGCCGCATTCCGCTGTGACCTCGACTTCGTCATTTGCGACACCCGTAGGACGAAGTTCAGCCACGGCCATTCCCGAGCGCGTAAGCATCATACCGGAGATGGTCCCCTCGGTGGTCGCGAACCGGACCCTTGTACTGTCGGGCACCGGAGCTCCACCAGCAAAGGACACATATGCCGTGATCAGACTCGAATTGGACGGCGTCGCAATGACGGTCATGGGTGAAGCCTTGACCGAGACCACCGGGTTCTCGAAAGCGAGTTCAATGCTTTCCTGAGTGCCACTGAATGCGGCACGGACCGTAGCCGTTACCCCATAGTCGGCGCTCGTGAGCAACGCCTTGGCTTTGCCCCGCGCATTCGTGGAGGCGGTCTTGGTGATCGCCCCGTGAGAAGTGGTGAAGTCTATCTCCACACCACTCACAGGTGTGTTGTCTAGGGTAAGCAGCGTCGCCTCCACCATCTGGGACGAGCTGCCGTCTGCGACCATCTTGCCGTAAGGCGCGCTCATAGCCAGACTGAGCTGGCCGAAATTCACATAGGTGACGGCCTCGAACCCGCCGTAGACGGCTCCCACTTCAGCCACACCGTCAGCCATCCCGCTCAGGAGATATACACTCGCGAAGCCTTCCTGGTCCGTTACGGCGGATCCGCCGATGGACCCGAGGTTCGTGCCGAACGTGAGTTCGGCCCCGGTTATGGGCGTACCCGAGGATGTCTCCTTCAGCCACACCATCACCATTGACGCCGACACCCCGTCGGCCGGTATTTCCGCCGGATCGGCGTCCATCATAATGGAGACACCGCGCATATATATGTTAGCCAGTTCGGTATAGTTGGTGCCCTCATAGGCTATCTCGGCCTCGATTGTCACTATCTCATCGGCGAAGCCGGCCTGGCTATAATAGGTGGCCTCGGCGTAACCGACAGAATCGGTCTCGGTCGCAGCCGGATAGATCATCCCGAGCTCCGGACTTAACGAAAAGGCGACTTGGGCTCCTTCGACGGGGAAGCCCTCACCGTCCACAAGCATGAGATAGACAGCCGCCGTCGACAACCCGTCTGCCAGTATGCTGGGAGGGTAGGCCACAAGGATTCCCTCTCCCACCTGTATATGTGTTGTCTTGGGAAGCAGGTCGTCCCCACTCACTGTGATCGCGGCGACACCGGTCGTGGCAGGGGCCTGGTAGGTGACCGTTGCCATGCCCGATCCGTCGGTCATGTCCGTGGCGCCGACATTACCGAAGTTGCCGGCCACGCTGAACCCGACTTCATAACCGGCAACCGCTGCTCCCTCTCTGTCCTGGACTACTACTTCGATCTCCGAGGCCTCGCCCGGTTCTATCCTGGCCTTGTCCACGGTCAACGATGCGATCGTATACTGCGGCGGCTCGGTCTCAATGATGGGATTGAGCGAGCCCTCCTTTTCGCCGCATTGCAGACATGCAAGTGCCAGGAATGGAATCACCAGAGCGAGGATCTTCCGCATTCTTGGATTCATCTCATATACCCCCGATCACCTTCACTCAACAATCCTAGGCGTAACAAATATCAAGAGTTCCCGTTTCTCACTCACTTTGGACTTCGAGCCGAAAAACCTCCCGATCAAGGGCAGGTCTCTCAGGACCGGGATACCGCTTTCATAAATGCTGTCGTTGTCTCGGATCAGACCGCCGATAACGGCAGTCTCCCCGTTCTTGACCATCACCCGGGTATCGGCTTCGGCAGTCACGATTATGATACCTCCCTGCACGGTGGCCTGGGAGGAGAGGTCGCTGACTTCCGTATGAAGGGCCATGGTGATCTCGCCGGTCTCGCTGTTGACATGCGGAGTCACCCTCATCTGTATTCCCACCGTTGTCAGCTGGGTTATCGGATTGCCCGCCTCGTCGCTGACGATCAGAGGTATTTTCTTTCCTACTATGATTATGGCTTCCCGATTGTTCATCGTCGTGATGGTGGGATTGGAAATTATGGTAGCCTTGTTCTGGCTCTCGAGTGCATTGATGGTTGCCTCGAAAGAGCCGTTGGGCCCGGATATCTTACCGACAGATAGCTCCGCCTTGGGCTGCGAAACCGCAGTCTGGGTCGTGCTCGTGGCTTCCATCTGGCCTGTAACATCGACTGCGGCGTTAAACTCACCTTGAATGCCGGGGATGGTGACACCGTCCGCACTCCACTTTATCCCCAGTTCCCGTGTGACACGGGCATCAAGATCGACCAGTTTGGCCGTGATCTCCACCTGAGGAGTCGGGTTGTCCAGTTTGCGGACGAGGGCTGCGATTTCATCGACTCTTATCGGGATGTCCGAAACGATGACGGAGTTGGTCCGGTCATCGACCTCGAGCACTCCCCTGCGGCTGAGGATGCCCTCCAGAGGCATTATCATCTCCTCGGCCTGCGCGAAACTGACATCGACTATCCGGGTCGTGAGAGGTATCAGGTCCTCCCGTTTCCTCTCCGCTTCATTGATCTTGATATCCTCGTTGAGGAATTGGTCCCAGCGAGCGACCCTGATAACCCCAGATTCCTCCATGGCGGCATAGCCGTTCGCCTTCAGCACGACGTCCAGAGCTTTCCTCCAAGGGACATCCTCCAGGTGAACGGTAACCGGACCCTTCACCTCCGAACCGGCAATGATGTTCTTGTCCGAATAGACTGAGAAACTCCGCAGCACGGTTCTAATGTCCGCGTTCTGGAAGTCCATGGATAT
Source organism: bacterium (assembly GCA_025774115.1). Lineage (GTDB taxonomy): Bacteria > Arandabacterota > Arandabacteria > Arandabacterales > Arandabacteraceae > JALGWN01. Next base: position 4,278 of record JALGWN010000063.1, read on the forward strand.
GGGCTCGCTTTCGGGAATGGCGCCGATGCAGATCCCGGCCGCGAAGATCCCAACACCAAATACAAGGAACAGTCCGAAAAACCTTGAACGTTTCATTCGTACCATCACCATTCACCCTCTTCTGCAAGTTCCAAAGTAACTGACCTTGTCAGGCCGAATATCGTTATACTGAAAGTGACCGAAGCAGGTGTCACCGATATAACCCGTCCGTTGACGACTTTGTCACCGACTTTCAGAGCATAGCTTCTACCGGCCTCGTCCTCGAGAAGTGCTATGATGCCCGAATCACCCCAAACCGAGCCCACCATCCTGGCACTGGATACATCCAGCAGTTTGCTCGGCGCCCTCTCGTCCCTGTCAATCAGAGACTGGAAAGGATCCCTGAGGAAGTTCGCCGTGTAGGTCTGGATCGTGCGTCTGGGCGGCGCATCCTCGTCGGTCTCGCCCCCGGCTCCTGAGATATCTGAGCCGGCCTGAGCCAACTCCGTTCGGTCTTCATCCAGATCCGAAGCCAGGGCTTCGGTCGCCTGGACCACCTCCAGAAGTGTGCTGGCGGAGAGTACCACCGTCCGGGACGGTTCCTCCTCCTGCTCACTGACAGCCGTTTCTTCGATGCTTTCGGTACCCGGCGTCTCGGCCACCTCTTGGTATTCGATATCGCCGGTTCCCAAGAGGAAGCCGGCCATCTCGTTCAAGGCCAGGTTGAATACCACACGGTGACCGCCGAGCACGAAGAACAAAGCAACGCCTATCGCGACCAGCAGGACTGCGCCCCGCTTACCTCGAAAGAACATCAGCATCTGTTTTGCTTTCGCTGGCATTTGGTCTTACCCCTTCAACGATCTCTTACTTCGTGTCTTGTTTCTGTGACTTGGTCTCTGCACCGCTCTCCGCGTCCTTATATGCATATGCCGATATGGTGGCAGCGGCCTCGACTGTCACAGCTTCTTTCCCTTCCTCAATCTGCCTGAGGCCGACATCGGAAATGCCTACCAGCCTCCCCATGTTACACATGTTGTCGAAGAACCTACCCACCTGATGGTAGCCGCCGGTGACAGCGATCCTGATCGGGTAGCGGGTATAGAGGTCGTAGGGTTCCGCCTGCCCCGGTTCGAAGAGCGTGAACTGAATACCGGCCTTCATCCCGGCAGTCGTGACGTCGGTGAGGAGTAAACTCATCTCACTCTCTCTTGGCAGAAGCCCCCGTAGTGCACGCCACTTAGCCTGGAGCATTTCCAGCTCTCTCTCGATCTTGGGAAGGCTGTTCACCGCCGCCTTCAGCCTTTGGAGCTCTCCCGCAACAGTCTGCAGCTCACTCTTGACCTCCCCCAGTTCCCTGGAGGTCCGCTGCCGCGAGAAAGGCAGGTAATCGGTAAAGAAAATGAGCCAGACCAGGGCCACGATCAGAACCATGCCCACAATCCCTTTTTGAACTTGAGAGTCTCTGACGTTCATAAGTTATCAGCATCCTCCCCGTCGGTACTGGTCTGATAGCCGAGCTCGAAGTTGAGGACCGGCGTACCATCCAGTTGTTCTTTTCTGATTACTTGCAGATAGACCGAATCGACATGGCTCTTACCTTCCAGAGAATCCATGAACCGTGAGATCGCAAGGTTCGAGAAGGCCCTTCCACGGAGAGCAACGCTTCCTCCGGCCTCCTGGAAGGAGTGCAGCCAGATATACTCCGGCACACTGCGTACAAGCTCATCCAGGAGCTGAACCCTGAGAAAACGGTTCTTGTCCAGATCCTCTATGACCTTGATCCGCTGGGATATCATCTTCCTCTTCTGGGTCAGCTCTGTGACCATCTCAGCTTCTTTTTTGTATTTATCCTGTTCCGCCCGGGCATCTGCGATGTCCGACTTCAGACTGGATATCTCGTAGGAGTGAAGAGTATGCAACCCCACACCCACGACCAATACAAGTGCAGCGCCGATCATCGTCCAGATGAATATCCTTCTCCAGAGCAATATCGCCTTTGAAGGTTTCTCTTCTTTGGGCAGGAGGTTAATTCGTATCATAGCCTAGCCCCCTTTTCTCGCCGCCAGACCCACCGCCACCATAAGCGACGGCGCAATACTTACGGGGTCGGCACCCAGGACTTCCTCTTCGAATTGGATTTCGCGCAATGGATTGCTCACATCTACCGCGATGGACAGCCGATCTGCAAGGAACGACTTGAGTCCGGCTATGCGAGAGCCTCCACCGCTCAAGTAGATCTTATCCACCGCTTCGGCTTCACCCGAAGATCGCAGGTATGCGAACGACCTTTCTACGGCTACACCCAGGTCCTCACCCACCGACTCGATGGCTGCGAGAACACCTTCCGGGGCGGCGCCGGGCACTCCTTCAAGAGCAGCCCTGGCTTCCTCCGACGTGATACCCAGTTTTCTCTGCATGCCCTCAACGAATTTCTCGCCACCGACGGGCACATCCCTGTTGAAAAGCGGTATGCCGTCACGTACTATCCCTATGTTGGTAGCGCTGAGACCCACGTCGATCAGGGCGTAGACCTTTCCCTCTTCATATTGGTAGTTGAGCTCAAAAGCGTTCTGAACGGCGAAGGTGTCCACATCGATGGCAGCCGGGATAAGTCCCGCGTCTTTGATCAACTCCATGTGGGAAAGGACCTTGTCCTTCTTGGCCGCTACGAGCAGGACTTCCATGGTGTTACCGGAAAGGCCCCGTCTCAGTATCTCGAAGTCGACCGATAACTCTTCCTTTTCGAATGGGACATACTGCTCGGCCTCGAGGGTCATGACCTCACGCGCAGTCTCGTCGTCCATCTCTTCCATCTTGACCTTCTTGATAATCACGGACCGACCGCAGATTGCACTGGCTACCTCCCTGTTGTCTATTCCCGTATCCTCGTAGATTTCACGGATCGCCGAGATCACGGCGTCTCTATCCATAGGCTCGCCGTCGACAATAGCCCCGGGAAGGAGCTTCTTGATTCCCATGTTGACTATCTGGCTCCCCGAAGGCGTCTCCTTCATTTCCACCGCTTTCACGGAGTAACTACCTACGTCAAGACCGACACTCGTCTTTTGTTTCTTTGAGATCAGTGGCATTTTCTACACCTCTTGGGAATGCCAAGAGAAGATGATCCAAAACACAAGGTTTGGACAATAGCAACTATCATGCCGAGACCCCCCACTCGGGAATCCTGGTCACTGCAAGCCTTTGGCGAACGCAAATCCTAAGACGCACACAAGCGGCTCTCGAATTGCAATCAATGGATTGCAGTCTAGTCACAGCAAACCTATCGATTCTCATCTCTTCCCCTGTCTGATATTTCCCCCGTCCTCCCACTTGGCCCTACCTCTTTGTCCATCGGCGGCCCCATTCTCAGACTGAAGTGAAAAATGCCGTCCACCTGATCAGCCTGAAGCGCATGCCCATCGGAGGGCAAAGAAGCCAAGAGAAACAGACCCGCCTCCCTCTGCATATCCCCACCGCCGATGAATTCCCTGAGCGAGGTCCCCACCCTGCAGACCGCCTTGGACGGGCTCAACTCTTTCACATCTATGGCTACCGTAGAGGAAGAGCCCCCGGTCTCAAGAACGGAAGCGACCTCCACACCATTATGGCTCTGGCTCATGCAGCCTTTGATCAGGAGGCCCAGGCCGACCTCCAGCACCTTGCGAATGGTCTTGACCATTGGCAAACCGCTTGCCAACCGCTTGCTGAGCCTGGAATCCCCGTCAAGCCCAGTCCTGATGATTACCGATTCCAGGACACTGTTTGTGTCAACCAATTCGGGGATAGAATCGATTGCCCCCAAAGAGAGGGCGAAGGCCATCAGGGTATCACAGGCTCGGCGCAGGCTGGCGGAGAACTCACGAAGCTCCGATGTGGTAAGAGTACCGCTATTCGACTTCTGCTCGATCCGGTCGAAGGCCATAAAGAGACCGGAGATAAGATCATATGAGTCCAAGACGCCCCGAAGGTAATTCTGTCTTTCTACGGCATTCGCGGCTTCACTGCCCGACTCAGGCAGAGGGCTCGGATCATCCCCGAGGGAGGTAAAAACAACTATGACCGCGTCGACGGAGGAAGCCCCCGATCCGACACAGGATGTGCTGACGCCAAGCCGCAAACCTCTATCGGCCAGAGTCACCACTTCCCTGATCTCTCTCGAGGCGTTGGTACCGGTCTCCAGGGACCGGCGGACCAGATGCCGGAGCTCGCTTCCCTCTTTTAGTAATGCGCCTAGGGTTATGCCGACCACGCGGGTTTCCGGTTCCAGGTCCAGAGTCCTCTTTGCCGACGAATTGGCAAAGAGCAGGCGATCGGCTGTATCGACTACGATGATGCCGCTGGTCACCGACTCGATCACGGTTTCACTCAGAAGGGCATAGTGCGCGGCCTTCCGCTCGGCCTTCGCACAGAGTTGGCCCAGTTCCCCACCGTCCTGGGTCAACTGAGCAATCAGATGCCGGAAGGTCTCCAGCACACTCTCGATGTCCTTGTCGTCATCGACATCGGGTAACCGATGCCGGGACGCCGATGAGGAACCTGTGATATCCTTAGGAAGAAGGCAGACCCATCGAAGAAGTGTCTTCAGGCCTCGCCTGAGATCGAATGTCATTGCTCTCCTGCCACGATAAGGACATAGTCAACCGTCCCGGTTTCAGGATCGTATTCGGTATCCGTGCCTGGTACTCGGGGTATACTTTCCACAAAACCCGCGTCTTCCAGGCCGGTGAGCGATCGCGGGTAGTCCCCTTCCTGGCTGCAATAGCGCCGAAGCAGCTTCTCGACATACCTCTTGGTATGGCCGGCCTTTTCGGAAACCGCACTGGTACTGAGGACTGTGCCGGTCTCTGAGTCCATGAAATACTCGCCTCCGAAGGGGTCCGGCGGCACGCTCCGCAACAGCCCCGCTCCCACGAGCTCGGTGAGGGTGCGAGGCGGCCTGCCGGTGGAAGAGCGGAATCTCTCCACCCGGACCGCGAGCGAATCAGCCAGTTCGTCGCGGAGTATACTCTTGAGAGCGTAATCAGCGGTTTCTTTCATGACATTGTTGGTACTGGACCGTTGGATCTCTTCCCAGAGGGCCTTGGCTATCGTGGTCTTTCCCGCTTTCCTGTATGCGAAAGCACTGAAGCGTTTGACCAATTCGGGAGCATTGTCCTGCCAGGATGCGAACCGGAAAAAGTGGGCGGCGCTGGCATGGTCGTCCATCTCTATGAAATAGAGGAACCCGAGATCGAAGGGTAGTTGCCATCGCCCGGGATTGTGAAGCATGCCCTTCTTTATCAATCTGATACCGGCAATCGGCTGTCCGACATCCTGCGTAAGCACAAATGCCCCGAACCTGTAGGCTCCGACAAACAATGGATCAAGATCGGTTATTGTGGAGAAGACATGTTCGGCAAGAGGGTAACTCCGGTCGGTCCTGCGGTGCTGTCCATAATACTGGATTCCTCTCAGCCAGAGAAGATCGGCCACAAGTGTCTCATATCCCAGGCTGGCGACTTCAAGCAGATGCCCAGACGGAAAGTACATCATCTCTTCAACTACATCATCCGAATACCGATGGAAGTTCAACGTCGCCCCCAATGCGTATATCAGGGAGCCCGCCACCAGGAGCACCGCCAGCGATATCATCGCCTGCTTGTTCACTTGAATTCCTTCCTATCCAGAACGAGTGTTGCCAGGGTGAGAAAGACCAATGCATAGAGGAGAGCATATGCGCATGCGAATACCACGTAAGACACCTCCACCTCTACACCGTGGATCACCTTGCCCCTGACGTTCAGGTATTCGAGATTGGGCAGGGTATAGTACACAATCTTGCTGAATATCCCGACCGAGGGTGACCCGAATCGGACAGCGAGCTCTTTGAGATCTCCACTCGTGTGTCCGATAACATATAGGATAAGCGTGAATATGGCCCCGAGAATCGGCGAGCAAAGCGTGGACATCAGAATGGACAGGGCTATCAGTAGGATAAGCTCCATCCAGATAAGCAGAATGGCTATCAGGATGCCGGGATGGAATTGATGTGTAACGATCCAGTTAACCGTGAGAAGGACTGCGCTCATTCCAAGTGTGAGCGCTCCGACCATCACAGTAAGCCCCAGGAATTTGCCAAGTATCAGTTCCCATCCGCTGACCGGTTTTGAAAGCACGGTGTAAATGGTCTTCCGCTCGATCTCCTTGAAGACAATCCCGGTACCGATGAGAATGGCAATGAGAAAGCAGAGAGCCGACATGGATGCAAGCCCGACATCCTGCGTGATTCGGGTCTGCTCTCCAAGTGAAAGTGGGCCTATCACAAAGCTGCTCACCAGGACCAGCACCCCGAATACCACCACCGCAAGGAATATCTTATCTCGCACGCCCTCTCTGAAGGTGTTCTGCGCCAATACTATCGTCTTCACGACCCGTTCTCCTTTGAAGTTCCCGCGAACATCCTGTGCCCCGGTCCCGGGGTCTTGACTGCCGGGCCCTCGCCCCCCTTCAGCTCTCTCATGAAGTAATCCTCAAGGGTTTGCCGGAGCGGATTGACGGCCTCTATCGATACGCCCATGGCGATCAGGCGTTTCAGACTTGTGTTCAAATCGCTATCCGGCGGCATCGTGATCACGGTCTTACCGCCCCTGGCGGATACCATTCCCAAATTCAGCTTCCGAATCAGATTCGGAGGGGCATTAGACGTAAGGACTTCATAGCTGGTCACACTTCCATACAGCACATCGGGTACCACTGCCATTCTGAGGATCTTTCCGTTCGCCAGTATGGCTACTCTGTCACAGATCATCTCGACATCTTGCAGGATGTGGGAACTGAAGAAAACCGTCCTCCCCTCCCCCTTCAGCTTGACAATCAGATCCCTTATCTCACTCCTGCCTATGGGGTCGAGACCCGACAGCGGCTCATCCAGTATCACAACGTCGGGGTTGTTTATCAGGGCCTGAGCCAGGCCTATCCTCTGAAGCATACCCTTGGAGAACTTCGAGAGCCTGGTGTTGGCGTGCTCGTCAAGTCCGACCAAGCGTACCAGGCTCGTGACCCTGCTGCTTAGAGCCGCATTCCTCAGGCCGAAGAGGTGGCCGTAGAAAGCCAGTAACTCTCGAGCGGTGAGATGCTGATAGAAGTAAGGTTGTTCAGGCAGAAACCCCAACTTCTGTCTCGCCTTTTGGATCCGGGTCGACCCGTCGAAGTACACGATCCTCCCGCTGGTGGGCCTCAGGAGACCCATCATCAGCTTTATGGTTATCGTCTTGCCCGCCCCGTTGGGTCCCAGATACCCGAAGATCTCACCTCGCATAACCTCCAGGTCCAGCGGACCCAGCGTATAGAGGTGTCTGCCGGCCAGGTCCGATCGAAGGACCTTGGTGGTACCCTCAAACCTGAGAATCTCGTTCATGGGGTGTCCTCCCGCACATTGGTCATTGTTCCGAATCCCCATGGAATTTCGGCATTTGCCTGGGCCGGCTTTAGTCCAGTGCACTCAGGGGTGCCTGTACTAACGGAGCGCCGCGCCCGTGGCAACGAATGCTGTGCAACTCAGGTTCGTCGTCACAGGGACGAGGGACGAGCATGACGAAGGAGACGGGTACTCTTGAACAGGCTGGGCCGCAGTGACCGGTGGCAAGCCTAACGCAGCAGATGGGGTTACCAAATAGCCGAGCGGATCCCGGCTGAATATAGACATTCGGATCCGAGGCATGCGAAGTCGTGAGGAGCGAGGCGTACTTTTGCGTACGTCGCAGCGACGAGGGATGAGTGTTTCCAGCAGCTAGCCTCCACGCTGTTTAGAAATGCTCAGATGCAAGGCACGCGAAGTCGCCAGGAACGAGGCGTACAGTTGGGTACGCCGCAGTGACCGGTGTTCATTGAGGCGGGAGGGGAACTCCTCACAAGGGCATCTAGCTCCCGGAGGTAAGCCCGAGGGTCAGCAAGCCTCGTTTTCCGAACCCTTTTATCAGATAGTGGGTGGTGTTGGCGGGGTTGGCCCCGACCTGTCCCGCGACGGCCGGATCGGCATCCCAGGAAAACACGGTGGCGGCACCTGTGAAAGGATTGTCAGGGTACTGTCCTTGAGGACAAAGGTTCTCCACTGTCTCACCGCCGGGAGCTGCCGAGGCCGCATGATCGGGGTAGGTACCGTCAGAGCGGGTCGAAAAATCCTCAAAGGCCAGCTGAAGCGTGTGCATGTTTGACTTCACGCCGGCCTCTCTCGCCCTGTCCTGTAGCCTGATGAAATTCGGTATCACTATTGCCGCCAGGATCCCGATGATTATCATTACAATGAGCATCTCAATCAGAGTGAAACCTTTATCATTCTGCATGTCGTCAGCCCCCTGAGGCTTCCGGCACACTCTGCGATGCTCTCGCCCAAATGCAATACAAGCGGGCGCAATACTGCTTTCCCGCTCGTGAGACTAGTTTACCATAGGTCCGATCTCAGATCAAGCTAAATCACGTCGGCACAGGAACGCCGTCGGAATTAAGGTGACAGCTTACTTAATTCCGAAGTATGGGAATTAAGTAAGCTGTCACCATAATTCACCAGAGACAAGTGTTTGCGTGGGATTGGGGAAGGTACAAATAGAGCAAGGGTGGCGGCCGAAGCCACCACCCTTTGATCGAAGCTCGCGTCCGGCTACATACCAGTCGTCAGTTCGAGCGAGAGCACAGCCGACTTGCCGAAGCCCTTGATAATGTAATCAGTAGTATTCGCCGGATTGGCCCCGATCACACCCTGTGCAGCAGGATCTGCATCCCAGGTCGCAACGGTTGCACCACCTATGAACGGATTGTCAGGATATGCATCATCCGGACACAGGTCTTGCACCGTTTCGCCACCGGGAGTCACGGAGGCAGCGCCATCAGGATATACACCGTCCGTCTGTACGGCAAAATCCTCGAAAGCGAGCTGCAGAGTATGCATGTTCGCCTTGACGCTGGCTTCCTTCGCTCTGTCCTGCATGCTGATAAAGTTA
>JALGWN010000224.1 GCA_025774115.1 bacterium
TGGTAGCGCCACGGGGAATCGAACCCCGGTCTGATGGCTGAGAACCACCTATCCTAACCCCTAGACGATGGCGCCACCTTGTTATATCCCGATGAGGCGACCGCGGCTGCGATCGCCTATTATCTTAGCACAACTGAGAAAATAAGTCCACCCCCCCGCCCTTGTCAACCCATAAGTTGGTGCGCGACGGGAGCGAGGGCAATAACCCGACCAACGTCGGCCACGGAGAGCCGACGCTACAAAGATGGCCCCGGAGCGAAGCAGACCCGCAATTCAAGAGAGGATGCAGTGCTGCGGCCCCTTCAAAAACCTGCTTGAAAGGGGCCTGCCGAGTCCGGTACAATCGATCCGCACATGGATCGAATGAAACCCTATTCTGAGGAGCATCAACATGAGAGTCGTTGCCTTTAACGGAAGTGCCCGCAAGGATGGAAACACAGCGCTTCTGGTCCGGCATGTCTTTGCCGAACTTGAGAACGAAGGGATAGAAACCGAACTCGTCCAGCTCGCAGGCAAACCGGTCCGGGGCTGTATCGCGTGCTACAAGTGCTTCGAAAACAAGGATCATCACTGCGCGGTGATCGGTGACATCGTGAACGAATGCATCGACAAGATGCTGGCCGCAGATGGGATCATCCTGGCCTCCCCCACCTATTTTGCCAATGCGACACCGGAGACCCTTGCCAATGCGACACCGGAGACCCTTGCCCTCATAGCCAGGGCCGGTCTGGTGGCGAAAGCGAACGGTGAGATGTTCCGAAGAAAGGTCGGAGCAGCCGTGATTGCCGTCCGGCGTGGCGGCGCCATCCACGCCTTTAACAGCGTAAACCACTTCTTCTTCATCAGCCAGATGATCGTTCCGGGATCGAGCTACTGGAACCTCGGAATCGGGCGTGACGTGGGCGAAGTTGAGGAGGATCTGGAAGGCCTCGCGACCATGAAGAACCTGGGTCTCAACATGGCCTGGCTGCTTAAGAGACTCAAGGACTGAGGGCGTATCTTAGGAGGATCGGCGAGCAAGGATGACGCCGCCAGTGCTGGCAAATGCGTCACCGCTCAAGCTATGACGTCACAAGCACGGCGTTGCAGCAGAAGGTTTGTGAATAATCCGGGCTATAGTGGGTCGGGCACCTCCAACTCTTCCTGGTACAGCACATGGATCTTGATACAGGCTTCCCAGGTAAATATCAGTCTGTTGGACCCATCCGGCGTCGGCTTCACGCTGCCGTTATTGACCTCGAACCTCAGCATAGGATACCCGCTGTTGAGATAGGCCTGGAGAGCCTCGTTGACTATCGAGACACCCGCCGAGTTGAGTGATGCCGGGAGGGGCGCAGGCTGCGCCGCCAGGAGCGACTGGTCGGTGTAGTCAATGATCCTCGCAGGTCCCCCGTTGCCCAAGTGCTCGACCGTTATGTACCCGGAGATCGTCCAGTCATGGCTATGGTCGAACACCGTAACCTGGTAGGTCGCGCTCATCACTTTGGCCGCGGCGATATCCGAGCGGCCCAGACCCTCGCCTGTGAGGATATCGTCTATCTTCGCGGCATAGTCGATCGTCACAGGCGTAGTATATTCCTCCGTGTCATGGTTTTCAGGGAACTCCGCACAGGTCTCACCTGTGAGAACAACCTCGATTACCTTCTCCTCCAGGACACAACCCGGTCCACCGAGAAGGAGGCACAGAGCGACTGCGGCCGACATGGCAGAACCTAATCTTCTCATTGTATCTCACCCCCTGTTTCCGGCGGTTAGAACTTGCCGAAGGCCAACCCGAAAGCGAAGCTGTTGCGCTTGCCCACATTGTATTCGGCGTGGGCCCGCACAATCGCAAACCTCGCAAGCAGTCCCAGGGTGAGCCTCAGCGAGCGAGTGGGATCGAAAGAGAGATCGACAATAGACGATGCTCCTTCCGACTCGCTGCCAAAGGCCACATCCATGGCATGACTGTCTACGGAAAGCCCGGCGTAAGGTTCCAGGTTGGTCAACCGGTTGCCGTATATCTTCCCTGCCTGGAGGCCTATTGTCCAAGCCGTTGACTTGAATATGTCCCCTCCGTCTTCATTCGTGCCTGCCTTGAAACGCTGCCAGAGGAAGCCGCCTGCCATCGAAAGTGGAAAGTCCGGCCCGAAGTACTGCGAGATGTTATGCCTGAGACCGAAACCAACGAGGCTCAGATCTCCCAGCTCGCTATCCCCCAGGTCGGTTGTGATGTACCGAAAGATGCCTTCGGTTCCCCGGTAAGACCCGAACCGAATCTGAGGTATACTGAGAGCAAAGGAATTGAGGCTGAAGCCGCCCGGGAACATGAAGGTGGTCCCACCCTCCCCGGTTACGGTCACGGCCTCCCCCGGACCCACAACCGTGGAAGCCTCAGCAGAGGAACGTGGATTGAATCCCCCTTCGGTCCTTGCCTTAAAGGTCTCATCGTCATCCGAGAACCAGACTGCCATTCCCCACAGCTCGAAGCCGGCATTGAAGCCCGTCAGAGGGATGAGTGAAGACTGGAACAGCCCGTTATTGAGATTCGCTCCGATTGCTTCCACCAGGGGCCCCAGGTAACCTTCTGCATTATCCCCCGAGTAAACAGCCAACTGGTCTTCGAGGCCTGCTCCCGCAACCGATGCCGCAAGGATGATGGGAAGAGCCACGAGCATGACCCTTGTGGTATAACCCGATAGCGTCATATGAATGCCTCCTTTCTTTGAAAACAAGCTGCTTACGACTGATGACGATTCTATGGCAAACCCGGGATTCGGGTAAAGCCAAATGTGGCCGGGCCGGCCATGGAGGTCCTAAGACCAACCAAGGCCTGTGGATGCCGGCCCTCCGCTATGCGAGTTGAGTGCCCGGGGGAAGAAACTGTCAAGCAGAGAAGAACCGGGGCACACCCACTGCACCCCGGCTATCCCCGGTGAGACGGTTGACAGGCGCCATCCCAGGGGATCAGGCGATCCCACGGGAAGACCGGCGCCCTTAGTACGTCGGGCAACTCCCTATGCCTCGCTTCTCATAGTACTGCTGGTGGTAATCCTCCGCCCTAAAGAACGGACCGGCAGGGGCGATCTCGGTCGCAATGGGGCGTTTGAGTTTGCCCGATTTCTCCAGCTCGGCCTTCGACGCCATTGCGGCCTTGGCCTGCATCCCGTTATGATGGAATATCGTCGACCTGTACTGGCTTCCCACATCCGGTCCCTGCCGGTTGTACTCGGTGGGGTCGTGTATGGACCAGAAGACTCCAAGCAGGTCTTCGTAGGATACCTTTCCGGGATCATAGATGACCTCGACGGCTTCGGCGTGACCGGTCCGATCCGAACACACGTCCTTGTAGGTGGGACTCTCGGTCTGCCCACCGGCATAGCCTACCTGGGTCTCGACCACCCCATCCACCTGCCTGAATGCGGCCTCCACACCCCAAAAGCAACCAGCCGCGAATGTGGCTCTCTCGAAGTTCGTGTCCTTGCTATCCATTCCTCTATTCACCTCGCCTCCGGTTGTTTCCGACGCCTCCGGCCTGCCCGCCTGGCTTTCGCACCCCAACCCCTGAAGAGCCACGCTCAAGGCGAAAGCCATGATCAGTAGGTTGCCTATCCTGGTTACCATCACTACCCTCCCATCCCTTATGTTCTCCACAACAAAACAAAGCTCAAGTCTTTA
>JALGWN010000225.1 GCA_025774115.1 bacterium
CGCTTTCCCGGTATACCGTCGAGGTGGAAGGATACAAGCCCGCCACGCTTCAGGTCAGGGGCATTCTGGACAGCCCGGAGTTCTATACGGACAAGGAGATGGGAGCTGTCTATTCCCCGGCCCGGACCGTGTTCAGGGTGTTTGCTCCGACCGCCACCGAGGTAACGGTCATGCTCTATAGCGAGCCCGAGGGCGGGACTGCGGATCCCAACCAGATGCAGTATGCGGGGAACGGCATCTGGGAAGCGATGGTGGAAGGCGATCTCATCGGCCAGTATTACACTCTTAAGGCTACAGGTACGGACCCTGGCTTCGATTCCGGCCTGGAAGTGATCGATCCCTATTCCCGGTGCAATACCGCACACGGCGGGCGCGGCATGATCGTCGATGACAGTACCACGATCGCCCCACATCCGGAGTTTGACAGGAGCGAGGCCATAATCTACGAGCTTCACGTCAGGGATTTCACCATAGCCCCCGGCTCCGGGATAACCCGAAAGGGTAAGTATCTGGGCTTCACCGAAACCGGGACGACCTTACCGGGGTATCCGGACATCAAGACCGGCATAGACCATCTCGAAGAGCTCGGTGTCAATGTGGTTCAGGTGATGCCTATTCAGGACTTCGACAACGATGAGGCGAGCGAGCAATATAACTGGGGCTACATGCCGGTCCACTTCAACTCCCCCGACGGCTGGTACGCCACCGAGAGACATAACGACAAGCGGGTGGAGGAGTTTAAGCTCCTGGTGGATGCCCTTCATAAGAAAGGCATGAAGGTTGTGATGGATGTGGTCTATAACCACACGGCGGAATACCGGCCCAACAGGATATTCAGCTTCGAAGGCCTGGTGCCCGGTTACTACTACCGGCTCCGAGATGACGGCACCTATTGGAACGGTTCCGGCACCGGCAACGAGACCCGGAGTGAAGCCCTTATGATGCGCAAGTTCATTGTCGAATCATGCAAGTACTGGGTTCGGGAATATGACGTGGACGGGTTCCGGTTCGATCTCATGGGTCTCACCGATATGGAAACGGTGGTTCGGATCGTCGAGGAGTGCAGGGCCATAAAGCCCGACATCGTGATCCACGGGGAACCCTGGACCGGCGGTGAGACGCCGATTAGTCCCACGGGTAAGGGATCCCAGCGAAACAAGGGCTTTGCCGTCTTCGGCGACCACTTCAGGGATGCTATTAAGGGTGGTGTTTTCGACCTCAACAAGGGCTATGTCCAGGCGGGCATCAGTATCGACAAGATCAAGCGTGGCATCGAAGGCAGCATAAACGATTTCACGCACCACCCCACGGAGGTTCTCAACTACGTGGCCAGTCATGACAACCACACTTTCTGGGACAGACTGGTACTGACGACCCGGGGTGACCGCAATGTCACCGATGAAGATCGGAAGCGTATGGACAGAATGGGGGCGGTGCTGGTCCTCACCTCTCAGGGCATACCCTTCATTCATAGCGGCCAGGAGGTGCTGAGGACCAAGCGGGGCAACAGCAACAGCTACAATCAGCCTGATGCCGTGAACATGATAAGCTGGGACTTGAAACGCACCAACATGGACATCTTCAACTACTATAAGGGTCTGATCTCCTTAAGGAAGATGCATCCCATATTTCGGATGAAGACACGCGAAGCTGTGTCGGCGAATCTTGAGTTTCTCGATGACGGTCTTGGAATGCGTTTGCCGCCCAGGTGTGTGGGTTACAGGCTCAAGCGCGGTAGCTCAGGAGACACATGGGAAGAGGTGCTTGTTCTCTACAACCCCAACCCGGCAGCCGTGACCTTCAGTATTCCGGATGGCGACTGGACGATCGTGGTCGATGATGACGAGGCCGGCACTATGCAGGTTAAGACAGGGACGGGATCGGTATCGAGTGGCAAGGCCGAGGTCCCAAGGATAAGCGGCATGGTTCTTTACAGGTAAAAGATACGACCTCAGGTTCGGGCTTCGGGATACCCGGTATAATCCCGGAACCCCCTTTCGCGATTTGTGTCTAAAGAACCGGAGGGAAGGGTGGTTTGCGGTGGGGATGGGTTCCCGTGTCCGGCGACGGCATCGGAGGCCGCAGCTGATGGGGCGGCCGGCCGGACTGTTCCAAGACAAGCGATTGCAACTGTGGTGCGGGGTTGCTGTACCCGGCCCCGGGCTGCAGCAGATTCAGGTTGATGGTCTTGTGCTTATGCACGTGGAGGTGAGGGATAATGTACAGTGGGCAGGGTCGAGTGGGAGGAGCAAGCAAGTCGAAGCGGCGGGGCGGCAAGCGAAAGAAACGCAGCGGCAAACCTCGGAGAGTCGGTCCTCCGAGAATGGGTCCCCCCAGGCAGAGGCCGAAGGGCCACTGTGTTTGCCCGACATGCGGCAATAAGGTGGCGGTGTATACCGAGGTTCCTTGTTACATAATGCACTGCACGAAATGCGGCACCAAGATGGCAAAGGAATCTTCGGGCAAGAACCCTCAGCATGATGTCCAACCCCGATAGCTTTTGGGATGGGGCCCTATGACTATGGATTCAGACACAATACGTTGCGGAATTGACGTCGGACCGGGCACACTGTAGTATTCGGTCCCGCAGACGTTAATAGGGTAGCTGTTTCTATCAGCAAGAACATTGGCTCCGGCACGAATGGGAACTGACATGACCAGGCTTATCGTTGTCGCACTCACCATCTGCCTTGCACCTGGGCTGATCCTGACCGCAGCAAGTGCGGAGGACGAACAGCCGCTCGGGTGGAAAAACGAACTGGTTGCCGGCTTCAACCTCACGCAGGCCAGTTTCGATAACTGGGCCCAGGGCGGCGAGAACACACTGGGTTGGCAGATGGGCCTTAACGGCCGGTTCACGCACCTTGGAGCCGGTCATGAGTGGGCCAACACCACAAAGCTCGCATACGGCATGCAGAAGGTGGGTGATGAGGACGCACGGAAATCGGTGGATGAGATAAAGCTGGAAACCGTCTATATCCATAAGGCCGGCTTCTTTGTGGAACCATATCTGGCGGCAACGGTGCAGACCCAGTTCTCGAACGGCTATCTGTACGACGACACCGGGAAGACGGCCATATCCGGCTTCCTCGATCCGGGCTATTTCACTCAGAGTGTAGGTGTTAGAAAATCCTTTCGAGATGTTGTGAGTTCGAGGCTTGGGGCCTCGGTCAAGGAGACCATCACGGACAAGTATCCTGTACCCTATGCCGATGACCCCGAGACCGAGGATGAGATCGAGGATACCAAGGTAGAGTTGGGCATGGAATCGGTCACCGACCTGTCACTGACCCTCAGTGAGAGCCTGCTTTTCACCTCCAAGCTGGAGCTCTTCTCCGATCTTGAAGCTTCGAACGAGATCGACGTGGCCTGGGACAACCTGCTGGTGGCCAAGGTCCAGGAATACGTGACCGTTAGCCTCAACGTGAAGATCTTCTACGACCGGGACATTTCCAAGAAGCGCCAGCTCAGGCAGTCCCTGGCCATCGGCCTGTCCTACGCCCTGATGTAACGCCGGGGTTCCACCCCGACGGTGGTCGAGTCCCTATGCCTGACGCTGGGTGTTACGGTCGCCGCTGGATTCATCTACTGCCGAAGGTCCCCAGGTTCAAACTCTGCCCGGGGAGCCACCCAGGTTCAAACTCTGCCCGGGGAGCCAACAACGAATGCAACCACTTTCCCAACTGGTTGCTCTGCAGATAGAGTCCCGCACCATCGATGCGGGGTTTTCTCCTCTACCCTTCGCATTCTCAAAGTGTTACGGCTGTGATCACATTCCTGCCCGGGTTCTCCATTCTCCCTTGAAAGTGCCCTTTCGTTTACATCACGAAGTTGGTCGCCTGGAAAGTTGTGCTTGGGTGGTCTTGTAATGGGCGGAAAATCCGGAATTTAGACCAGACCTCTATGCTTACGGACGTTGAGAGCCTTCCATTGGAGAAGAGGTTGTCCTTGGATACGATTCTGGAGGGCTGTATCAGCGGTCAAAATCGTCGCGTCGATTTCCCCTTTGTCGAGCAACAGGTCCAGGAATTGCCGTTCGGCATCCGTGAAGGGTAGCACTACGGACAGAGCCTTCCTGCACTCATCCACGATCTGTGCTCCGTATTCCGCTGGTGAGCCTTGCTCCTGAATTGCGCGGATGTGAAGAGTGGGAAGCAGCTGCCTCGCCAATTCCGCTGCATCGAAATCCACGCCTTCGATTGAGACGGTTCTCCAGTCCTTGCGGTTCATCCCACCATAAACGACGAATGCTATGCGGAGCCGGTCGCGTTCGAGATCGTCCATGTTGAGAATCCGGTGAGAGTCGAACAGATCCCTCGCTTGCCCGCGCGCCAGCAGCGCAGCGAGTTTGCCGGCAGCCAGTTCGTGCAGATCGAGAACGGGAATGTTCTTGGCCTGGAAATCCCCGAGCGGATGAGAATCGGCGGGGCGAATATCCCAGAGTGGCTGTCTGAACATGAAATTCAGATCAACCTCGAGGTTACCTGACCGCCCGGTGAAGCTCTGGTAGCTCAACCGCCACTTCCCGCCTGCTTGTTCGTCCGGCACTCTCTTGATGGTGAACCCTTCTCGCGAAAACACAGCTTGGGCTGCCTGTTCGGTCTTGGGTCGATCCGTTAGCATTTCCTCACGACCCGGCGCCCCGATGTAATTGAGGTCGATATCCGCGGACAACCTGGGAAGGTCGAGCACAAACATGTTCAGAGCGGTGCCGCCCTTCAAGGCCCATTTCCCCTTGAGAAATGGGTGCGAGTTCAGGGCGTTCAGAAGATTCAGCAGGTGGAGCACCTTTTCGACCATCTCCGCCTTGAAGCCGGTGGATTCGGCTACCGGCAGAATTTCCGACGATGAGAACTTCACAGCACTTCCCCCCAGGATTTGTTCAAGATTTCGACCGGGATCATCAGGTTCCAGCCCTTGACCCACTGGCAGTCTTTGCGCTTACCGCGTATCAGATAGTGGGGCTGCCGGGGGCGCAGCTTTCGCAGGGGATTCAAGTGGGCATCTTCAGCCATCAAGGTTTCCTTGTGTTGTTCCAGAAAGAAACCCACCTTTGCGGCGGTGGTTGCATTCTCCAACAAGCGGACGTATTCCACGACCTGATCCAGGTCGAAGAACTCGACCGATTCCAGTGACCGCCATATCTCTTCCCAGCTTCCGGTCAGGTCCGGACGATCCAGCACGTCGACGAAGGTTCTCTCGAGGTTGGTTACCCGGAGTTCCACTCCGGACCGCTTATGGCAAGTGACTCCGAACATCTCTTCACCCTTCGCCCGGAGGGGATGCGGCACAGGCACGCCTCTGATTTCATGGGATCGGAATTTGAGTGGAAGTGATTTGCTTGCGGATGTATAGAGTAGCTTCGTATAGAGCGAGTAGGCTTTCCCGTGGAACTCCAGAGCCGTGTGATATGCAAGAACCGCGTCCGCGGTCATTTTGGCCGCCACGAGATACGGATCAACCGGACTTGATGCCGGATCGGTTCCCAAAGGAACGGTCGCATACAGGCCGCGACGCACATGTACTATCCGCCCCCGGCTGCAGTAGTACGCCAGGAGCGACTTGCGGGTGTTTGGCTTGGCGGATCCTCGCCTGGACAGAAAACGGTCCAGTTCGTCTACCGTGAACACGGCGTGCTGCGACAGGAATTCATTCAACTTCATAGGCTGGTCTCTTTGACGTTCCTTCGACATAGTAGCAATAAATTAAGTACTATCTCGGAGGTGTGTCAAGTAAAATCCACAGTCTTTTGACGTATAGGCGAGACAAGGCCGAAATCCTTGCTACCTACTTGCCAATATGTCAAATCGTGGCCTTGAGAACGAACCCACACAGTCTGAGCACGAATCCCTCCAATCCGCCGCTCAACCGCAATAACCACCCGATCCGGGCCAGGGCCGGATAACAGCGGTACCCGCATCCCGTGTTTGCCGTCAGCCTCAGCCCTCTGGGTGTATCCGGCCGGCCAAGCCCCATCAGGTTCGAGTCCTGCCCGGGGAGCCAGTCAAATGTCTGACAGCGTGGATTTCCCTCGGCAGCTGGCCGTACCTCCGGCGGTCGCCCATAGAGCCCTATCTT
>JALGWN010000226.1 GCA_025774115.1 bacterium
AAGGCCGCCGAGGAGATCTCGCCTGAGCTCAAGGACAAGGGCTTCGTTTACTACAGTCCGATCGTAGGGCTGAGACAGCACTTCCGGTTGGATCTGTGTATTCGTCCCTGCCGGACCTTCAAGGGCAATCCTCTTAATTTCATAAGAAGGACGGGCGACGGCTTCGAGGAGCCCGAAATCGACGTGGTGATCTTCCGACAGAATACCGAGGGCCTTTATGCCGGTGTGGAATGGACCGACCCTCCTCCGGATGTGAGAAATGCTCTCGAGACCCACGTCAAGATGGCCGTCTTCAAGGACATGCCGGGCGAGGACCTGGCCATATCGACCAGGATCTTCACGCGTCCGGCCTGTAGGAGGATCGTGGGTGAGGCCTTCAAGTATGCCAAGAAGTTCGGTTACAAGTCGGTCACCCTTTGTGACAAGCCCAATGTGATCAGGGAGACAGGGGGCATGATTCGAGAGGCTGCCAGAGAGATCCGGAAGGACTACCCCGACATCGATTTCTGGGAAACCAATATCGACGCCCAGATGATGTGGCTATCCAAGAATCCGGAAGACTATGGCATCGTAATAGCCAGTAACATGTTCGGAGATATCGCATCCGACGGTTTTGCAGGTCTCGTGGGCGGCCTCGGCTTCGCCTGCAGCGCCAACATAGGCAAAGACTGCGCCATATTCGAGCCCACACATGGTTCGGCTCCCAAGTACTTCGGCCTTGAGCCCTCGATAGTAAATCCCATCGCCATGATCCTGAGCAGTGTGATGATGCTGGAGTACCTGGGGGAGCGCGAGAAGGCCGAGCGCGTGAGGAAGGCGGTGGCCGATGTGGTGGCGGAAGGCAAAGTCAAGGCCTACGACATGATGAAACTCAAGGGCGGACCCGAGGTCCTGAGCCGGGGAGCCGCCTCGACCGACCAGATAACCGACGCCATAATCGAGAAACTAACGTAGCTTGGGCTACTTACTGACATTTATGCGAGGCGCCGGAGCAAAGGCCTCTTGAGTAATTGGGGCCAAGTCAAGGGAGGGGACTATGGGATCTACGCTGATCGAAAAGATTATCTCTGCCCATACGGGCCGGGCCTCTAAGGCCGGGGACATCGTGGATGTCACGATCGACTCGCGGATCGCCAGGGATTTCGGCGGTGCCAATGTGGTCAAGAACCTCGAGACCTACGGTCTCGGGATCGACGATCCCAAGGCCACCTTTTTCACCTTTGACTGCAACCCGACCGGGTCGGACCAGAGGTACGCCGCCAACCAGCAGAGAATCCGCCTCTATGCGGAAAAGCACGACATCAGGGTCTATGACATCACAGAGGGCATCGGTACCCACATAGCGATCGATGAGGGCCTCATAGGTCCGGGATCCACGATGGTCTCGACCGATTCCCACGCCAACATAGTCGGAGCGATAGGCGCCTTCGGCCAGGGGATGGGCGACCAGGACGTCGCCTATGCCTTCGCAAGGGGGAAAGTGTGGTTCAAGGTCCCTCCCACCGTTAGGATCTTCATAGAAGGCGAGCGGGCACCGGGCGTAAGCGCCAAAGACATCACCCTGGCGCTCCTCGGTGAGGTGGGTGCCAGCGGCCTTCTGGGCTATGCAGCCGAGATTTACGGAGCCGTTGCCGAGGCCATGGACCTCTCGGAGCGTATTACGCTGGCCTCGATGGCGACCGAAATGGCGGGCATTATTATCCTCTTCACACCGAACGCCGGGATTCTCGACGAGCTCAAGGCCCTTACCGGCAAAACCAATGAAGCGGTGGCGGCCGATGAGGATGCCCGATACGAGCGCGACATCCGGATCGATATCACCGGCCTCGAACCCCAGGTGTCCCTGCCCGGCAATCCGGCCAATGTTACACCTTTGAGTGAAGTCAGAGGTACCAGAATCCATTCGGCCTTCATAGGCTCTTGCACCGACGGACGCTACGACGACCTGCGTGCCGCCGCGGCGATACTTAAAGGGCGTAAGGTCGCCCCCAAGGTGGTCCTCAAGATAGTGCCGGCGACCGACAAGATCTGGCGGAGATGTCTCGATGAGGGCATCATCTCAACCTTCAAAGAGGCAGGCGGGCTTGTGGGCAACGCCGGCTGTGCCGGCTGCGCCGCGGGCCAGATAGGCCAGAACGGGCCGGGTGAAGTGACCGTGAGCACCGGCAACCGGAATTTCCCGGGCAAGCAGGGCCAGGGCAAGGTCTTCCTGGCATCACCCGAGGTCGTGGCGGCCTCGGCCGTGAGAGGCTTCCTGGTCGCCCCGGATGAGATCGATGCGGATATCCAGGTAAAGACCCTCGAAGAAGAGCCTGCCCGGAAGCCCCAACCCGACCGGCCTGCCCCGGCGGGGGAAGCACCGACCGAGGTCAAGGGCCGGGTCTGGATCGTGGACCAGGACAATATCGACACCGATATGATCTACCACAACAGACATCTGGCGGTTACCGATATCGATGAGATGGGCAGGTACTGCTTCGGCAATCTCACAGGCTTCGAGGATTTCCCGGAGCGGGTAAAGCCCGGCGACATAGTGGTCGCGGGCGGCAACTTCGGATGCGGTTCATCCAGACAGCACGCGGTGGATTGCTTTAAGAGCCTGGGGGTACAAACGGTCATAGCCAAGTCGTTCGGAGCCATCTATGAACGCAATGCCATAAACGCGGGCCTTCCCATCGTGGAGGGAAACCTGAGCGAACTCGATCTCGCAGACGGCGACATCGTGACCGTAGCATTCGTCGCCGGCGAGGTCACCAAAGAAGCGACGGGCCGGAAGGCCAAGGTGAGACCCTTCTCCGATGTCCAGCTCGAGATCTACAGGCGCGGGGGGTTGCTCCGGAAATAGGGGGAAAACATGGGTGCTACATTCGCACAGAAACTGCTTGCCCTCAAAGGCGGGAAGGCCGCCGTCGAGCCGGGCGAGATCGTCACAGTCAAACCCGATCATCTTCTCACACACGATAACACCGCGGCCATTATCTCCAAGATCGGCGCCGACCTGGATACGTACGGTATAGCCGACCCCGACACACCGGTCATAGTGCTCGACCATGTGGTCCCGGCGGCGAGCGAGAAGACGGCGACAAACCATAAGAAGATAAGGGAGTTTGTGGCCGGACATGGGATAAAGCACTTCTACGATACCGGAGAGGGTATCTGTCATGAGGTCTTGATCGCCAAAGGCCATGCGCTTCCCGGCTCGCTCATAGTGGGAAGCGATTCCCACACCTGCACCTATGGGGCGGTCGGAGCCTTCGCGACCGGTATCGACAGGACCGAGGCCGCGTCCATAATGCTTACGGGCAAAACCTGGCTCAAGGTGCCCCAGTCACTCAGGGTGAACCTCGAGGGCAGGCTCGCCGGGCCCGTGTCGGCCAAGGACCTCGTGCTCACCATAATCGGCGACATCGGCGCGGACGGTGCAAACTACCTCTCGGTTGAGTTTCACGGAGACGTCGCCCCCCTTGGCATGGAGGAGCGTATAACCATAGCCAACATGGGGGTGGAGATGGGTGCCAAGAACGCGGTCTTCCCGGTTGATGGGGTTACGGAGGAGTTGCTTAAGGCGGCCGGCGCCCCGAAGGGCTGGGAGGCCGTCTGGGCCGATCCGGACGCCGATCTGGAGATCAACCAGTTCCTCATAGGGACCTGCACCAACGGGCGGCTGGGGGATCTCAGGACCGCCGCGGGCATACTCGAGGGGAAGCGCATCCACGCGGCCTCGCGTCTGCTGGTGCTTCCGGCCAGCCGCGACATCATGCTGGAGGACACGAAGGACGGGACCATCGCTACGCTGGTTGCAGCCGGCGCCATGGTACTCCCGCCCGGATGCGGGCCGTGCCTGGGCGCACACCAGGGCGTGCTGGCTCCCGAGGAAAGATGCCTGAGCACGGCCAACCGGAACTTCAAGGGGCGTATGGGCTGCGCGGAAGCGGAAATCTACCTGGCAAGCCCGGCGACCGTGGCCGCGAGTGCGCTCGAGGGCAGGATCACAGATCCACGCGAAGCGGTATGAGCGTTTCTTTGTAAGCACGGAAGGTGGTGCGACGATGAAAGTCTGGAAATACGGAGACGGTATCAACACCGACATGCTGTTCCCGGGCAAATACACCTATACCTGCAGCACCCCCGAGGAGATCTTGCCCCACCTCTTGGAGGACCTCGATCCCAACTTTGCCAAGGGGGCCGAGGCAGGTGACATAATAATGGCGGGCGAGAACTTCGGATGCGGAAGCTCCCGCGAACAACCTACCGTGGGCCTCAAGACCGTCGGTATAAAGGCCGAGGTCGCAAAGAGCTTCGCCCGCATATTCTACCGGTCGGCAATAAACCAGGGGCTGGTCCTCGTGGAGTGCCCTGAGGCAGTCGAGGCCTATAAGGAAGGTGACAGCGTGGATGTCAAGCCGGAGGAGGGCAAGATCGCTGTAGGGGATAAGGAGTTCACCTTCCCCAAGCTTCCAGCCGAGATAATAGCCATAAGAGATGCCGGCGGTCTGCTGGCGTACGTGAGGAATGAACTCAAGCAAAGGGAGGGCCGGTGATGGCCAGAAGCGAAGCCGGGAGGCGAGGTAAAGGCGTTCGGTCGGATTGCTGGATCGCCATCGAGACCACATCTTCAGGCGGCGTTGTTCTGGAGGGGACCTCCAAAGTCGAGTCGATGTATGGGGCCTCGGTAAGAAAGACCATAATCGAGGGCCTCAAGGTCTTCGGAATCAAGAACGCCAAGGTCGAGTTCGAGGACCTGGGCGCCCTTCCATTCACCATAATGGCAAGACTCGAAGCCGCCGTAAGACGCATGGATGACGCGGTGAGCGCCGAATATCTCCCCGAGATGTGCTCCGAATGCGCCTACCCCACAAGCAGGGAGCGCATGAGGCGATCCAGACTCTACCTGCCGGGGAACGATCCCAAGCTTATGATCAACGCAGGCATACACGGGCCCGACGGGGTCATCCTCGACTTGGAGGACAGCGTTCATCCCGCCGAGAAGGATGCCGCGAGGCTTATTGTCCGCAACGGCTTAAGGCAGGTGGACTTCATGGGTGCCGAGCGGATGGTGAGGATCAACCAGGGGGAGCTGGGCTTAGGAGATCTGGGATTCGTGGTGCCCCATAACGTCCATGTGATCCTCATCCCCAAGTGTGAAAGCGGCGAACAGGTGAAGGCGGTGGACGACCGCATACAGGAGATAAGAAAGGCCAGTAAGGTCGATTCAGAAGTCTATCTCATGCCGATAGTGGAATCCGCGCTGGGGGCCATCAAGGCTTATGAGATCGCAACGGCCTCCCCCAACGTGGTTGCTCTCACCATAGGTCTCGAGGACTATACGGCCGATCTGGGAACCCGGCGCACTGATAAGGGGAGAGAAAGTTTCTGGGCGCGCTCCCAGGTGGTGAATGCCGCCCGGGCAGCGCACGTGCAACCCATCGACACCGTTTTTTCAGATGTGAGGGACGTGGAGGGCTTGAGGGCGAGTGTGCTCGAGGCCAAGTCGCTCGGTTTCGACGGCAAAGGCTGTATCCACCCACGCCAGATAAGGGTGATCAATGAGACTTTCGCACCCACCGACGAGGAGATCGACAAAGCCAAGCGGATAGTGCTCGTTTTCGAGGACGCCGAGGCCAAGGGGCTTGGGGTGGTAGCCTTAGGGAGCAAGATGATCGATCCCCCGGTCGTAAAGAGAGCACTTCATACCATAGAGCTTGCAGAAGCCGCAGGTAAGCTGGATGAGAACTGGAGGGACAAGTCATGAGTGCGGATAGCGCGATGGTAGAAAACGCGATGGGAAGACTTGTACCGACTGTCGTAAACGGCAAGGAGCAGGTCCCCTATGCCGGCGTGGGCAAACACAGACCCACCGGACACAAGGCCGCCCCCCCGATAGCCTCCTGTGTCGATTACCCGCCCGATGGCAACAAAGTGGTAAAAGGCCTAAGGACGGCCCTGGAGGCGGCGGGCTTGAAGGACGGTATGACCATATCCACGCACCACCACCTTCGTAACGGTGACCTTGTGGCCAACATGATATTCGACACCGTCCACGAGATGGGTGTCAAGGACACCATGTGGTTCCCGAGCGCATCTTTTCCCGCCCACGCTCACAATATCCAGCATTTGGATAACGGTACCATACATCACATAGAGGGCAGCATGAACGGCCCGCTGGGCAGGTACTGCTCAGAGGGCAAGATGAGAGGCC
>JALGWN010000227.1 GCA_025774115.1 bacterium
GATAGCACCGATGCCTCTTTCTCCATCGCCTGGGCCAAACGCGATTTCGATTACGAGATACTCGAAACCAAGACGACAGCGGTTCAGTGCCCGGCCGAATGGACAAGGATCGATACCTCACTCTCTTGGAAGCTCCTTATCGACGTCGAGGATGAAGTCGACAGGGTCACATTCAGAATACAGAACCTCGGTGAAGGCGATACCATCCTTGTGGCCTATCCGGAGTTCCTGCTTGCCGCAGAGGCCGGCATCGACCGAAATACCCCTGTTGCCGGCGATCTGCCGAGGCCCACTGCAGTGCCTAATCCGGTTCGACTGGGCACGCCTGTGCTGGTTGCGCCCTTCGGCGAAGGCTATGTGTATGACGTGCTCGGCAGAGAGCTTATGCACCTCTATCCGGCAGGTGGGCAGGAGAGGTTGCTCATCGACACCTCCCAGCTCGGACCCGGAGTATTCCTCATAAGACACTCCGATGGAGGCCCCGCCGCCAAAGTCATAGTGCTAAGGTAGGGATGTGCCGCAGATTGGCCCCCGCAAGAGAACCCTGTTGACATTTCCTTAGTATGCCTCTCAAGTCTGCTTGAATCGGTTTGTGAACAATCCGGGCTCGGGTTTGCTTGACAGGGACGGTGGGGCTCGCATAATCTTACCCGGGTAGACCCAAGGAGGTGGATTCCATGCCTGGTATTCTGGCTTCTTTGTATCAGCGCACATGGTGGTCGCTTCTTGCAAGGGGGATAGCGGCTGTCGTCTTCGGCATCCTGACCCTCTTCTGGCCCGACCGGATACTGGAAGTGTTGGTCAAGCTGCTGGGCAGCTTCGTCCTTATTGTAGGTATTGTATTCACGGTAGGTGCAGTAGCCCATCGCGGCCCGGACCGTCACTGGATCAGGCATTTGATTCCGGGTATCATAGGTATCGTGGTGGGAATTGTCACAATAGTATGGCCGGCGGGGATGACCGCATTCCTTATCTATCTGATTGCCCTCTGGGCACTGATCCACGGTATCGGTGAGATCCATGCCGCTATGCGGCTGCGGAGGGATATCGCAGGTGAGTGGATACCGCTCATAATCGGAGTCGCCTCAATTGTGATCGGTGTCATCCTGATGCTGGCTCCTCTCATGGCCGGGGCGATGATAATGTGGCTGGTCGGGCTCTCTATGCTGATACTTGGCATCCTCTGGCTGATAATGGCCTTCCGGGCACGCAAGTGGCGAAACCTCGTGGATTAGCGCTGTGTTCAGATGCAGTGACGACCAGCGTCGGGCACAGAGACCCGACGCTGCATGGGTACGCCGCAGTGACACAGGGCAAGCGTAACACCGCAGACCGGTGCTTTTCACCCACCCACATGGACCAGGCTGGTCAAAAGCGCTTGGATGCAAGGCACGCGAAGGCTTGGGGAGCGAGGCGTACTCCTGGTACGCCGCAGTGACACAGGGCAAGCGTAACACCGCAGACCGGTGCTTTTCACCAGCCTGGCCTTATTTCACAAGCACCATCTTCCTAGTCAAAGCCTTGCCTCCCGTACGAAGGCTGTACCAATAGACCCCCGGAGCAACGGGGCGGCCCGAAGCATCCTTGCCGTCCCAGGCCACATCATGTCTCCCCGCATCGAGCCTCTCGTCCAGCAAGTTCGCCACCCGCCGCCCTTCCACGTTGTAGATGCTCATATTCACTTCAAGCGTCTTTGGTAAACTGAAGGTTATTCTGGTTGTCGGCGCGAAGGGGTTGGGTGAATTCTGCGCCAGATAGATGCTGCCGCTCTCAACAACATCATCGATGCCGGCCGGGTCGTACGGTTCGTTGAACAGGTTTGTCAGTATGTAATCGCAGTTGCTCATGATGGAGGCATGATCATATCTATAGGGCCGGCCCGATATGAAGACGAACTGGCCGCCGCTCTGGCGGATGGTTCCCCCTTCCGGTGGGTTGCTCCAGACACCGAGACCTCTGACTGTAGGGAAGATGTTGAGCTGCACGAAGAGGGTTGTGCTCTTATCCTCCACGGTCGAGGTGTCGAACACGGCGTTATAGGATTGCGTGCCGTACCTGGCCATACCGACCAGACCGGGATAGACGCTTGTGGCCTGACGTGTGGTATTCTCTTTCTCTTCCGCCCACTGGATGCCCAGATAGGACCGCAGGGCATCATAGACAAAATCCTGACCCATACGGGTAAGCAAAAGCAGATTGCCGCCGGCCTTAAGGTAACTGAGCGCGGGGACACCGTACCAGGCGCTCAGGTCACCGCCATAGTTGTTGCCGACCCAGACCACCGACGAGAAGTCCTTGAGGGTATCCAGGGGTAAACCCCCATGGCCCAGGGGCGCCGGCAGGCCCGCGGGATAGCCGCCCGCGGGTTCGGCGAAGATGTCCCAGAAACTTATGTCGTGGGACCCCCAGAAACAGCTGTCCTCATAGGCAGTGACTATCTCGTCGCCGTAGGTGGACCAGTGAACACCGTTGACGACCAGGATGCCACGATCCAAGCAGGTGTCGGTGATCTCCTCGGAGATCATTCTTAAGATCCACTCATCCTTATCCAGCTCCACCATGAGGGGTTCGTCTTCGACCACGAGAGTGAACTGCTGCGTAGCCAGTGTATCCTCCACCACGAAGGTGGTCTCACCTGCGGTTGTGGTTACCGTGACCTGAATGGGCATATGGAAGACCACGTTTTCCTGCAGCTGATTGACTGTAAGCGATATTTCGTAACTGCTGGGTACGGGTTCGTAACTCCATGAGTAGTGGTAGTATGGGAATCCCTCCTCATATACCCACTGCTGGAAGAATTGATCGAAATCGCGGCCTGCAACCGACTCGCAGATGTCACGGAACTGCTCGGTGGTACATGACCCATACTGATATGCGCTGCCGTAGTAGGCGTCGATGATGTCGAAGAAGACGGAGTCCCCGACTATCCCGCGGAGCATGTGTGGAATCCAGGACGCCTTGTCGTAGGTGAGATCCGGATCGAAGATGCGGTTCCAGTCGGAAAGATCCGGCACATAGATCGTCCCGCTGCCAAGGTACTTGGAATACTCCATCTGCTGCTTGTACGCGGCCCAACCATAGGTCGCTTCGGCCCACAGGGCCTCGCTATAAACCGCAAACCCCTCATTGAGCCAGATGTGGTGGAAGTCGCCACAGGTTATCATGTCTCCCCACCACATATGAGCGAGCTCATGAGCGATAAGATACTCGCCCCAGCCACCCAGGCTGGTGATGGTCTGGTGCTCCATTCCGCCACCCCAGGTAAATTCTGCGTGGCCGTACTTCTCTTCCAGGAAAGGATATTCGCCGAAGAAGCCGGCGAAGACCGTTATCATATCGGGGACCATCGCGTAAGTGGTCTGCACATCGTCGTAGTGAGCCGGGAAGACGTAGTACTGGATCTCCATCGAGTCTGTGGGTGAATAGTGGTAATAATCCGAGAAGACCGTGTATGGATGAATCGCCACGGATACGAGATAGGTCGCTATCGGATATTGTTCGTGCCACTTATAGGTGAGAGTACCGCCGTTATCCACCGTTTCGCGCAAGGTGCCGTTCGAGGCCACAATCAGATGGTCCGGAACCGTGATCCAGATTCCAGATATCGGCGGAATCCGGTTTGTCGTCGGAATAATCCTTACAGGGCCACCAGGTACGGGCGCCGAAGGGTTCGCTCAGACTCCAGATCATGTCCTCACCACCATAACTGGTGAATTCAAAGGCCCCCGCAGTGGCGGATGGGCTTCCGTGGTAGGTGATGTCGATCGAGAAAACTTCATCTGTGGCGTAGGGGCGATCCAGAGTGACGGAGAGGATGTCACCCGAATGGGAGCGGGCAAGCGCCCCTCCTCCGCTCACC
>JALGWN010000228.1 GCA_025774115.1 bacterium
TGATCCCAGTGCTTGTGGGAGAGAAAAATAACATCGACCATGGAGGGGTGAATCCCCATCTTCTTCATGTTCCCGAGCAGGATGCGGCCGTCACCACCGGTATCGAAGAGAATCGTCTTCTGTGCGCCCCGGATCAGGCAGGCATACCCCCACGAAGGCTCCAGCTCGCTTTTGAATGGTCTGTTATCGAAGACAATAGTGAAGGTGATGCGGGATTGCGGTACCAAGCCTCTTCCCCTTCGATAAAGGGTTGATCCCAGGGGACAAGCGTTTCAAGCATTCCTTGGTCATGAGCCTAAACGGAAACGCGCGGGGAGTCAACAAATATGAACATGCGGTGTCAGGCTTGCATAATTGCATTTCCTTGGAGGAAATGCAATTATGCAAGCCTGACACCGCATGAGCGGAGACCTGACGCTACACAGACCCCTCTTACCTCAATACCAGCATCTTGCGGGTGGCGGTAAAGCCGCCGGCTTCCATCTTATAGAAATAGACACCGCTTGTTACGCGCTCACCCCTCTGATTCCGGCCGTCCCAGTACGCAGAGTGTTGTCCCGGCTCTTTCAAGCCATCCACCAGCACACAGACTTGTCTGCCAAGGGCATTGTATATCCTTATATTCACCCGCACAGGACGCGCTGTCTCATAGCGAATCTGAGTCCCCGTCACACAGGGATTCGGAGCATTCTGGGCAAGTGCCCACCGGCAATCATGAATCGGCGGGTCCACATCCGCAGGTCCTCCCCCTCCGGTCGAAGGCAACCCGAAGATGTCCTCCAGTATCACTCGCATAAGGCTTGCACGGCCCTCATAGTCACCGGCTGCGAAATCGGGAGCGTTGCCTGGGGTTATGCCGCTGCAGTAGCCGCGCTTGTGACTACCAGTTGCACAGAGATCGAAATTGACGAAGACGCATTGGCCCACACCCTGGTACTCGGTGTAGATGACCTGATCGGCATCGCCCACACCGGCATTGGTGAGATACATCAGGCGCTGAGCCGTGTAGCCCGTAGGCGGCGAGTCGATCACCGCCACGTAAGTCATGTCCTTCAGATAGGGACATTCACGGTAGACAAGCAGGGTACCAAGATCGACCTCCACGGGTGATCCAAAGACCTGGAGCGTATCCACACCTGCCGCATAAAGAAACGGCTTGTCGAAAGCCCCCTCCATCTCCTCGATGTACTCACAGCCCATGATACCGGCAAGGAACTCGCCCCCGATCGAATCCTCCTCTACAATCGCCATGTTGTAGGCTATCCTGTCACCGCAGAGCACCACCTTACCTCCGGCTCCGAGATAATCGCGTATGGCCTGCTGGGCCTCTTTGTCGAAGAGGTAGTCGGAGAAGTACGGGCCTGTAAACCACACCACACAGTCATAATCGTCCAGCCATATGGGATGAATGTGGACGTTGCTGCCGGCTCCGCTGATGTCGTACTTGTCAAAGCAGTAGCCTGCATCGATCAGGGTCGTTTCATAGATGTCTTCGAGAGGCCTCGTGCAATCCACCGTCTCTACGCATTCGGCATAGTCGTAGTTGGACCTGCCGTAACCATCGACGAGGAGAACCTTAGGGCCCGTATAGGTCCCGGGGTAGATGGGGAGGATGGAGAATGTGAGATGGTCATCCACCGTACCGGTGTGATAAGCATGCCCCGGGTCGGCTTCGGCGGGCCAGTACTGCACATTACTCAGGCTGTCCGTAGCCTTGACATGATACCATACCTCGGTCCCCTTATCCCAGGTATCCAGCCCGAAGTCCGTGGGACAGAAGGTACCATAATGCTCTCCCCAGTAAGCGGGAACATCGGGGGTCATGGCTACCGCCACCCAGGTGACACCTTCGTCATTACTCCCGCACAGCTCGACACTTGCCAGGCCGTCAAGGTCACGCACATCCATGTAAATCTGCTCGTCCTTGGGAAGAGTTACGTCATCATACGGCGGACCCGAGTACTTGTCTACGGTATCGGGTTCATAGGCATCGAAGCAGGAGTTGTAGCCACAGAGATTGTCGTAGAAGGTGTCTTGAAGCAGATCGATAGTCCTGGCGCTGAACCATGTCGCATGCCGGTCGTAGAAGCCGACCGAGACATTATCCACCTGTAGGTCCGTCCAGGTGTGCTTGCCGTAACAGAAGTCGCCGGGCTGGCTTACATCCTGGAGCTCCCAGCCAAACTGAACCGAGTCGGCTGCAGATGGGATATGCGAGGACACATCCGCGTTGTTGTCGAAATCCCAGAAAAAGCAGCCGCCGGGGATGTAGTACGAGTAGACATTAACCCATGGACACCATACGCCGTATGTGGAGTTATAGCACCTCACAACGACATTGGTGTAATCACACGTATAATCCAAGGCGCAATGGAAGAGATCATACTGGAATAAACATCCGCCATCCTGGACCGGTAAGGCCGGGGACATCAGGCGGTAAAACCACCGGTTTCGCCAGGGTTCGCCCGCCTTGTAACCCTGTTCCGGCCGCCCTCTGTATATCAATGAGGAATCCAGCGTGCAGGTGGTCCTGTCACCACCGTCGCCACCTTCATAAGGCCGGTCCGGGTCATGCGATATGTGCCAGAGGTCGATAACACCGGCCGGGTTGGGCAGACTCCAGAGTGAGGTATCGAGCACTCCGGTTTCGAAATCCTCCTCGTAGCGCCCGCCATCCCCCCATACCCAGACGTTATCTATGAAGGCCGCTCCATCGGTGTTGCCCCTTCCGTCCGCATCGCTCCAGGCACCGTCCGAGGTGAAACGCCAGCGGAAGCGGGGCCCAGAGGTCACCCCCAGCTGGGCAGGTGTGATCACTCCATTGAATGCAGGTTCACCGGGATTGTCTCGCTCCTGCCAGTCGGCCGAATTGGGCTGGCCGGTGTCGGTATTGCTCCAGTAATCAGGGTTGGGTTTGCCGGGATCACCGCAGGGATCGCCCGGGTTATTGCTCGTCGCATTGAACATGGCAAGCACCTGCCACTCGCTCCCGTCATAGAAATCCACATACAGATAGTCGTACTTACACTCGGTGTCATAGCGGGGATCAAAGTAGAGCGTGCAACCGTTTGCCACGTCGAAGGTGTCCGGCAGCGAAAGCTGGACCACACAGTTCCACTGGTTGCCGTAGCCGGGTTTCTTACCCTTGGCCCAGGTGTTACACTCCACGGGGTTGCCGTCCGTCCACAGGGAATCCGAACCACACCACAGACAGTAACTTCCGCAGTAGGCCCGCTGGTCGGCGCGGTAGGTATCTACATGCCAGAAGTTGATGCCCATCCGGGAGGGCTCGGCCCTCACATCAGCGTGACTGAAGCATAGGATGTCCCAGGGCGGGTTGGTACCACAGGAATCGCCCGGACCGCCCTCGAAACACCAGGTCTCAAGGGGGCCAGGGCCTCCGGTGGCCTCGCCGCCGTGACCCCAATTAGGGTCGCCGGGGCAATAAGTTGAATCGGTATGAACCTGTAACCACGTGGTATCACGTCCCGAAGAGAGCACAACCGGCGCACTCGGTATCCCCTTGGCCAGCACCGAAACCGGCGGGGGCGTAGGGGTCGGGCGTTCAACCATTCCAAATGCTAGGGAA
>JALGWN010000229.1 GCA_025774115.1 bacterium
ACATACCCTATTCACATTTCCACCCCCTCTACCACCACCCACCGGCCATTAAACCACAGCCCACACCCCAAGTCAACCCCTTCTTCCAATCAAGACGACAGATTACTTAGCCCGGACTATTCATAAACCTCGTCGCGAGGTGACGGAGATGCCGGCGGTGGCAAGGAAAACGAGTGAGCCGACCGGAGGCGTATCTTAGCGATACATCGAGGATCGGCAAGCGAGGATGACGCTGTCAACACCGGCAGATACGACGCCGCAGCAGAGGGCTTGTGAATAATCCGGGCTAATTCCGCGATGGCTCCACGGTGGCGTCGGGGTTCCACCCACTACGAAAGCCGTCGGGCGCAGAGACCCGACGCTACGGGTACGCCGCAGGCACGAGGGTCAAGTGCAACGCAGTGGATGCGTCTTTTTCACCGACCTGGACCAGCCTGGGGGGACTGTTGGAAGATGCCGGCTATCTTCTGGCCGCAGTACTTGCAGCGGTCATCTTCGATGTTGTAAGCGATCACGGAGAACTGGTAACGGCCGATCACGACCTTACCGCACTTGGGGCAGTAAGTATTCTCTCCGGGATGGCCGGCAACGTTACCTGTATAGACGTAAAGCAGCCCCACATCAAAACCGATCTTCCGTGCTTTGTCGAGGGTGTCGACGGGTGTGGTGGGAACATCCGCCAAGTCCCGGTGAGCAATGAATCTGGTAAGGTGCCAGGGTGTGCGCTTACCAAGGCGTGTGGCGATCCAAGTGGCCAGCCGCCCAATCTCGATCTCGCCGTCGTTATAGCCCGGGATCACAGTGGTGACCACCTCGACATGCATGTTCCATCGGCTCTTAGCCCTCAAGGCGTTTTCCAGTATGGGTTCGAAGTCATCCACATTGGCTGCCCTGCGGTAGAAATCCCTGGAGAAACCCTTGATGTCCACTCTGAAGATATCGAGGTGGGGACCGACATAGTCGAGCGCTTCCCTGGTCATGTAGCCGTTCGTCACATAGTTGGTGTAAAGATTCTCCTTCTTTGCGATCCGATTGGTCCTGGCGGTGAACTCCAGCCACATCGTGGGTTCATTATACGTCCATGACACGCCGAGACACCCGCGCTCCTTGGCCATCGCAACCACCTGCTTCGGCTCCAAGCGCTCGGCCCGCCCCTGCGACACCTCACATGGCTGCTCGTGAGCGATCTTCCGGTTCTGGCAACCTACACATCTCAGGTTACAGCCGAGTCCTCCAAGAGAAAGCCACCGCGAACCGGGATAGAAATGGAACACGGGCTTCGCTTCGATGGGAGCCACCTGCGTGGTGGAGACCTCACCATAGACGGTGCTGCAGACCCTTCCCCCCTCGTTCTTCCTTGTGTAGCAATAGCCGTAGCCCCCTTTGGGGATGACGCATCTGCGCTCGCAGACCATACATCTCGCACTGCCGTCCTGAAGCGGCTCGTATAGGGCAGACTCGACCTTAGGCATCCACCGCTCCCTTCATTACGATCACTTTGTAGAGACCGCCATAGAGATCCCAACCCCGGGCCGAAAAACCCAACCGCTCCAGCGAGCCATAGTCCAAATCCTTCGAGCCGAAGACTTTCCAACCAAACCAGTTGATGAACCTTTCCCATATCACGCCCGGCATCATATGCGGCTTGTTGTAGTCTATTATGATGACTTCGGATGACACCCTCATAGCCTCCTTGACCGCGTCAGCCGGCCTGGTAAGCTCTCTCAGACAATATGAGAATACTGACACGCCAATGCAAGCATCTCGGAACGGCAACATGTGAGCATCTCCTATCACCGGGACAGTACCCGGGAATCGTCTCCTGGCGTGCCGAAGCATCTCTCGGGACCTATCCAGCCCGATCTTAAGCCCAGAGTCTGCCAACGCGAAGTTCTTTCCCGAACCCGCACCTATCTCAAGGAAGGAGTCTGTCTTGATCCCGCCGAGGGCTTGACGCCGTACCCGATCGGAAAGCGAAAGCGAGCATACGCTGTCTATGACATCATAGCATGCGGGATGGCGGTGGATCCATTTCATCCGGCCTATGCGATGAACAGGCGCTCGAGGTCCCTGCGGCCGAGCTCATAGACAACCTGTCCCTCACTGTCCTTTCTCCTGTAGCCTGCATGCTCGATCCTACGTGCGTAGCCGCGGGAGGGTATGGCGGCCGAGCAGTCGGATAGGTTCCGGGCTCTTGCGAGATACATGCAATTCTTGGCCAGTACCTTTACCGATGCGTCATCGCCTTCCACAAAACCGAGTGTGAGCGAACCATCGTTCTCTTCAAAAGGATAGATCGCCACCCCTCCGATGGCCCCTGATTTTGCAAGAACGATGACTCTCTTCTCTTCCACATACGCTTCAAGAAGGTCCCGGTTGAATTCCCTGAATACCCATCCTTCCGCGATCAGGCCGGAGGTTAGACGGAGAAACCTCGAGTTCAAGATGAAATCATGCACCCCTTCGATGTCCCGCTTCACGGCAAAGTCGCCTCGGACGCCGGCCTTCCGCGCCTTTTGCCAGTAATAGCGGAGCCGGGCCGCCACTCGGAAACCCTGCTTTTCCGCCATACGTCGGGTAGCCCGGTTGTTGATGCCTGTGCAAAAGCGGACGGCCCTCGGTTTCATCCGCCTGACCGTCCGAAGCACTTCGAGGTTCATCGCGCGGGCGATTCCCCGGTGGCGATACCGAGGATCGACCCTGAGTCCCTCGAGCCAGAGCTCCCCGGGGCTCAGGTGTGTGATCTTCCCGATCCCCACGGGCCGCCCATCAAGTTCAGCCACTATGAGGCGGCCGCCGGTATCGGCGATCCAATGCCCCCATACACGAGGTATATAATCTCCGTAGTCCGGCCAGGTGGATTTGCAGAAATCCAGAATGGCAAGCCTGTCGGCGGGAAGAGCATCCCGCAGTGTCAGCCCTCTCACCTGTGGTCTCCGTCGGCAATCTGAAGTGAAGTCAGACGTACTTCCTAATCACCTTTTCCGATGAGTCCGGCCAGCCGCTCCCGGTCGAAGCCTATGATCACTTCACCATCGACTTCGATCACCGGAACACCCATCTGGCCCGACTTCTTGACCATCTCATCCCTTGCAGCGGCATCAGCGGCTACATTGAGGTCCTCGTACGATACGCCCTTCTCATCCAGGAAAGACTTGGCCATCTTACAGTAAGGGCAAGTCAATGTGGAATAGACCTTGACCTTCATGCAACGTCCCCCTTTCGGCCGTCTCTTGCTTCGGCCATCATCATCTCATAGAGATCGCTGCCTTTGAATCCGTACTGCTTGGCGACCGTCCTAGCCGCCTTGTGTTTTTTCATACCACTTCTTACGAGAGCCTTCGCTTCCTCCAGAGCACGGTCGGTCACCTCGGCAACCGGCACGGCCGTCGAGCCCTCGCAGACTATGACGAATTCACCTCTCGGCTGCGACGATGTATACCTGTCGATGAGGGTTGAAAGCCTTGCCTTCACGATGTCCTCATGGAGCTTGGTGATCTCCCGGGCCACCAGACACCTTCGGTCACCGAGTACCGTCATCATGTCCCTCAGACAGTCAAGCAGTCTGTGGGGAGCTTCGAACAGCAC
>JALGWN010000064.1 GCA_025774115.1 bacterium
TTCGTACCTTTAGGTTTG
Source organism: bacterium (assembly GCA_025774115.1). GTDB lineage: Bacteria > Arandabacterota > Arandabacteria > Arandabacterales > Arandabacteraceae > JALGWN01. The sequence continues at coordinate 19 of JALGWN010000064.1, forward strand.
CAGACCGATCTAAACCCGGACCGGATAGGAGGAAGAAGATGAAACGATTCAAGGTGTTGATGGTCTTTGTGTTTGTCCTCGTGGCCGCGCCGGCATGCCTGACGGCCCAGGAAGACCTTACCGATCCATATGAGATCTTCGCCAGGCACTATGAGGCGGTGGGGGGCCTGGACAGATTCAAGGCTGAGATGACGAGCCACTTCGAGGGCAAGGTCTCGATCTTCGGGATGGAGGGAGTGGTAAGGCAGTGGGACCGGCACCCCAACAAAAAGCGCCAGGAACTCGAGCTCCCGGTTTTCGCCTATATCACCGGTGACAACGGTGAGTTCAGCTGGGTTGTGGACCAGAACGGCAAGCTCCAGATAAAGAAAGATGAGACAACACTCAAGAAGCGCCAGGTGGAAGCCCTCCTGGCCGAGTATGATCACCTGAATCCGGAATCCGACGTATTCACGGTGACATATGAAGGAGTGGAGCCTGTCGGCGATGAGGATTGCTATGTCATCCGGATCGCCAACAATATAAGCGAGACCGTGAGGAAGGTGTATTTCAGGAAGTCCGACTTCTATCAGGCAAAGAGTATTATCATCGAACCGGATCACGAGATGCACACGGTCAATTCGGATTTTCGCGAGGTCGATGGTAAGATCATACCCTTCCGGCATGAGGTGGAGATCCTGCCTATCGGCCAGTCGCAGACCGTCGAGATAACGATCTACGAGTCCAATATCGACATCGATCCTTCACTCTTCGAACCTCCTGAGGAGGACCCCGAAGACTTCCGCTTTGTCGAGGGCACCAGTGCGGAGAACGTACCGTTTGAATACCTGGGTGAGCACATCTATCTCGATGTGACCATCAACTGCGAAAAGCGTCGCTGGTGTCTCGATTCGGGCGCGGCCATAACCGTGATCGATTCGGCCTTCGCAGCCGAGCTCGGTCTCGAGACCGAAGGCGAGACCAAAGGCTACGGGGCCGGAAAGACCATCAACCTGGCCTTCATCGAAATCCCCGCCTTTACGCTGGAAGGTATCGAGTTCGACGCCCAGCAGGGTGCGGCTCTGCCGATAGCCGGGCTTTTCAAGAAAGGCGGCATCGAAGTGGTGGGGATCCTGGGATATGACTTCCTCTCCCGTTTCGTGACCAGGATAGACTTCGCCAATCGGGAGATATCCTTCTATCATCCGGAGGCGTTCGATTACACGGGGCCCGGCCGGGTTATTGACGCGCCGCTCGAGAACAACTTCTTTCACCTTCCCATGACGGTTGAGGATGTATATTCCGGCCAGTGGGCGCTTGATATCGGTGCCGGCGGTGGGGGTTTCTTCTATCCCTATGCCAAGGAGCACGGCTTTCTGGACAGGCAAGGGCTGGAAGGGCTCGCCGGTGGGGCCGGGGGGTACTTTAAGATCAAGGTCTCCGAATTCGAATCGGTCGAACTGGGAGACTTCGGCCTCCCGGAGCAGTTGCTGAGCACGCCGCTCGAGGAGGGAGGCGTGTTGGGAAGAAGCGAGGGCGTGGGCATCCTGGGCAACAGCATCCTTCGCCACTTCGTACTCTATCTCGACTACGAGCACCAGCAGGTGATCCTGGAGAGGGGCGGCGACTTTGGCCGTGACTTCCCCCGTGGCAAGAGCGGGCTGGGAATTCAGGTAAACGATGACGAGGACATGCAGGTTCTCTTTGTGTCACCCGGAACGCCGGCCGAAAAGGCAGGCTTTGAGCTTGATGATATCGTCACATCCATAAACGGCATCGCGGTCGAGCATTTGGCCGGGCTGCTTGCCGTAAAAGAGCTCTTCGAAGCCCAAGCAGGCACCGACTATACGATCGGCGTTCTCCGTAGCGGTAAGGCACTGACCTTAAACCTCACACTGGAGGATCTCTACTAGGCCCCTTCCACGGCGATGATTGAAACGCTTGCTGCGCCTTCGCGGAGGCGCTTGACTTCCTGATAGTCCTCGGAGTTATAGAATTCCTTGGCCCTCTCAAGCGACGGGAACTCGACCAGTGCAAGCCTGCGGTTCTCGTCGGGTCCCTCCAGGGTCGCCTTCTGGCCGCCCCGGACGATGAATTTGCCTCCGAATTTGGCTATGACACCCGGTGTCTCGGCCATGTACTTTCTGTACTGCTCCGGGTCGGTAACCTCGATCATAGCGATAATGTATCCGGCCATCTCACCTTCCTCTTTTCTCAGGGGCTCTCATTCACAACCTGTCACAACCAACTATAAACATGAAATCCCGCCAAGCCCAGTGTCCATCTCCAGGCGGGCAAGGGCTCCGGGCTCGATCACAGCTTCTTCAACACAACCCGCTCACGCACATGCTGACCCGCGACCAGGGAGACGCCTTGCTTCAAGGCGGTCTCGTAGCCCTCATGCGAGCACTCCAGATCCCAGGTGCCCGGGGGAACAAGTGTTCTCACGAAGATACCTTCCCTGTTGGTCTCGGCCCTGTAGACCCGGGCTGCCACCTCGGGTTTGATCAGTATCGTCGCACCGTGTAAGGGGTTGCCTGCCGTATCCCTCACCTCACCGGTCACGATAGCCGTATTGGGGAAATCGGGATCATCGAGCCCTACGAGCTTCACATTGACCGGCAGCGTGATCTCGGTGGGGCCGTTGAGTCCTTCAACCTCCCACTTTCGCATCTTCTCGATAAGCGATTCGGGAAGATCGTCGCTCCCTGTTCGGTTGGTCAAGACCTCCGCCGACTTAAGTATCCGGTCCTCCCATGTCATCCTGATCTCTACCACCCCGTTGATCGTGTGGTCCTGGTGGTGATAGCGCATCGTCACGTCATGGAAATCATCGAAGTGATCCTGAAGGTAGGTTATCAACAGGTCCCAGTAGAGTGTATCCGCCGCCGTATAGGCAGGCGCCCCGGCCTCCTCCGCTGCCTCCTGCTTTCCGGACTCCTTACCGCACGAGAGGCAGCAAATCAGGATCGCGAGTGCGAGCACCCCTAAAGGCCAGCCATACTTAGCTTTCATACGGGCCTCCTTGTCGGATCGATACGAGAATATCATGATCAGTATACCCCATACCCGGGGAGAGGCGGTACAAGTTTCCGACCCAAGGGTCAAGTCGACGCATGACCCCCAGTGCCCTTTCCGGGTCCGCCCGGTTGACCGAGTATAAACCGGTCCGGACCACTACAGACAACTGCTCCGGCAGACCAAGCCACGGTGTCATCACGCTTGCCTCCGGCGCACCCATGTGGCATCATAAGGCACAATGTCCTTGATGACAACCGCCACCTGCGGCGTAATCCACTTGAGAGAAAGTGACCGAGAGATGAGAGCCTCGCCGAATGCGTGTGCCGGGCGCCGGTTCCGGACCCGGACTCTTGCAGCCGTTTTCCTGATCGGACTCGCGGGTATTGCCGCATCTTACGCCTCGGGCCAGGACCGGGCCGCCCAGGTCACCCAAGCCAACTACGACCTTGCCTCCCGCTTTACCGCGACCGGGCTTCGCTCCATGTTCAGGGATACCACCGTCCGGCCTGTCTGGATCGACAAAGGAGACCGGTTCTGGTACCCGCTCCGTGCGGGCACCGTGATCAAGTTCTTCATGGTTGACGTCGAAAAGCGTTCGAAGGATGAGGTGGTGGTTGACCTCGAACCTGCGGGCTCCAGCCTGGTCGAATTCACGCTTGAAGGCCGGGACTATCAACTCGATACGGTTACCCGGCAGGTAACGAGACTTGATCCCAAACGTGACCTCTATCAAGTCTGGGAGACTCCATCGCCCGACCGGAAGCTCGCAGCCTATGCGAGAGACCACAACCTGGTCATTCGAAACATGGAGATGCCCGGGGAGGAGAGGCAGGTCACACAAGACGGGGAGAGGTTCTATAGTTTCGCGGAGCCATCCGATTATTTCTTCACCAATGAGGCCCGGCGAACCGACAACAGCGCCCGGACCGCCGAGGTCTTCTGGGCACCCGATTCCAGAAAACTCGTGGCCACAAGACTCGATGCGCGCCATTACCGGGATGTCGTGGTGACTAACTCGCTCGCAGGCCCCGCGCCCGAGACCACCGTTTTCAAGCAGCGTTTCCCGGGCGACGATCCGCCCAGGCAGGAGGTGTGGGTCTATGATGCCGGCACGGAATCCCTGATGGAGGTCGCCGCCGACAAGTGGTCCCCGTCCGTATACGAGGACATCGTCTGGAGCAAAGACTCACGGAGCCTCTATATGGTGAGAAAGTCGCCCGACCATCTGGAAGGCGAATTGCTCAGGGTGGACAGCGCCACCGGTGAGATCGAGGTGCTTATCACCGAAAACATAGGTGCATTGGTGCTTACCGAGCCGGTGCTGGAGCTGGCTCGCGACGAGGGCCTGCTCTGGTGGTCCCGCAGGGACGGTTACGGCCACTACTATCTCTGCGATACCGATGGGAACGTAACGAGGCAGGTCACATCGGGCGAGCTCAATGTGGCCCGCGTCCTCGGAGTCGCCGGGGAGGAGCGCCGCCTTTTCTTCATGGCCAACGGCGGGGAAAAGCGCCGGAACCCTTATTACGAGCACTTTTACAGTGTGGGTCTCGACGGCCGGAACATGCGCCTCCTCACCTACGAGGATGCCCACCATGAGGCCTATCTCTCTCCATCGCACGAGTACTTCGTGGACAACTACTCACGCGTTGACGAGCCTCCCATGGCTGTACTCCGGGATACGGACGGTGATCTTATTATGGAGCTCGAAGCGGCCGATATATCGCGCCTTACAGAGGCAGGCTGGGAAGCGCCCGGGGTCATGAAAGTCAAAGCCGCCGACGGTGAGACCGATCTCTGGGGCGTCGTGTGGAAGCCTTATGACTTCGATCCCGACCGCAGTTATCCCATCGTCTCCTTCGTTTATCCCGGTCCGCAGGACGAGCTGGTGCCGCTTACCTTCCAGGGCGCGCTCGACAATAACGCCCATCTAGCCCAGTATGGATTCATCGTGGTCCACTTCGGTAACAGGGGTGGATCCTATAAGAGGCCGCTGGAATACAGTGAGTACTATCGGGGAAACCTCCGCGACTATCCCGTGGAGGATAACCGCGCCGCAATTGAACAACTGGGCCGTCGCTACGCCTGGATAGACATGGACCGTGTCGGCATATGGGGGGGCTCGAGTGGGGCCTACGCGGCCGTCACAGGAATGCTCACCTATCCGGATTTCTATAAGGTCTGTGTGGCGAGATCGGGCCCGCATGACCCGGGCATCTATCACGCCTGGTGGAACGACCGGTTCCAGGGCGTCTCCGGCGGCGCCTCCGAAGACGGCTCGATCCGGTGGCTCACCGACCGGGCACGGTCGAACCTCGAACTGGCGGGCAGTCTTAAGGGCCGGCTCCTTCTCATACACAGCGAGATGGACCGGAATGTCCATCCCGCCCATTCGGCCCGTATGGCACGGGCTCTCATGGCAGCGAACAAGCGCTTCGACTATTTCGTCGTCCCCGGGGCCGGTCACGGTTGGGGCTCGAACTGGGCTTATGTGCAACGCATGATGTGGACCTATTTCGTCCACAACCTCATGGGGGATACCCGCTGGGATGTGGATATCTTCGAAGACTTCGAGGATTGAATCCCCGGCTGTCCTGGCCTTCCCGGTATTGACCTATTGTCCCGGCTGGGCCCCGGGCCAATCCCGTGCATCACGCTGTCCCGATCTGTCTATCGGTACAGAGCCTTCACCGCACCCCAGGTTGATGGACTTGCATCACTGTAGCGGCTGTCACAGTCCGGCAGGGGCCCATCGAGATCGCCGGCTGCCCAGATCTGCCCGAATTTCAGGGCGATAACACCAGTGTACGTGTTGTATATCGGTGCTGCAAGCGAATAGAAGCACACCTCTGCCCAGCCGTCTGCCGCCGGCTCGCAGCCGTTCTCGTAAGGCTGGAACTTGACCAAAGGTGTCTCTACCTCGATGGCCGGATCACCAAAGCACTCAAAGAACCCGTAGTAATAGACTGTACATGGCGACCCGTCCGGTATACCCGGTCCGGAGCCGCATGTATCGGCAAACGCGAAGTACCCGGGTGCGCAGGCACAAATGCATTCGTCGAGGAGTAGGAGAACATCGACATGGCTTACGCCATGGGGTAGCCCGACCCAGCTGATCTCGTAGCAGTATTCCCAGTACCCCGAACGATCTGGATCAGTGGAAAGCCAGGCCGAGCCCGTAGCCCATATGTCCTGATCTGCAAGAACCGGGGTCGTGACCGACACGACCAGGGCCGCGAGCAAAAGACCGATAGCAATCAGTCTGAACACGGCTTCACCCCCTTCAATCTGTGGTGTATAAGATAATCTTGGCTCGCCTGGCGCTATTATACATATTCTGCAGTTTAATGTCAACCTAAAACTAAATCATATCGTATAATACGTCCATCACCACAATTGCTCGGGATACCCCGCTACGCCTATTTATGCGGTCCCCGCTGTCTTGATGTGGGTCTTTGTGGTCGTGGCCCCGGTGCTCCAGACCTGCTGAGCGGCCCGAAGACCGGCCAAGAAAGCTCACAGATCGCCAAGATATGCAAAACCGACAGGTGTTTCTCCGCCAGGGGCTCAGAAAGCGCTAATGGGTTTCCGAAATCCTGCGATGGGTTCAAGGGAGGATCATTTGCTAGCCAGCAACTTGTAAGGAGGTTTTTGGGAATGACGAAACTATTTCTTCCGCTGTTTCTCTGTCTCGTGTTACTCGCCTGGGGTGTAGCGTTCGCCGGCAACACGGCACAGCAGACTGTTACGTTCGAGGTTCAGGCCATCGACGAAATCTCGGTAAGTGGGAATCCGGCTGCGCTGGTCATAAGCACTGCCACGGCCGGGTCCGAGCCGGACGATGTGACCAACAATACCACGACGTACGCAGTGACGACGAACGGCACGAGCAAGAAGATCACCGGAGCGCTTGACAGTGCCATGCCGGGAAACACGACGCTCCAGGTAAATCTGACTGCCCCGACGGGGGGATCGAGCGCAGGCGGCGTCGCACTGACAGATTCAGACGCCGATCTGGTGACCGGAATCACTCAGAAGGCCGAAAGCGGCCTCACGATCACCTACACACTTTCGGCTACCGTTTCGGCCGGGATCGTGGCTTCCGACTCGAGAACGGTCACCCTGACCCTGACTGCAGGAGCCTAGGCTCGGTGACGGCGGTCGGGCCGACGTAAGAACGTCGCCCCGGCCCTGATGACGAGTCTGGCAGGATCGCCAATGTGTGGAAAGGAGACCCTCGTGCAACGCCCAGCAGGTATGTGGGCACGGCGTATCGCTGTGCTCATATCCCTTCTTGCTTGCATTGGCTTCCCGGCGGCCGGCATCGGACAGGATATCTCCGCTTCCGGTGGCTGGAGCGAAACGATTGATGGGGGTGACCTGACATCCGGAGCCGGCAGTGACCTGACGGACGCCTATGTAAGCAGTGCCTCGGCCACAACGATATCAGTGACCTATGTCGGTTCCTGGCGGGTCGACACAAAGCGGACCGACAGCTTCTGGCATGCGGACTACACCCTGTTCGGCCAGAGGACGTCCAGTGGATCCGGAAGCGGTTCCATAGCCGGAGGTCTCTCATACCAGGGCATCGCAACCTCCGATGCCACCTTCTTCTCCGGCACCGGTGACCGAAGCGGGATTGACGCACAATACAGGCTGACGGGCATGTCGGTGAACGCTCAACCGGCAACCTACAGCACCACCGTTACATTCACCATAGTCTCAACCGATTGATAAGGAGATTGCTATGAGGAGTGGCTTATTTACCCTGGTTTTGCTGTTGGCACTGGTGCAGGTATCCTGGGGTAATCTCTCGGCTGTCGGCGGGCTCTCCCGTGAGAAGATTGCCCAGCCGGGGGAATCCTATGAGGGTACCATCGAGCTGAGGAATGACAGCGAGTCCCCCTGCGAAGTCAGGATATACCAGACCGACTACTCGTTTCTGGCGACGGGGGAGACGTTTTACCTGGAACCCGGCACCTCGACCCGCTCCAATGCCCGGTGGCTGTCGGTCGGTCCGCACTGGCTCACGGTGCCCGGACAAGGCAAAGCCTCTATACATTACGCTGTTTCGGTCCCTGACGATTCTACACTTGCGGGCAGCTACTGGAGCATAATCATGATCGAGCCCACGGCACCCACCACACAGACCGTCAGCGAGAACCAGGGTAGAGGGCAGATAGGTGTTACGACCCTGGTGCGGTACGGGATTCAGATTGTCACGGATGTGGGGACCAAGGGTACAAGGGAGATCACTTTCCAGGACAGTAAACTGGTTGAGCGGGGAGATTTCAGGGTTCTTGAGATCGATGTCGAGAACAGCGGGAACACCTGGATGTCGCCGTTTTTCTCCATCGAACTCTATGATGACAGCGGTACGCACAGACACCATTTTGAAAGTCAACGGCAGCGCATCTACCCGGGCTGTTCGGTGAGACACAGCATCGACCTGACAGAAGTCCCCTGCGGCAATTACAAAGCCCTGGCCGTTGTGGACAACAGGGACGAGTCCGTCTTCGGCGCGCAGTACGATCTCTGGATACAGTAGTGAGAAAGTGCCTTTGCATATGCCTGCTGGGGATCGTACTTGGGGTGGTTCGGGTCTCGCCGGGCCTCGCAGGGGACACGATGCCGTCCCTTGAGGTCAGGCTCTCCTCCGACGAGACAGTGGAAGCGCAGCCCGGCACCATTCTGAAGGCGAGTGCTCTCGTCCTGAATCACTCCAGCCGGTCGGGGAAGGTAAAGGAGTACCTGAGCCTTCCCGAAAGTTGGGAAGTCCCGATCCAGGGTTCATCGTATTTCCACTCGGACGCCGGTGGGGCCGTGGTCAGGTTGCTTGTGCTACACATTCCTCCAACCTTCCCCGCAGGAACCTACGACATCACATATCGCGCTGAGTTCTCCGACGGCCCCCCGGCCGCCGACACGGCGGGATTCGCCGTACGGGTTCTCAGCCGGATCGATTTGCATGCCGAAATCATCGAGGGTGACGAGACCATAATAGCCGGTGAAACCTGGCGTGGGAGCCTGAAGCTTACGAACAAGGGCAACTGCCGGGTCACCGCGAGAGTCAATGCGCGTGCGCTGCCGGATGGCGTGGCCCGGGCGGCCCCGGATATCGCCCTGCTTAGCCCCTCGGCAACGGATACAATCGCATTGAGTCTCGAGACGGACGACGGTCTCAGGCGAAAGACGGGGTATTCCATAGAGGTCAATGTCGGGCCTGAGGCGAAATGGAACGACGACCCGTATGCCCGGGCAAGCGTCTCTATCAGAGTTGTTCCGCGGGTCACAGGTGTGCTTGACAGATACCACAGGGTTCCGACGGAGGCCCGGCTTGTAGGCGCTTATGAGGAGGGGGATACACGGTTTCAGGTTGATGCGAGCGGTTCCGGTACGCTCGATGAGGCCGGCAATCGCAGAGTAGGCTTCCTCATGCGTGGTCCGGACATCGAGGATGTGGGACGCTACGGCAGGAGAGACGAATACTGGTTTCACTATGAGGATGCTCACAGCAACCTCACGATCGGCGACCGGACCTATTCACTGTCCCCTCTGACTCAGAGGTTCACATACGGTCGAGGCGTACAGGCAGAGCTCGATCTGACGACCATCGAGATCGGCGGATTACATGTGGCCAACAGAGACCTGACTCCGAAACAGACATGTGCAGGGGGGCACATTGCGCTGAGACCGCACAAGGCCTTCGAAGTCAGAGGGAACTTCCTGACCAGGACCGCCGATTCCACCTTCTGCGAGGGGTGCGACAGAAGCAGGGTCTACAGTGTCGAGACCCGGTTGTCGCCCGGCAACAGTTTCGATCTGAGGGCCGAGTACGGTTTCAGTCGCTACGACGCCGCAGACATCGAGGACCATGCCTACCGTGTCGAGTCCCGGGGCCGGTTCCTGGACGGATTCAGCTATAGTCTTGAGACTGTCCACGCGGGGGCGGACTACGCCGGCTGGTACCGGGGTTCCGATTATGCAACCGGCAGCCTCTCCGCTCGGTTGGGAAAAACATCGAGGGCCCGCCTGCTCTACACTTCTCAGGAGAACAGCCCGCGCGATACGACTGCGAGCCCAACTGCGGACCGCGTGCGCAATCTCAGATGCGGCCTGTCATTCCTGTCTCCGGCGGGGTTGCAGGTGACCATTGACTATGGGCGGTTTGAGAGGTATGACCGCCTGCTTCCCGCTGATCACGATTTCGTAGAGCGGGTGGCCATACTCGGACTCGGCAAGGCTTCCAGGCGCTTCAGTCTTCATGCTCAGGCGGAACTCGGACGGGTCGAGGACAGACTTCGGGGTTTGTGGCGGGGCCCTCTTGGGAGGTACGGCCTTTCGGGGACTCTTAGAATCGGCCGGGAACAGACCTTTATAGTATATGCGAGGGCCGGACATTCCAGGTTTACCGATACCCCTGAAAGAGAGAGATCTTTCGGGTTATCCTGGAGATCGCGGCTGGGAGCCCGCGTCCGGCTCAACGTTGATTTCACGACAAGCAAAAAGAACGACCAACTGTCTCAATGGCACCACAGCCTTATGTCTAACCTCAGAATCAACCTGCCCAACGGCCACTCACTCTCGGTGAGGGGACATGTCTTCCGTAAGGGGGACGCTGAGGAGCGGGAGTCAGCGCTATTCCTGATCTATGGGGTTCCTGCCCGGATACCCACCGCCAGACGGAAGAATACAGGCACCCTGAAGGGGAAGGTCTACGATGCCGAGCTGGCCGGCCGGCCTCCACTAGATGGGGTCGTTCTTTTCGTCGACGGCAGCTATGCCGTTTCCGATGATGACGGGGAGTTCGTGTTTCCGGCCATAGAGCCCGGCGAACACCTTCTCCAGATCGAACAGGAGTCGCTCGGAAATGGGAAGGTGACTGTGATGAAGATTCCCCTGGAAGTCGATGTCTATGGCGGGGAGACCACGGAACTGGAAATAGGAGTCGTATCGGCCTGCGGGATCACGGGGGAAGCCAGACTCTTCGCCTTCAAGGATGGGCAGGCTGCTCAGGCCAGATACGGGATCGTGGAAGGTCTCAGCGAGAGCCCTGGGGACAGCGTGAGCTCGCATAACGCCCCCGAACTCATAGATGCGGGAGGCGTAGAGGTCATCGTCGAAATAACGAACGGCATTGAAACCCTGCGCCAGGCCAGCGACACCGGTGGAAGGTTCAGTTTCCTGCAGATAAGACCCGGGACCTGGAAGGTCAAGTTCTTTGCCCGCAGTCTTCCCGAGCTATACCGCCTGGAGAGCAACGAACTTGATATAAGGCTCGAGCCCGGTGAGAATCTGCACGTAGTTGCGAAAGCCCTGCCCCAAGTAAGACCCATTCGCATGATAGACGGGGGCCGCATCCGGATCGCCAGTGACCCTTCAGACTGATCGCCGCTGCTGTCTACGTAGCGTTGCCACTCCTGTGACGACGAACACCTGCTCGCGACTCGATCTGCCTCGCACTACCGCCTCCGCCTTCAACACCAATTCCCAGTGACCAAAGAAGCGCCGTGTGATAGAGTGTGGACCTGTTGCGAATAATCCGTTTCTGAGGAGCGGCTATGATCAACGAGGTCTACTTCACAGCTCTTGTCGCGGGATCACTTGCGGTGGTCCTTATAGGTTACGGGATAACCAGACTTTCCCGGAAATACCCCGATACCGCCCTGGCCGGTTTCGCTTCCTTTGACGACCTCCTCGCATACTATCGCTTCGCCCTTGATA
>JALGWN010000230.1 GCA_025774115.1 bacterium
GCTCTTTAAGGATAGCGAGAACCAGGTCACCAGACCGTCCAGCGTTCCCACGGCAGGCCCCATGGCCCGGGTAATGTAGAAATACGTCCCACCCGCCTTCGGCATGGCGGAGACCAGCTCGGCCTGGCTGAGCATGCCGGTCATCGCCAGCAGACCCGCTATCAAATAGGAGAGCACGACCGCGGGCCCGGCCCTCAAATAAGCCATTCCGGGCAGGATGAAGAGCCCGGAGCTTATCATGGCACCCGTGGCTATGCAGAACACATCGAGCAGCGTAAGCTCTTTCTTGAGTTTCATGGTCTCCTTCCACCTTCGGGCATCTTCACATAGAGCTTAGCAAATACCGCCGGCATGTCGATAACAAAAAAGGAGGGCCCCTGGCTCCGGCCGGGGACCGAATGAGATATATGGCTCTTGATGGGGCCTATTTGGAACGCACTTAGAGAGGGCAGCATGAGGCGACAGCGCGGGTTTATGCTAGTTGAGCTGGTGATCGTCCTTCTGATCATCGGGATCCTGGTCAATGTCTGGCTGCCCAACTATATCCAGATCAAAAAGAAGGCCCAGGCCGCCAAGATCGTGGGAGACTACCTCATGATCCGGGACGCGGTGACCTTGTATTATTCCCATCACGGCCGGTGGCCTGATAACTCCGATTGGGGCGTGGCCCCTGTCGGGTTGGACAACCATCTTCCGTTTGGCTTTTCATGGGATCTCAGGCCTTCACTCGACATAAGGTATGCTTGGGAGAACCTGGGTCTGGGCTTAAGCAGCAGCCAGAGCGGATACGGTGTGGCGGGCGTGTCGGTCTATTCGGGCGACAATGGGTTGCTTAAGTCCATTCAAGAGGTTTACGGCGGACGCGCCATCTATGCCAGGGGATTCGACGGTACAGGCAGATTGATACTCATTGTGCAGGCGGCCGGCGGTTCGGGCGGCACGCGCAAGGGGGGATGACCGAATGCCGGTCACTGCGAAGACAGAAGCTGAAACCCGGGAGCTAAGGGCCACGATCAAGGCTGCTGTGGCCCAGGCCATCACGGAGCGCGAGAAGTTAAAGAGCGACCCCAATCCCATAAAGGTCGGCAGCAGCTCCGGGACCAAGCTCCTCTTAACGCTGGTGATGATCGTGTTCCTGGGAAGCTGCCTCTATAACTATGTCGAAATGAAAACGCTGAACCAGCCGGTCGACCTTACCGTGGCCCGGCGGATCGACGCCATGGACGTGCATCTATATACGCTTCAGGCCAGGGTCCGGACCCATCGAGCCACCCACGGCAGATATCCCGCATCACTGGCCGAGATCGGCATCCCCGGAGACCCGGGCCTCGACTACTTGAGCAACTCCAACAAGGAGTTCTACCTGAGCTACCGGGTGGGAGGCGTTGTGCGCTCCTATAACTCCAAGGAAACCCCCGAGCGCCTGCTTCAGGGAGAGTTCACACGGTCGGCCCTCCGCGGCCGGGCACCCGGATAAACGCGACATCCATTGACACGGCGCATCATAAGGTATAGGATTTAGGTAGTAAGAGATCCTGCTGATTCATCATGGGGGCGAATTGGCTTCGACGGGGATGGAAGAGGCAGGGATCGCGTGTCGAGGTTCCGCTGGCTCGTTAAAACAGGCGGGAACAATCAAATGCCAACTACGATTTGGCACTGGCAGCTTAAGCTGTCGCGTTCTCTCTGACCTCGCCTGTGTGGTTGGAAGAGAACGTCGCTAGAGCAGGCTGGCTCCAGGTGTCTGTCTCAGCACCAGGGGCGAGAGATTCAGAGGCTGGCGTCAAGGAGATCCCGCCAACCGGAGCTCCATGACGTGAGATCTAAACGGTAGGCTACACACGTAGTGATCCCTGAAGAAGCATCACCGGACGCGGGTTCGATTCCCGCCGCCTCCACCACTTCGGAGGAGTGAGAACGTCCTGCAGATCAAGCCATCTTCGGGAATGAGCATGGCCATTGAAGAACGGGGGAGTGGTGTGAGAGGGATGGGTATGTTCTTCATTGCTTTCCTTGCGCTCACTCTGGTCCTTTCCCGCACGTCTTCAGCGCGCACCTGGCATATAGCCCCCGATGGTTCTGGTGATGCTCCTTCCATAAAGGCAGGCATTGACTCCGCCGCGATATGGGACACCGTCCTTGTGGCTTGCGGCACATACTACGAGCAGAACATCATTATGAAGTCCGGCGTTGTCCTGGTAAGTGAATCGGGCGAGGCAGACTGCGTCACCATTGATGGGGAGTATCTGAACACGGTTTTCAAATGTGTCGATTGCGATTCTGCGACAGTGATCAAGGGCTTCACAATCGCGCGAGGTACGCCTTATCTAGGTAACCCCGGCTCTGCTGGGGGTATGCTCATCGGCCGGGGTCTTGATCTCAGAATCGAGAACTGCGAGTTCCTGGGCAATTGGACTCATCACGGCGCAGGAGTATATTGCCAGACCACCTCTCCGACATTCGTCAACTGCGTCTTCAGAGATAACTACGGCATAAGCGAAGGCGGGGGGCTGTTCTGCAATAATGCATCTCCCAGGCTTGAGGGCTGCGTCTTTCTATTCAATCGAGCTGCTCGGGAGGGGGGCGATGTACTGTACAATGTGTGCTGCTCCTGTGTTGACGAACTGCACCTTCCATGAAAACGTCGCCTACGATGAGGGGTGAGGGATCTACTCCAACCTAGATGCTACCCCGGTCCTCGAGAGGTCTGTGATAGCCAATTCACTTGGGGGAGGGGCCATTGCCAGTGAGATTGACTTCTTTCTCTTTGGTCCGACCTTGATGTGCTGCGACCTCTATGGGAACGTGGGAGGTGATTGGACAGGTTACATAGCCGATCAGCTGGGCCTTGATGGCAACTTCTCGGCTGACCCGCTCTTCTGCGATACTGCGAGCGGTGACCTCACTTTGGAGGAGTGCTCGCCGTGTCTTCCGGGGAGCCATCCCGACGGCTACAGCTGTGGTGGGGTGATAGGCGCTTTTGGGGCCGGATGCGAGTGCAGTTCCGGGACTGAACCGACCAGCTGGGGTGCCATCAAGGCTTTGTACAGGTAGAGTCACGCTTTCTGAGCGGTACACAGGTTTGAATACCAGAACTTCTGCCACGAGAATCCACGGGAAACAGGTCTTTCCCAAAGCCGTCGGAATCCACTTGACTCGAACGGCAACCTGCCGATATGATTGTTCATAGGAGTGAACAATTGTTCATGACAGTGAAACTTACAGATGGCGTCGAGATGAAGATCCTGTCGACCTTGGCGCGGGAACCGGATCGGGAGTTCTATCAGCGCGAGATAGCCAGGCTTGCCGGCGTAAGCGTGGGAGCAACCAGCCAGCGTCTTCGGGAGATAGTCGAAGGGGGCCTGGCCCGCGCCCGCAAGTCGGGGCGTATGATATTCTATCACTACAACCTGGATGATCCTCTTGCCCGCCAGCTCAAGATTCTGCTGAGCATGAACCTGATCCACAACCTGGTCAAGGATCTTGCCCCTCATTCGCGGCGGGTTGGGCTGTTCGGCAGCTGTGCAGCAGGCAG
>JALGWN010000231.1 GCA_025774115.1 bacterium
TGTGAGGAGTTGATGGAGAAGCTGGGCTATATCGACAGCCCTATCCAACGTCTGGCACGCCTCAAGGATCAGCTCTGGAGAGCAGTTCGGATTGTAATCGATGTTTCCCTTCACACACGTGGCATGTCTGTTAAGGAAGCGGTCGATCTTCTGGTTGAGCGGTGCCGGTTGGAACCCACGAATGCCCTCGCCGAGGTGCGCCGCTATACCGCTCATCCCACACAACCCCAGACCTACCTGATGGGCAAGCTGGCGCTTCTCGACCTGGTCGAGGAATACCGGAAGCGTAAACCGGATGTTGCCTTGAGGGAGATGCACGACGCGATTCTTGCATGCGGGTCGTTGCCCCCCAGCCTGATGCGCCGCGTGCTGCTGTAGCCCGGACTATTCACAAGCCCTCTGCTGCGGCGGCGTATCTGCCAGTGTTGACAGCGTCATCCGGGCTAGCCGACGTCGCGCACGCAGGCGCGACGCTACGGGGGCAAATGGAACGGGGACGGATTAAGAATCCGTCCCCTTGTCTTTCTGCCCTATCCGTTTACCTGTACAACCTCTTGATACCGCTCCAGGTCGTGGCGTTAGTCGCGCTAGGACCATAGAGCTCGATACAGTGATAGCAGGAAATCATCACAGGTGTGTCGATATCCCACGTGGTTCCACCGGGTGTACTCAGCTGGAGATCGTCGTTGTAGCTGAGATCCAACGGACCCTTGGTAGTACCATCCTGGGTGACCCAGAGCTCGACGAACACCTGGCTGAACTCGGCGCAGTCGACACCGAGCATATCATAGGTGATCTCGATCTCATCAAACGGGGTTGCGGTAACCCAGTTGATGATGTTGGCATTATGGTCCCAGCCCGTACCATTCCAAACACACCACTCATTCCACTCGGAGTCAAGATTCACATATGCGATGAAGTCAGGCAGACAAACGCCCTCGAATCCAATCTGGTGACCCCAGGGATCGAAAGTCCCGCCACCGGGTAGCAACGAGGTGGCAAACGATATGCCAACCTGCACACCCGTCCAACCATCGTGATCGTGGCCGTAGCCGATATAGATCGCGTTCTGATCGTAGGTAGCATAGACATCCAGCAAATCGATCGGTGCGTGTTCGGTGTCCCCTCCGTCCGGGTCTATAAGATCCCCCGGAGCGAAGTCGTTCACACCGTCAACGACGATTGCAGATGCTGCACCCACGCCTAAGAGCATAGTCAAGGCAATGACCAATACTGCTGCTTTACCAAACATGCGTAACGCACCCCCTTCCCCTCGCCGCGCAATCGCGGCAGAGGATATGTCCTTAGTGGCACCCTGTGGCTCAGGGCCTATACCTTTTTAAGCGATTCCATTATATCGCAAGGGGGGACATTAAGTCAACCGAAAAACGGCCCCTCCGTGGGCTGGTGGAGAAGTTGGTCTTCCTTGGGGAGAATCTTTGGAGACAGCTCGTGGACCTGGTAGAGGCCTCTCCCGGGGGCTTCGAGCCCCTTCCGGGCTTACTGGCCCTGCCGCCGAGCCAAGTTCAAAGACCTTTCGAGTGCGGGGTTTGCAACGGCGCCTGAATTCGGTATACTTCCCACTGAGACCGATCCCTAAGCCAAGGAGGCCGTTCGATGAATTGTGAATACTCGAAGACATCGAAGCGGATATTCCGCTCGGAGATTCGCGAACTTCTCAAGTACACGCGTAAACCCGGCATAATCTCATTCGGCGGCGGCTTGCCTGATGCATCGCTCTTTCCGGTCAGGGAAATAGCCGATATAACCGCAAAAGTGTTGGAGCAGAAAGGCTATCTCGCCCTTCAATACGGCCCCACAGCCGGCGAACCCGAGATGTTGGAGGCTCTCCTGGGCCATATGGCCGAGTTCGGGGATGAGGCCACCGATAAAGAGATATGCGTTACGTCATCCTCACAGCAGGGCCTCGACCTGCTGACACTCCTATTCCTCGACGAGGACATGCCTGTGGTGATGGAGCTGCCGTCGTATATCGGGGGAGTCCAGGTCTTCCGCAGGTCCGGAGCGGAGATGATCGGGGTGCCGATGGATTCCGAGGGGATGGAACTCGATCATCTGGAGCGAACCCTGGACCGCCTCGGCAAGGCAGGCGGGAAGCCCCGCTTTATCTACGCCATACCTGACTTCCAGAACCCCTCGGGGGTCACCATGACCCTGGAGAGGAGGAAACGGCTGATAGAGATCGCACAATCCTGGGATATCCCGCTGGTTGAGGATTCTCCATACCGTGAGCTGAGCTTCACGGGGGAGGTGCTGCCCAGCCTCTGGACTCTGTCCGGGGGTAAGGGGGTGATCATGCTCAAGACCTTCTCCAAGGTCCTCTTTCCAGGCATGCGAATGGGTTGGATCATAGCTGATGAGCACTGCATCGATAAGATCGTAATGCTCAAGCAGTCGGTAGATCTTTGCACGCCGTCTTTCACCCAGCTCATTCTCGCAGAATACATCAAGCGGGGAAAGATGAGAGAGTCGATCGGGAAAGCCATCGACTGTTACAGGTCCAAACTCGATGCCATGCTGGCGGCGCTCGAAAAACATATGCCCGGCGAGATTGAATGGTCGAGACCCACGGGCGGCATGTTCATATGGCTCACGCTCCCCGAGAGGATCGACACTAAAGAGATCTTTAACACGGCTATCGAACACAACGTCGCGTACGTTATCGGACATCCGTTTCACTGCGATGGTTCTGGTGCAAACACCTTGAGACTGAATTACTCGTTCCCCGCGATCGAGCAGATAGACACCGGCATTGAACGGCTCGCCGCAGCGATCAAGGAGGTGCTGTAGGCAAGCGCATCACAGCCCCGCCGGGCCCAGAGACCCTGCCAACGTCGGGGGTGGAACCCCGACCCTACCAAGACCGCCGCCACGGGAGTGGCAACGCTACGAGGACGGCTTCACAGCGATGGCAACACTACGGGGGCTTATCGTCGGGCTTTCTTGCGGCGGTCGGCCAGATAGTCCTCCAGCCGGTCAGGGGTCTCTATCAAGACGTCATAGAACTTGCCGAAAAACTCGCAGTCCGGGGGATTGTGCCTTCGGCACATGTCCGGGCGCACGGGATATACTTTGCACCGGTCATCCTCTCCCAGATAAATGCATCGCCCTTCGACCAGTTGATACCATCTGTTCTTGCGGATATAGATGCTCACCGTATCGAACTGGAGCTGCCATTTGAGGTCCTCGATCTCAGCTCTGGTGCGAGGCCGGAGAATTCGGATTGAAAGGTTCTTACAGCAGAGAGCCGGGCACTGACCACATTCTCTCCTGGTTGTCGTTGTTGCGGTTGTCATGTCCTCCCTCGTTGTATTCTCATCATGATGTGATAACGCCGGGTCACACAAATATAAAGCAACCTGACCATCATGGAAACACAAGTTTGCAGGAAAACACGTGGTTTCTGGGTGACGCCTCCGATGGAGGCCGGCCGGGCCCGTCTCGATAGCGTCCAAGGCAAGACCTACGGGTGACCCGGTCGGTATCGGACTGG
>JALGWN010000232.1 GCA_025774115.1 bacterium
AAACCTAATTGCGCCGGCCTACTTCAGCACCACGATCTTGGCCGTCGCCGCGGGCGAGCCGATCTTCACATGCGCGAAGTAGATTCCCGGCGATGGCCGTGTTGGGATCTCCGGTGCCATAGATAGAATCTACCGCGCCCCGCCGCCGGAGCCACTCGCCCGGGATCCATCCGCCTGCGCAGAGGACCATGGGTTTACCCATGGTTGAATGCACAAGAAGGTGCTTTGGCGGATGTCACTAAATGGGCACGCCCTGTGGCGGATAACCCGCCGAAGCCTTGGCGAAGGCGGTTAAATGCAGGCCCCACGGGCTTGCCCGTGGGGCATTCCACGTTTCCGCCTGAAGTACGGCCGGTTTCAAGGATTTGTTCAAGGAGGATGTGGGGTGGAACTTGGAGCCGGATTGTGGTATACCGGGACATGATCCGTAGCGTCGTCACTCCTGTGACGACGAATCCAGACGGTTATGTTTCAATAATCCGGCAAGAACGGAGGGCAGGATGAAGCGACTGGGCACTCTACTCTTGGGACTTACTCTGCTGGGGTTGGCATGCGGCGAGCGGGACACCACCTTCGTGACAATTGGGACCGGTGGCGTGACGGGTGTTTACTACCCGACCGGGGGGGCCATCAGCAGAATGATAAACAACAAGTCCGAGACCTACAAGATCAAGGCGACCGTCGAATCCACCAGTGGATCGGTCTTTAACATTAACGCGGTCATGAACGGAGACCTGGAATTCGGAGTGGCCCAGTCGGACAGACAGTATCAGGCATATAACGGGCTGGCGGAATGGGCCGAGAGGGGGCCCCAGAGCGACCTGAGATCGGCATTCTCGGTCCATCCCGAAGCCATCACACTCGTGGCATCCGAGGCAAGCGGCATCAAAGCCATAACCGATCTGCGGGGCAAGCGGGTCAACCTGGGCAATCCGGGATCGGGACAGCTCCAGAATTCCAAAGACGTGCTTTCGGCTGTCGGAATAGATGAGGAGGAGATATCCGCTGAGTATGTGAAGGCTGTTGAGGCCCCCGGCCTCTTACAGGATGGAAGGATCGACGCTTTCTTCTATACCGTGGGCCACCCCGCCGGCAACATAAAGGAGGCCACATCGGGCAGGATCAAGGTGAGAATCATTCCGATAGAAGGCCCCGCGATCGAAGCCATGATCGAGGCCCGGCCCTACTATGCGGAGGCGGTGATACCCCGTGATTTCTATCCCACGGCCTTGAATGAGGAAGACATAACCACCGTTGGCGTGAAGGCCACCTTCGTTACATCGAAGTATGTCACTCAGGATATAGTCTATGCGATCACGAAAGAGGTCTTCGAAAATCTCGATGATTTCCGGGAATTGCACCCGGCCTATAAAGTGCTTTCCGAGCGCAATATGCTCGAGGGTCTTTCCGCCCCCATTCACCCGGGTGCCCTGAGATACTACCGGGAAGCGGGATTGATCGAGCACATAGATCCGAAACTCGTTGTCGATCAGGCCGGCTAGGCGTTTTGTCCGGACCATCTCATAAGCCGCTCCGCACGGAAGCCGACTACCTTTCGGATGCCTCCGGGTGGGAGAAGCCCCTCATCGCCGTGATCTCGATTGCCTGGGCGCTCTTTCAGCTCTCACTTCCACGCCTCGTGATCCTGGACAGTGTTACGGTAAGAGCCATTCACCTCGCCTTTGCAATGGTGCTTGTGTTTCTTACGGTCTCTATCACAAGGCACAAACGGCTCCGGCCCGGTGACCGTGTGCATCCGGTGGATTACCTGCTTGCCGCTATAGGATGCCTCGCGGCTCTCTATATCGTTTTCGACTGGACGGGAATCACTATGAGATCTGGGATTCCCATCGGGCGCGATGTCGCAATAAGCATCGTGCTGATCGTTCTTGTGTTTGAGGCTTCAAGGCGGGTGATAGGGCCGGCTCTTGGAATCATTGCTATCGTTTTCACCGTGTATGCTTTCCTCGGACCACGGATGCCCCTGATTTTCGCCTTCCGCGGTGTTTCACTGGAGAAGTACCTGAGCCAGGTCGCCCTCTCCACCGAAGGCATCTATGGGATACCGCTCGATGTCTCGGCCAATACGGTGTTTCTCTTCGTACTCCTGGGCTCCATGCTGAACAAGGCCGGAGCAGGGCATTTCTATAACAACCTCGCGCTGTCGCTGCTCGGTAAGTACAAGGGCGGACCGGCCAAGGCCGCGGTCGTAGCGAGCGGGCTCACCGGCCTGGTCTCAGGGTCGAGCATTGCCAACGTAGTTACCACAGGGACCTTCACCATCCCGCTGATGAAGAAAGTCGGCTACCCGGCGAAGATCGCCGCCGCAACCGAGGTCGCCGCAAGCACAAACGGCCAGCTCATGCCTCCTATAATGGGGGCGGCAGCCTTTATTATCGCCGAGTATCTGAGCATACCCTACCTGGATGTCGTGAAGGCGGCCGCCATACCGGCCTTTGTATCCTACTTCGCCCTCTTCTACATAACTCACCTCGAAGCCTCCAAGCTGGGTATGAGGGGCTTGGCCAAGCCCGATATCCCGAGCTTTGTTGGGGTCATGAAAGCCGGATTCTACTACCTGATTCCGCTTATCGTTCTGATCTACGAATTGATGATCATGCGCCATACGCCGAAACTGGCTGCATTCAATGCGATAGTGGTGCTGGTTGTCATAATCCTCGCCAAAGAGGCGGTGAGGGCCTTGAGGGAAAAGGGTGGGCTTGCCCAGGCTCTGCGTAGGGGCATCGACACCATAGGTTCGGGTCTTATCTCGGGGTCACGTAATATGCTCCCCGTCGCAATGGCGACTGCCACTGCCGGCATCGTCGTCGGCATAGTGAACCTCGGTATAGGGAGCCTGATAGTCCAGATTGTCGAAAGGCTCTCGGGCGGCAACATCTTCCTGCTTCTCTCCATAACCGCCTTTGCCAGTCTCGTAATCGGTATGGGACTTCCTACGACCGCGACCTACATAGTCATGGCCTCGATCACAGTCCCCATCATAATCAACCTCAGTGCCCTGGGAGTCGTAGGCTTCATACCGCCCATAGCGGCCCACCTATTCTGTTTCTATTTCGGCATTCTGGCCGACGACACACCACCGGTAGGCCTGGCCGCCTACGCTGCCGCCGCCATCGCGAAGACCGATCCCATCGCGACCGGGATCAAGGGGTTCAGCTACGACCTCAGGACCGCGGTGATTCCCTTCATGTTCGTTTTCAATGCCGAGCTGGTGCTATATGGCGTGGAGAGCTTTGCCCAGGCATTGCTCATCTTCGTGATGGCCATCCTGGGGGCATTCGCCTTCACCAACGCCGTCCAGGGCTGGTTCATAACCCGCAACAAGTGGTATGAGGTCCCGCTCTTCCTCCTGGCCTCACTCATATTCTTCTTCCCGGCCATCGTCACCAGGGTCTTAGGCCTGGATCCAGGCATCAGGTACTACATGTACCTTGTCGCCATGGCCATCTATGCGGCAGCCTTCCTGCTTCAGAAGGCAAGGATGAGGTCGGGCCATGGCCATCTATGCGGCAGCCTTCCTGCTTCAGAAGGCAAGGATGAGGTCGGAAGTGCCCCGAGTCTCCTGATTTGATTCTTCGCTGTCGGTTATCGGGTCATAGCAGGGCCATCACTCCAGGCATATCCTTCATAGTCGGGTTCAGAACGGCCGTAAATCTGCCGAACTATTTGATGAAGGCTTAAGCCCGGACTATTCATAAACCTCGTCGCGAGGTGACGGAGATGCCAGTG
>JALGWN010000065.1 GCA_025774115.1 bacterium
CCTGGCTGACCGCCCGTGGAGATGGCAAAAACTCTTCGCCGATCCGGCGGTTGTGGAGATCCTGGCTGACCGCCCGTGGAGATGGCAAAAACTCTTCGCCGATCCGCAGGTAGCAACCGTGTTTGCCGATCCTGCGATGGAGGAGATCCTGGCTGATGCCCAGATAGCAGGTGTATTCGCAGATCCGGAGCTGGCCGAGATCCTGGCCGACGCCCAGATAGCAGCTATCCTGGCCGACCCGGATATCGTGGAGATTCTGGCAGACCCCGAGGTGGCCGGCGACCTGGCTGACCGCCCGTGGAAGTGGCAAAAACTCCTGGCCAGTCCCAAGTTTGCGGAGGAGCTGGCGGATCGACCGTGGAAGTGGCAAAAACTCCTGGCAGATCCCAACTTCAAGGCGGTGCTCGCGGATCGACCGTGGAAGTGGCAAAAACTCCTGGCCGACCCCAACTTCAAGGCGGTGCTCGCGGATCGACCATGGAAGTGGCAAAAACTCTTCGCAGATCCCAACTTCAAGGCGGTGCTCGCGGATCGACCGTGGAAGTGGCAAAAACTCTTTGCAGATCCCAAAGTCGCTGAGATCCTGGCTGACCGCCCGTGGAAATGGCAAAAACTCTTTGCAGATCCCAAAGTCGCTGAGGTACTGGCCGATCGACCGTGGAGATGGCAAAAACTCTTCGCAGACCCGAGAGTCGCTGAGGTGCTGGCAGACCGCCCGTGGAAATGGCAAAAACTGCTTGCAGACCCCAAGTTCGCTGAGATCCTCGGTGACCGCCCGTGGAGATGGCAAAAACTCTTCGCAGACCCCAAGTTCGCAGAGGTATTAGCGGACCGTCCGTGGAAGTGGCAGAAACTCTTTGCCGATCCCAACTTCACAGAGGTGCTGGCAGATCGCCCGTGGAAATGGCAAAAACTCTTCGCAGACCCCAAGTTTGCTGAGATCCTCGGCGACCGCCCGTGGAGATGGCAAAAACTCTTCGCAGACCCCAAGTTTGCTGAGATAATGGCGGATCGTCCGTGGAAATGGCAAAAACTCCTGGCTGATCCCAACTTCAGTGCCGTCCTGGCTGACCGCCCGTGGAAATGGCAAAAACTGCTTGCAGACCCGCAGGTCGCCGCCATGATGGCGGAGCCTGGGTGTGCATGCCTGATGGCAGACGCTGGGTTCATGCAGGTTATGGCTGAACCCAAGCTGCGGGGGCAGCTCATGGCAGCGATAGGGCCGTAGAACCCGGCAAGCCGGGGCTGCGTCCCGCCCAGGGAAGGAGATACCACACGACCGGTGTGGTATCTCCCCTTATCGTTGGTGGTCGACCCTGTCTCCGGCGGCAGGCACCGGCCTTAGGGTCCTGCCCTGCTATAGTGCCAGGGCATTCAAGGAGGGCCAAATGGCGAGAACAACCCTGAGATCGCTCATATCTGCGGGCCTGATCTTCATCGTTCTGAGTCCCGCGCTCTACGGCCAGCTCTATTGGGTGGAGACTCCGAATCTCTACCTGATCTATACCGGCAAGGCCCAGGAGTATCTCACACCGCACGTGGTCGGGTGTTTTGAGAGATCGATGGCCTTCCATCGCCGTTTCTTCGATTATACACCGCGCGAGAGGGTGACAGTTCTACTGGAGGATTTCTGGGACTCAGGAACCGGTGGAACAGCGGTGGTACCCAACAATCGCGTGGCCATAAACATCGCTCCCTTCAACTACGTCTATGAGACCAGACCTGCCAACGAACGGGTGAACTGGCTGATGAACCACGAGTTGGTCCATGTTGTGATGTGTGACAAGGCATCGGCCACCGACCAGTTCTTCCGAAAGGCTTTCGGCGGCAAGGTCTCCGTCACCGCAGAGGACCCCGTCTCCATGGTATACAGCTACCTCACGACTCCGCGATGGTATTGTCCGCGTTGGTACCATGAAGGGATCGCGGTATTCATGGAAACCTGGATGGCGGGCGGTCTGGGCCGTGTGCTCGGTGCATATGACGAGATGGTTTTCAGGACCATGATTCGTGATGAGGCCTACATCTACAGCCCGGTGGGACTTGAATCCGAAGGCACCACGATAGACTTCCAGGTTGGGGCCAACTCTTATCTTTATGGCACCCGCTTCGTGAGTTACCTGGCGCTCCTCTATGGCCCCGACAAGGTACTGGAGTGGTATAACCGGACCGACGACAGCAAGCGATACTTCGCCGCCCAGTTCAAAAAGGTGTATGGCGTATCGCTCAGCGAGGAGTGGTCGCGCTGGATCGAGTGGGAAAACAGGTGGCAACGGGCCAACCTGGAACGGATCCGCTCCTATCCCACAACCCCCTCCAACCCCATTTCACCGCATGCCCTCGGGTCCGTCTCCCGGGCCTATTTCGATCCCGGAACGAGAAATCTGTATACCGCCGCACTCTATCCCGGCAAAACCGCACACATCGCGGCTCTCAATCTGGATAGCGGGGACCTGGAAAAGGTGTGTGATGTACGTGGGGCGGCACTGTATTATGTTACATCACTGGCCTACGATGAAGATGCCGCGATCCTGTTCTTCACTACAGACAACAGCGGTTGGCGGGATCTCGTTGCGGTCCGGCTCGAAAACGGTAAGACCACAAGGCTCATCAAGGATGCAAGAACAGGTGATCTCGCGTTTAACCGGTCGGACAAGTCACTCTGGGGTGTTCGTCACTATAATGGCATATCGACACTGGTACGTATCCCACATCCCTATAAGGCGTGGAACCACGTCTACTCCTTCCCTTTCGGCAAGGACATCTTCGATCTGGACATCTCGCCCGACGGGGCTTTTCTCACGGGAGCACTCACCGAAGTGAGCGGCATGCATCAGCAGCTCATCCGGATGGAGACTGCCGGCCTGCTTAAGGGCGGCACCTCATACGATGTCCTCTTTGACTTCGAAAACAGCACCCCGGCCAATTTCGTGTTCTCCCCGGATGGCAGATACCTGTTTGGCTCCTCCTACTATAACGGCGTTTCCAACATATACAGGTATGACCTGGCCGAGGAGGACATGGACCTGATCACCAACTGCGAGACCGGTCTCTTCAGGCCGCTGCCGATATCAGGCGATTCTCTGCTCACCTTCGCTTATACCGGCGAGGGGTTTGTCCTATGCATGATCGCCAACGAACCTATCGAAGAAGCCGCGGCGATCAAGTACCTGGGACAGGAGATAGTCGAGAGGCACCCGACCGTCAGAGATTGGATCCTGGACCCGCCTGAATCAGGCGAAACCGATTCGCTGGTTACAGGCTCCGGCGGGTATTCGCTGCCGCCCACCGCTGAATTCGCTTCGGTGTATCCCATCGTGGCCGGCTACGGAGATTATGCAAGCGCCGGCCTGCGGCTGAACTTCGCGGACCGGCTGGGAATCAGCGACTGCCATCTGTCGGCATCCTATTCACCCAACGATGCCCTCCCTGCCGAAGAGAGGCTGCACCTGAATCTCGGTTACAGGTATTGGGGATGGAGTATAACCTCCACCTACAACGGGGCGGACTTCTACGATCTGTTCGGTCCGACCAGAACAAGCCGGAAGGGCTACTCATTGGGTGTGCACTACAACAAGTCCTTGCTCTGGGAAGAACCCAAGAGATTGGACTGGAACATCGGCGCTTCCGGATATGCGGACCTGGAGGAATTGCCTGACTACCAGGACGTAATGTCGCCGTTTGACGCATACCTGTCATTCAGCACGGGACTTGCTTATAAGAACGCCGCCGCAAGCATGGGTGCGGTCGATTACGAAAAGGGGGTCAAGGCGGGGCTTACGGCGAGCGACAGGTACGTTGAAGGCGAGCATTTTCCCCGGGTCCATGCCGGCCTGGATTACGGCTTTCTCCTACCGCTTGATCATACATCGATCTGGCTGAGGAGTGCCGGCGGCCATGCTTTTGGTGACCGCGATGACCCCTTTTCGAATTTCTACTTCGGGGGATTCGGGAATAACTGGGTCGATCATCTGGAAATAAAGCGTTTCAGAGAGTACTATAGTCTTCCAGGTGCTGAGATCAATACGGTGGGCGGGAGGAACTTCGCCAAGCTGACGGCCGAGTTGATGCTGCCGCCCTTGAGATTCCGGCAACTGGGGCTCACGAGCGCTTACCTGAGATGGGCGCGGGTATCACTGTTCTCGGCGGGGCTTGTCACGAATCTTGACTCGGTGGAGCACAGGCGGGAACTCCTCAGTGTCGGAGGACAGATAGACTTCCGTCTGATCACGTTCTCGCTCTTGCGATCGACACTGTCTGTGGGATACGCAATCTCCATGGAGGAAGGTCAGGCAGTGTCGGAAGAGCTGATGGCCTCCCTGAAGATACTGTGACAGAACTACTCAGAATCTCAGTAAGTGTGGTGCCGGTCTTTGTATTTCTCGCCGGTCTGGTATACCTGGACAGCTTCAAGCTGGTTAGACTCCGTTCGATTATCCAAATCATACTGATGGGTTGCGCCGCGGCCCTGGTATCGTTCCTCCTGTGCGTAAGGTTGCAGGGGGGGCTCGACCTGGGAGCATCTCCATATACGAGATACGTTGCGCCGCCCATGGAGGAGCTCCTTAAGGCCGTGCCCATTCTCTACCTGATAGCGAGGAAGAAGATCGGATTCATGGTCGATGCCGCGATCTTGGGCTTCGCCGTCGGAGCGGGCTTCGCCTTGGTCGAGAACATCTACTACCTGCATGAACTCGAGGACCCCAACCTGTTGATCTGGATAATCCGCGGTTTCGGTACTGCGATGATGCACGGAGGCATCACGGCGGTGTTTGCAGTCCTCTCGAAGAGTCTTTCAGACCGGCACGAGTCGGCGAGGGTCTGGATTTTTCTCCCGGGCCTGCTGGTGGCGGTCGCGGTCCACTCATTCTTCAATCACTTTATCCTGCCTCCCCTCATCCACACGGTCACCCAGCTCATTGGCCTGCCGGTGCTGGTGATGATCACCTTCACCCAGAGCGAGAGAATGCTCCGGGATTGGCTGGAGGTCGGTCTGGATTCCGATGTAAGGATGCTGGACTATATCACGACCGGGACCGTTTCAGAGACGAGGATCGGGAGATATCTCCATTCGCTGAGGAGCAGGTTTCCCGGGGAGGTTGTGGCCGATATGCTGTGCTTCCTGCGCATCCACCTGGAGCTGGCCGTCCGGGCCAAGGGGCTCCTCCTGATGCGCGAGGCAGGCTTTCCGATTCCCGCAGACCCGGAGATAAGGGAAAGGCTGACGGAACTCAAATTCCTCGAGAAGAGCATAGGCAAGACCGGAAGACTTGCCCTCTCCCCTGTCCTTCACACCGGTAAGCGCAGGCCCTGGCAATTGGATCTGCTCCGCTAAGGGGTCAATGGACCAAGATGATCTTATGCTTATGGGAATTACTCTTGGTAGATAGGCTAAGGAAATAGATGCCGGGGGACGCTTTGCGGCCACAGTCCATGGCACCGTTCCAGCGGGTGCTTACCGGTATGCATGTCGGGGGACAGCTCCAGAGGGTGCGGATGGTGCGTCCCTGGGCGTCATAGACACAGAGCACGACTGGGGCACTGCCCCGTGCCAGATTCGGCGAGCCTACAATCTCTATCTCGAATTCGCGGCTGGGGTTGGGGAAGACTCTGAGGCCGGAACCGATTGACCCGAGTTCCACTTCGTCGTTTACCCCTGACTGGTCGCCTATGATGACGTCACCATCATGCCAGGCAACGTCCTTTTCCCAGACGCCTGCATGTGTGAACCAAAAGTAATCCGACCAGATGGTGGTAACACCTTCCTCCAGAGCTCTGAACTCTAGTTTGGAGAGCGCCCCGGGGCCGGTCACGGTTATGCCACCGCACATAAGGACATGCGAGATGAAGATGCTGTCCTCGCCCGGACTGGTCGACCACCATATGTTCCAGCAGGCGTTTGTCATCACGGTCTCCTGACTTGCCGATACGAGCTCCACCATGGTGGGATCGAAGCGCACAACTGTCTGATAGCCGTCGAATTCGATATCGGCCGAGTCTTTCCAGATATCGACCGTGAACACGGTGTTTGCGCTGTCTAACTCCACAACGGAGGGTTGGATGGAGACATCAGTGTCGGCCAGTGCGATACCACCGGCAAGTAGGACTACGCTCAGACCGATAAGGAAACACCTGATCATACGCTCTCGCTCCCAAACCATAGTATCACCTCCTTGCGATACTATCAACAGAATTACCCTCGAGGAGGGGCGGCAGCGCTTCTTCCTTCACATGCTGATCGAAAGCGGGCATGCTACCTCCCCTCCTGCCGGCAGTCCATGGCAACCCCGGAGCCCCGAGGCTCCGGGATCACCGTCTATTCACTTAAGGCAATACAAACATCTTACGAGTGAGTGTGCGTTCACCTGTACGGGCTATCGAGAGATAGACTCCGGGAGCCACACGCTCACCTGATTCACTCCTACCATCCCAGGTCACATGGTGAGATCCGGCCGAAAGCGGACCGTCTATGAGCGTACGTACCAGCCGCCCACTCACATCATAGACCTGTACCGACACACGACCTGCCCTCGGCAGACTCAACTCTATCCGGGTCCGGCCGCTGAAGGGATTCGGCGTGGCCTTCAGATCGAAGGTCCGCGTGAGCGTCATACCAG
Organism: bacterium; assembly: GCA_025774115.1. Taxonomy (GTDB): domain Bacteria; phylum Arandabacterota; class Arandabacteria; order Arandabacterales; family Arandabacteraceae; genus JALGWN01. The sequence continues at coordinate 6,618 of JALGWN010000065.1, forward strand.
GCTCGCTATCTCCGGGCTCCATCGGGACATCGTTCTCGATCACCCGATTCAAGCGATCCCTAAGATCCACAGCCACCAACCTCGGCATCTCACGCACCGTACCCACGGCACGGTAGGTTAGTACCACCACCTCACCCGAGCCACGGATCGTCGCCCGGCGGCCAAGCACAGCGCAGTCCACCTGCACCCTACTCGTCCCATCCAGACGCTCCATAAACACTGGATCGCTCTGACCTGTGAGCAGATCACCCCTGGCCACACTCACCAACTCCAGACCATCGGCGTCATAGGACACCGCACTGTGAAGACCCTTCACCATCCGGCTGTTGCCCTTAAGATAGATGCGGGCGGTCACAAGATCTGTGGCTTCCTCTCCCACTTCATCTACCTTGAGGACCAGCCGAGGGAACTCCACAGCAGGCATACCGGCCATATCACCGGGGGGTGCAAAGGTCACCGTAGTGAAGTTGATGGCGAACATCATGAGGTCCTCGAAGTCCACCTTGTCGTCGGTCGTAGGCAGAGCATCGGTCGAGAGATCCGCGGTGGGACCCACATCGCAGTAGTTGAGATAACCTCCCTCACCATGGCTTTTCCAGTAAGTGGTACCCATAAGACTGAAGTCCACCGAGTTGACGTAATTGTCACCGGCTCCAGGGGTGACACCATCACTCACATCACCCAGGTGGTAATCCAGCGTACCCGTGGTCTTGTTGGATACAGCCGATACATTCCACGCTATATCCTTCGTGAAGACCACGTAGTACCAAAAGTCACGCGTTGCAGGCTCATCGGTCTGGCCTGTCGCCGTGACGCCGGTAACCACCCAGGGAGCTCCAGGGAGATAAGCGGGTGCGGCGGGCTCACTCCCTGTGCCGTCGTCATACTCCGGATAGTCACCATAGCCTGCATGGTAGACTTCCGTCTCATACGCATCCCCTGGTGCAGTGAAGGTGAGCGTGATCTGGGTCGTACCATCACCGTCGTTACCGCTCTTTACCTGTGCGGCTGCAAGATCGGTCACCGCAACCGGCGGTATGTTGTCAGAGGTGATGTCATCACTGTCGCTATCACTGTTACTCAGAGCATCCACAGCAGTCACCGTCACCGTCACGGTCCCGTTGGCTGGTGTGCAGGCCACACTGGTTATGGCAGTTGTCCACGTGGCAACGTTACCCGCGTAACCATCCGGTACCTCTGCCGCTCCGCCACCGAGACCTGCGAGATTGGCAGTGATATTGCCGATACCGAAGCCCGGATCGTCATCGGTCACCGTAGCTGTCACCCTGGCGGCATCGGTATCTTTGATGAAGTCATCGGTATGTGGCAGCGTGAGATTCTCTATCACCACATTGCTCACATCCGGTGCACTCACATCTACCACCAAGAGGCCATCGTCCTCATAGAAACCGGCGAGCGGTGCGTTACTCTTATCACGCACCTTGATCACCGTGACGTCTATGGGGCTTGTACCCACCGAGAGACCCGTAAACTCTATCGTGAACATGGTACCCGAGCCTGTAACACCAGCCAGGTCACCCTTCAACACACAGTCCACCGTGATCTCGTTGGTGCCGCTGGGATTACGGAAGAACTGGGTCACGCCGAGGTCGCTGAGGAGGCTGCCCTCAAGGACCTTGCCGGGGTCGGTGCTTGCGATGCCGCCGTCCCAGGAGAACTTGACTGAGTAGCCATACATGAGGCCCCCGCCACCACCCAGGTACTCAACTGCCACCGTCTTAGTGGGCGCTGCAACATTCAAGGTCTCAGGGTCGGCTACACACACAATATTCTCACTACCGGCCTTCCCGATCCACGGGTCGTACAGCACATAGGCAGTGACCTCATCGCCCAAGCCCGGTCCTACCCCACCGGGCCCGCTGCCATGGCCCCACCAACACTTGGTCGCATCTACATTTACAGTCGAGTAGTTATGGCAACCGTCTCCGGCATTTCCGTAGACACTGTTCCAGTGAAGTGCGATGTTGGACGGAGTTCCATCGATCCCGACACCATGGCCTGTACCGCTGTAACCGCCCCAGCCGCCATCGTTGTCGTAGATCAAATTGTAGCGGGCGGTCACATTGGACGCTCCATCTTTAAGGCTAAGGGCCCCAACGGACCAACCCTCGGCGGCGACATTGGTTATGACGTTGCCTTCGATAAGGGCGGTATCTGAGCCCACAAACGAGATACCGCCTTCCCGGGCGCCGTCCACAGTGTTGTTGCAGATTGTGGCATTGTCCGAAGGCAGGACTGCTGTCCAGGAATAGCCGACCCATATACCGTGATCACCTGAACCGGTTACGGCGTTGTCACAGACCGTCGCATAGTCAGAGCCGCGGGCTATGAACATGCCGTCCGAAGTGTTGTTGCTCACGGTACAATCGGTGACGGTAAGATGGGTGAAGCAAAGGGCATAGATTCCGGAATAACAGATCTGTACCGTGACGTCATCTATGGCGCAGCCGTCATAGAATATGTAACCTTCTCCGGCCGTGTCATGATCGTAATCTCGATGAAGAACACCGTAGCCTCCCGTGCTCATATTATCTCCGGTGAAGCCTTGGACTGTGAAATTCTGAACGCTGACGTTATTGGCCTGCACATGGATCCCCTTGGGCCAATAAGAGCCGGAGATTCCTACCCCACCGATGGCTCCATCAATTATGGTACCGGCCTCGGATTCACCGATCAGGTTGACACCATCGGTGGTTATGTACGCGCATTTACCGGTCGCAGGGTCAGCCCCGTATGTCCCGTTATTCACATGGACTGTACCACCAGCGGCCACCCCGTCTACGCCTTCCTGGATGCGGCCTGTGGTTCCGGTCTGCGGGCTATCGTCATCGACATGAAGCACGGAGAAATCACCCTGGAAGCCGAAGGTCCCCGGCCCGGTGTCGGTACCGACATCAAACCAGGGCGTATAGTCGGCACCAGAGCCAGCGTTGGCTTCGGCATTTACTGTGAGGGCTCCGTTCGAGCCCCACCAGTTGCCTGACGCATCGACCGTGTCGGTGACCAGCGCCGTATTGACCTCAAGCCCGTAGTTGGTATTGCCGCTCAGGTCGTTGTTGAAGACAGTCACTCGCTCGGTATCGATGACATGGCGATCGATCATGACGCCGGCATCACTGTTACCGGTAACGTGGTTACCGGAGATCGTGATGTCCTGGCCCTTGATCTTTATACCGCAACCCAGCCTGGTTGCTCCGTTATTGCTCAGGTCGTTGTCGCTTATGGTGATGAAGGTAGTGGTTCCCCACATAGAGATCGCGTCGTACCCGTTGCCGGTGAAGGTGTTGCCCGAAACCGTGAGGTTCGTCAGGTTGCTCCCGGTTAGGGCCTTGCCTCTGGTATCGGGTCCGATGATGCCGGTCACTGTGTTATCGCTTACAACGCAGCTGCCGGTGCCCGTCATGTAGATGCCGGCAGGGTCGTTATCCATGCCTGTGCCGGCCGATATGGCATTACCGTCGATCACCACGTTATTCGCGGCATACGGCTGGATCACTATGCCGTTCTTATTGGTGACCAGACGATTACGGTTGACCGAGAGGTTGTCCCCGCCTTTAAGCAGGAGGCAGATGTAGCCGTCCATTATGTTGTCTTCCACGGTGTGACCGTCGTCCCAGCTCCTGATGATCGACTCATCGGCGTAATGAGATGTCGGACTTCCGACGAGCGTGAAACCGGCCAGCGAGACGCCTGAAACACCGCTGGGTACCTCAATGGCTACATTCGGGTTGGTTAGGCCGAGACCCGTTATGTCGATTGTCGATTCGGCCGCGGGATCGGTTCTCGCTCCTCCCTGCGTGGGATCGACACCATACTGAGCACCCCGGAGATCCAGGGTCTTGCCTATGGTCAGGCGCTCTTCGTAAGTGCCTGCGGTGACATCTATGGCATCGCTCGCACTCCCCCCATCGATGGCCTCCTTGATGTAAGTATAGTGGTCCCGGCTCACGTCCCAATCGACCTCGAGGTACCAGATGTTACCGTCTATCTCACTGCCTGGATTGGGATTGCGTTCGGAGGAGTAGAAGAGATAGCTCGTGCCGCCATTATCGGTAAACCCGATGGGCCACATATCCACCCACGAGTTAGTCCCGTACTTGCCGGCGGTCACCATCTTGTGCCCGTTATCGAAGAAGCTCCCATCCAGGGCACTGTTGGACCACGCAATCAGGTATTGGTTACCACCGGGCGTGCCATCGCTCACCCAGGGAGCTTGGGCGAACACATAGTCGGTCCCAACCTTAAAGAGCGTGGGGTCGTATTCCTCAGGAGGGGTCACTTCGTCTACTTTGTCCCAGGCGACTGTTCCCGAGTTATACTTATAGATGTAGTTGGTTCCCGCCGAGTAGATGGCCAGGTATAGGTCCGAGCCGTCTACGAAGAAATGGACCATGCCGCCGGTCAGGGCGGCGTCAACGTTTAGCGCGGCGCTCCACCCGCCTGTTTTGGGTGTGGCCGAGTGCATCGTGGTGAAGTTGCCCGACCCCTCCACGACCCACATCTCTCCCCCGAACGCGATCTCGTCGTGGTGGCCCTGGCCGGAACTCATGCCTGTAACGATAGGTCCCACCTCGTTCCAGGAAGTGCCGCCATCATTGGTCCACCAGCCGTAGATGTCACAGCTCCCGCCGACATCGACGGACGCGAACGCCCAGACATCGCTGTCAGGGTAGGCGGCTCCGGTCTCACCGAGATAACCGTTCGTATTGTTGGCACCCACAACTTTGGCGGCCGTTGCCCCCGGCAGGGCCGCAACCGTTGACTCCTTTTTGTAATAGACTTCGTAATCATGGGTCTCAGGGCTATCGTTATCGTAGTTGCCGGTGACCGTGGTCGACCGGCCATAGAAAAGCCAGTAGTTGGTACCGTCGTAAACGACGGCCTGACCACGCTCGTAGTAACTATTCGCCGTAACCTGGACGGGCTGGCTGACTTCTA
>JALGWN010000233.1 GCA_025774115.1 bacterium
GCCTCGAGTCCCGTTGTCGAAGAGGCAAGAGCGCTTGTCGACAAACGGCAGGATTCTGAGGCCGAGCCGCTTCTTCTCGAGGCCATCGAGGAGGACGCCCAGGAGCATGAAGCGTATTTCCTCCTTGCAAAGATTCACCTGAGGCGACAGGACCATAAGACTGCGATCAAGTACGCGGAGCGGGCGGTCAAGATTGATGACTCCATCTCCGAGTACCATCTCTGGCTTGCGCGGTCCTACCTGGCCAAGGCAATGGAATCGGGGATGGTCAACGCCTTCAGGTATGCGAGGAGGGGTAAGGGCCAATACGAGAAAGCAATTGCCGCTGATTCGACCAACACGGAGGCGAGATTCGAGCTGTGCATGTACCTTGTGGCTGCCCCCGGATTGGTTGGTGGCGACAAGGATAAAGGCGTAGAGCACGCAACCATACTGGAGGCACAGGATCCGCTCTTCGGTGCATACGCATGGGCTGGCATCTGGGAACAGGATAAGGAATTCGAGAAGGCGGAGGCATCGCTCAGGAGTGCCGTGGTGTTTGACACATCATCGGCTCACTACGCTATGTATGCGCTCGGCTTCTTCTTCGAACGCAGTGAGAGGTATGATGAAGCCGAAGGCGTCTTCAAAGAGATTCTGGAGACAAAACCCGACAACAGGGGAGCTCTTTTCCAGGTTGGCAAGATCTATATTCTGGCGGAACGGAATCTCGATGAGGCCGAGACTCATTTCAAGCGGTACCTCGAAGTGGAGCCGGGTCCGAATGCTCCTGATTGGGCAGCTGCGCACTGGCGGCTTGGCATGGTCTATGACCTGCAGGGCAGGACCGATCTGGCGCTTGCCGAACTCAGGAAGGCGGTCGAGATGGCGCCCCGCAACAAGGAGTATCAGAAGACCTTGAAGAACGTGGGAAAAAAGAAAGAGGGCTAGGTCCAGTTTTTCAAAGGGGGACAACGGTGGAGACACGACAGCTATCCTCAGCCGACCTGATTCGGCTGGCTGAAACTTACAGCGCCCACAATTACCACCCCCTGCCGGTTGTACTATCCAGGGGGGAGGGCGTCTGGGTCTGGGATGTCGAAGGTAAGAAGTTCATGGATATGTTGAGTTCGTATTCCGCGCTCAACCAGGGACATCTTCACCCGGCGATCATCAAGGCCGCAAGCGAACAGATGGGGAAACTCACTCTGACATCAAGAGCTTTTCACAACGACCGGTTCGGCGCTTTCTGCGAGCTGATCTGTAAGGTCGCCGGCCAGGAAAGTGTGCTCCTTATGAACGCGGGGGCCGAGGCCGTCGAGACGGCAGTCAAGGCGGCGAGAAAATGGGGCTACAAGGTCAAGGGTGTCCCCGCTGATAAGGCCGAGATAATCGTGTGCCGGAACAACTTCCACGGGAGAACGACGACAATCGTGGGCTTCTCCTCGGAAGACCAGTACCGGGATGGCTTCGGGCCGTTCGCTGCCGGTTTCAAGATGATACCCTATGATGATATCGAGGCACTCCGGAATGCCATTACCCCGAACACTGTCGCCTTCCTGGTCGAACCCATCCAGGGTGAGGCCGGCATAATCGTACCGGCCGATGGTTATCTCAAGCAGGCAAGCGAAATTCTTAAGGCCAACAACGTGCTCTTGATGCTCGATGAGATTCAGACGGGTCTCGGGCGCACCGGTAAACTCTTCTGTTATGAGTATGAAGGTGTGAAACCCGACATCTTGATTGTTGGGAAAGCCCTCGGTGGGGGAGTGTTTCCCGTCTCTGCGATGCTATCCGGTAAAGAGGTAATGGATGTATTCACACCGGGTGACCACGGGAGCACCTTCGGTGGCAACCCGCTGGCTTGCGCGATCGGAATTGCGGCGCTCAATGTGATAGTCGATGAGGATCTGCCTCGTAAAGCCGAAGAGACGGGTCGCTACTTCATGGGCAAACTCGCACGAATCGAATCACCGCATATAAAAGAAATAAGAGGCAAGGGTCTCCTGGTCGGGGTTGAGATGAAGGAGAGTTCGGGGACTGCAAGGCCGTTCTGCGAGCACCTGATGGAACTCGGCATCCTGGCCAAGGAAACCCATCACCAGGTGATAAGGTTTGCCCCGCCTCTGGTTATCTCAAAGTCCGAGATCGACTGGGCGCTTGAGCGGATAGCGAAAGTCCTCCGATGAGATATCTTTACCGGCTGCTGGTTGTGCTGGCGATCTGCGTGGCCGCTGTCGTGTTTCAGTACCCGGCGGCAGCACGTGCTACCAGGCCGGCCGAATTCCAACCGGTAACGCACCCGGAGTGGAGTCGAAACGCAAGCATCTATGAAGTCAACATAAGACAGTATTCCCCCGGCGGGACCTTCGCAGAATTCGAGGAGCATCTCCCCAGGCTTAAGGACATGGGGGTCGATATCCTCTGGCTGATGCCCATACACCCGATAGGGGAGAAGAACCGCAAGGGCACACTCGGAAGCTACTACTCGGTCAAGGACTATAAAGACGTGAACCCGGAATTCGGGACAATGGCCGACTTCAGGGCTCTGGTGAAGCGGATCCACGACATGGGTATGTACGTGATCATCGACTGGGTGGCCAATCACTCCGCCTGGGACAACCCGCTCACGCTCGACCATCCCGACTGGTTCGCAAGGGATGTCCACGGTAACTTCGTCCCGCCGAACAACGACTGGACGGATGTGATCGATATCGACTTCTCTAACCCAGGTCTACGACGTTATATGACCGATGCCATGAAATTCTGGGTGGACGAGGTAGGCATCGACGGCTTCAGGTGTGATGTAGCCGGCATGGTGCCAGTCGATTTCTGGAATACGACGCGTGCCGAACTGGATGAGGTGAAACCCATCTTCATGCTTGCCGAGTGGGAATCGCCCGAGCATCATAAGCACGCATTTGACATGACCTATGCATGGGGACTCCACGATCTCATAAAGAAGCTCGCGAGGCGAACACTACCTGCAAGTGCTCTGGGAGTCTACCTTGAAAAAGAGGCGAGTACCTATCCTGAGGATGCGTACCGGATGTACTTCACATCCAACCATGATGTGAATTCCTGGGAAGGCACGGTCTTCGAGCGACTGGGCGGTGGAGTCGAGGTGTTCGCCGTGATGAGCGCCACCCTGGGCGGCATGCCTTTGGTCTACAGCGGCCAGGAGGCCGGTCTTGATAGACAGCTTGCATTCTTCGAAAAGGACGAGATCGACTGGAAAGAGCACCGGCTGGCAGAGGTCTATTCGGCACTGCTTCATCTCAAGCACAACAACAAGGCGCTCTGGAACGGTGCGTTGGGTGGTGATGTGACGTGGGTTCACACAACGAATGACGGGGCCGTGTTTGCCTTTGTGAGAGAGCGCGATGGAGATAAGGTCTTCGTTGTGCTCAACCTCTCGGATATCAGCCAGGAAGTTGAACTCATGGGGTCGGCATTCGCAGGCGGGTATTCTAAGGTGCTTCCTGCAGATGCTCTGCAGGAACCACCGGTTGATGTATACTTCGCGG
>JALGWN010000066.1 GCA_025774115.1 bacterium
CCGAGTCGAAGCCGCCGAAGAGCGACTGCTCGACACAGATTCCTTTAGGCATGGCCGCCTGATTCTCATAGATGAACATATCACCATCATAAAACGGCTGTAACCCTACCGGCACACCACTCGCCGTATGGATCAGCTTGGCCTCGACCAGTTCGATATCCTCACCGGCGCGGACCAGGGTCTTCTCACCGAAAGCCCCCGCCTCCACGAACATCAAGGCCGATCCCCCGGCGCGAGAGAACCGGATGAAGCGGGTCCCCACCCTGCCACCGGTACCGGCCCGGGCGATACCGACGGGCCACTCGCCCGCCGGGCCTTTAAGCCGGAGGGCCAGCGTACCGTCAGGTCCACCCGTATCGACCCTGTAACCACCTTCTATCTCAGTAATCCTGCAGTCGCGCCTTACGAAATCAAAACCGCTCCACGCCACCCCAAGGCCGGAGTGGCGAGCATCCCCCGTAACCCGGAGAACGACCGCGGCGGATCGTCCCGCCAGGGACGAAACGTCGAGCCTGAAGTCGGCCCAGGTCTCCCCTGCTTCCACCAAGGGCCCGGATCTTGCCACAATCTCTTCGACCCCACGCCCCCGAAGCACAATCTCCGCACTCGGGGGGCCGTCCCGGTTGCCGGCCGTCGACCCTGTCAAACCCAGGCTGAAATCCAGATACCTGCACTCCGGGACCATCACATAGAGACTGCAGGCCTCACCGGGGCCGAGCGGGAGACTCAGACGCCGGTCGCCGCCTATGTCTACAATGCCCAACCTCCCGAGCAGAACCCCACTTCCGGCCATCGCCGCGATCACAGGCGAGGCGGTGAGTTCAGGACGGGGCCGGTCGGCCACAAGATAGCGCACACACATGAGATCACCCACGGGGCTTACGACCGGAGACGGGCGGCCGGTGGATTGCATCAGCGCAGTCGCCAAGCCGAGCCGGTGGGCGTAGCCGGAGGGATAGAGGGCGTTGAGGCCTCCAAAAGCCGGTATGCCGTATAGCTGAGGTGTATTCGGCGGAAGCACCTTTTCGGGCGACCCCACACCTCCTATCCTCCATCGGCCCTCCCCCCCGACTGCCTCGGAAAGTATACGTGTGCCTTCGGTCTCGGCAAGACAATCGGCGGGCTGGGTAACATAGTACCTGCCGGCGGCAAGCCCCAGGTCCAAGGCGAGGGTGAGCGTAAGCAGCCCCACGGCGGCAGTACGAAGGCGGGGGCGCTCCCTGTAGCCGACATAGAGCCATATCCAGATTGCGCTCAAACACGCGAAGAGGAGCCCGTAGCCGATGTGTCTCATTTCATATTCGAACCAGGCGGTGCCGCCCTGCGCGAGCCACTCAACAAGCCGGAAACCGCTTCTCGTGAACCACGTCTCGCCGGCAAGGCCGGCCGCCTCCCCGGAGAGGCCGGAGACAAGATCCGCGCCCCTGAGTCTGAACAGCAGAAAGCCGCAGGCGACGCTAGCGGCCAGGACGGCAGGGATCGCGATGAATCTTCGCCTGGCTCGGGCATCCTCGGCACCCCCTGCAAGCGAGATCCCTTTGCCCGCCAGCGCAGCCAACGCGAAACAAGCCAGGATCGATACCCGGTCTATCTGGGAATAGGCGGCCGGAGGAAATACCGCGTAGATCAGCCTTAAGACGACAACACTTGTGCCTGCCCCCACACTCAAAACGAGGAGTCCGAAAAGTGCCCTTATATGGCTGGATTTCTTTAGGAAAACCAGAGAAGCCAGCGCGAGGGCGAGCCCTCCTACCCCACAATAGACCATGAAGCCGCTGTTATAGGGATGGACCTGACCCTTCAGGAGACCGATCCAACTCGTGCCGTCCACAGGATTGCCGAAGATATCGGGAACGAGTGTCCTCAAGAGAAATACCGGCTGCCACAGATGGTCCCGGCTCATGGCTTCGAAGGTAAAACCCAGACCGCGACTGTTCTGTACATACTCAATGAAGGGCACAAGCTGAACGCAGACCGCAAGCAAGGCTATGGCTGCCGCCAGGCAGATAACCCGTGCGTTTCGCCAGGCACCACCGCGGTCGCCACGGATCAAGGCCTCGATGCTGTCTACGGCCGCATAGAAGAGAAGGGCCGCCACCCCGAAAAGGAAAACCTGGGGCATACCTGCCAGGTAACCCAGACAGAGAAAGAGCGCGAGAAGCAAGCCCCCCGAGCAAGCGGAGCGCTTGGACCGTTCATATGCGAAAAAGAGGTAAGGCAGCCACGCAGCGGCGGCCACGAAGGTGGAGTGTCCCATACGCAGGAAGAAGAAGGAAGAGAAACCATAGGCCAAGGCCCCCAGCATCCGGCCCGGCCCGGTCGCATCGATCGCGCCCAGGAAAAGGAACATCCCCAGGGCCGCGAGAAAGAAGTGCAGCGCTACATCATAACCCATGGCCTTCGCCGGATCGGCCGGCAAGAGAAGCAGGCCGGCCGGATAGAGGACCGCCGCCTGAGGGTCCGCGAAGAAAGGGCTGCCTCCCAGTATGTAGGGATTCCAGAGTGGGAAGTCCCCGGAAGCGATACTGCGTTTTGCATAGACCCGCCTGGGTAGATAGGTGCGGGCTGCATCCGTTCGGTAGGTCTCATCATCGAGGGCATCCGGCGCCGCATAGTCGGCCCAGGGACGCAAGCGATAGGTGTTCGAGGTCACAAGCACCCTGTCGCCCAGCAATATATCTCCGAAGAAAACCACCACGACTGCGGCCAGGACTGCAATGAGGATTGCGCTCTGTATTCTACCGGCCACGCTTTCCAACCTCAGGGTTTGCGCACCAACTGGGCGGCCCCATAAAGCAGGCCACCTACCAGGGCCAGCGCTGTAAACACCGCGTACACTACCAACGCATAGGCGAGACCGAGGCCCTTATCGACTCCGAACTGTCCCAGCATGAAGACAAAGGCGGCCTCTCTGACACCTAGACCGCTTACCGACACGGGAATCATTCGTGCGAGTTCGACAATGGGCACGATGACAAGTAACGGCATGAAACCGATGTCCAGCGAGAAAGCCCGGGCCACGAGGAAGCATCCGTATATCCACAGCAGCCTGGAAAGAGCCGAAAGCAGGACGCCCTGGAAGACAGCCCCCCGGCAACGGTCGTAGCTCACAATGGCCCGATATGCTCGTTCCAGCCTATCCCCGGCCTTGAACCTCTCGAACAGGCCGAGCAGCGGACCGAGCACCACCAGGAGCCTTTGAGCTACTGGCTCAAGCAACATCACGTATGCGCTGACAAACACCAACGCGGCCACCGCCCACACCCTGAGGACCTCGCCCCAGTGCGTCAGTTCGTTGCCGACAAAGGGCATCGACAGGAGGCCCAGAGGCAGGAGAACGGCGAAACCGAGCAACCTGTCAACGACGACCGAACCGAACACTTCCGCCCGTCTTCCGGTCTCACCGCCTATGCCGACCACGCGCACGAAGTCGCCGCCGACACTGGTGGGCAGGGCGGCACTGAAGAAGTTGCCGACGAGATAGTAATAGAGGAGCTTCGCCTGCCCTACCTTTATACCCTTGGCACGGAGCAGGACCCGCCACCTGAGCGAGTTCACCACAACCATAGCGAAGTCCATTACACCGGCCAGGACGATCGGAAAGACGTGGACCCGCTTGAAATGCCCGGCGATCTCGCTAAGGTCCTGCCGGGTTACGAGAAAGGCAATCAGTCCGACCCCGACCACCAGCCGGACTATCTTGAGTATCGTCGAGCGCTTCACGGCTTCCTCTTGAGTATTCGGACCGATCCCAGCCGGTCCACCTCCACATAGTTGTCGAAGATCCAGTTTCTCACCCGGCGGGCGTAGTCTGCAAAACTTCGGCGGGTCCCACCCAGTCTCGCCCCCTCGTAGGGCTCGGTAAGCAATATGTACTCGGTGCTGTGCGCCTCAATGTCCGCTATATAGCGGTCCTCATCGTCAGGCTCGATACCCCTGCGGTAATGCGCATACCGGGTCGGGTTCTTTCTATCATAGAAAAAATAGAGCATCTGCAGCTGCGGAACGGCGAGTACATAGTCGCCCGGAGACGTGTTCATATCAAGGAAGCGGCCCAGCGCCGTGAAGAATTTCGCCTCTACCGGTCGAACATAGACCCGGGCCCGCTCGAGCTCCAGCCTCGTATCATTGCCCACCCTGACTGCAGCCGATCCCAGGTATTCCACGTCGCCGACCGACAGCCCCTCTTTCTCAAAGACCGGCATCACTCGGAAGTCGGTCGATCCGGCCACGACACCGATCGAGGCCCAGACCAGAAAGGCCGGCGGAAGCACCACCAGCAGCACCTTGAGCGCCGAGCTCCAGCCCCCCTTCCCCAGGCGGCGGAAGGCAATGGCAAGCATGACCGGAATCAGGAGAAACACGTATTGCATGGACTGGAGCAGGTGACCGAGATCCGATCTCCACATACTCTGGTTAAACGCGAGGACCGAGACTGCAGTCACCACCAACAGCGATGTCATGGCGGGCTGCCACCTGCGCCGAAGCGCACTCCATATGATGGTCGCGGCGGCGAGGCCGTAGGCTGGGAAGGGAAGATAGAAAAGCAGCCTCACGGGCAGCACATATGCCAGGTAGGATGAATCGAGCGGAGTCCTTGCACCGAGGCCCGGATAGGGCATCCGGTTGGTAAGATTGTCACGCATACCATCCACGGTGATCTTGTGTATCATGGGCTCGAGAGCACCCTCGAGATGGAAGTACACGAGGAAGGGGACGGCGACTGCTGCTATCCCGGCGGCCAGGTACACGATTCGCCGCAGGCTATCGGCCACGCCCCTGCCTTCGGTAAGGCCGTGGATCACCAGCGCCGCAAGCCCACCCACCGTCGCGAATCCGGCCACATCCTGTCTGAAGACGGCACAGCACGCGAGGACAACCCCGGTGAAGAGCAGAAAGGCCGGCCGCCGCCGGTAAGAGACTAGAACCATATAGGTCGCCAGAAATCCCAGACTGGAGAAGAAGACCTTGTGCCATGGACCCGGGGCTATCATGACGAGCAGAGGGGCCACGAAGGCCAACCTGCTTCCTGTCACTTCCCGGACAATGAGGAAGGCGAGCATACACTTGAGAGCCTCGAGGAAGGCGAAAACATATCTTTCGGCCAGCAGGTTCTTTCCAAAAACCTTGAACACCCCGGCCATCAGATAGAAGCGGCCCGGTGCATAGGTATGGTGGAAATCACGGTAGATCAGCTGGCCTTCCATCAGCTTCTCCACCCCGTCCAGCAGATAGCCTTCGTCATAAGCAAGACCGTATTCCGCGTAGGAGGAGAAGTAGATCATCGCCAGCACGAAAACCGCCAGCGCTGCCAGAGGCACCGTCTTCCTGCCCAAGGTCAGACCCCCTGCTTCAAGGTTTTATCCGAATCGTCGCCCGGACGATATCAGGAGAGCCATCAGCCCGATCCCCGCGACTGAGAATATCAGACCGATGCGGAAGTACAAAGGCACATATTCCATCCGCACCGAGTGGGTACCGGGGCCGAGTCCGACCGCCCTGAAAGCATAATTGGCCCTCAGGAGCTCGACCTCCTCATCATCAAGAAAAGCTTTCCAACCCGGATAATGAACATCGGAGACAAACAGATAACACGGGGCGGCCGCGTCAACCGCGACCACAATACGGTGCGGGCCGTATTCCACGAGTAAAGCCGATCCGGGGGAGCGGCCGCCGGGGGAGCGTAAGGCCTGCGCCCGGTCACCCACGAGCAGCACCTCGGCGGCGGGGTCGAACGCTCCGGATTTCATATAGGCCAGCACCCGCTCATAGGAGTCGAAGCAACGCGCTTTCCCTACAAGGTATGCCCGCGGGAGATACTGGTTATTGACGAGGCTCACAGGCTCGGGTCTCTCGCCGCCCAGGTCCGCGACGGTCATAATGTATTTTACGTTCAGCATGTCCAGGATTCGTGACTCCAAAGCATCACGGCCGGCGATAGGACCGATCCTTCTCCTGAGGGCCGCGTTACTCACGGCTATCATAGTGCTGTCGACCGCGCCCAAGACCTCCATGTAGCGATTGACATTGAGCGCGTCATAGCCGTGTATGTCATGCAGTCCGACGATCGTGGCCGTGTTGGAGGGGATAACCTCCGCACCGTACTTGGCGAAACGCCATGTCCCGGTATCATCCTTCAAGTCGTCGATTATCTTGCTCGGCGGCACGATCTTGCCGGCGGGTTGTGAAACCTTGAAGCCCAAAGCATTAGGGACGAGATCCGCAAGGAGGAGGCCTACGGCCGCCACCAGGACTATCCGGCGGGGGAAGCGCCGGCCCGCGGCCAGGAGCAGCACCCCCGACAGAAGGGCGAACACAAGGAAGATATAAACTTCACGGGAGGCGTATGTAAGATAAGCCTCGGCGCCGATTGCGCCGGCTATGTATCCGTGGATCGCCCGCCAGCCTGCCAGGCGAAACCACCCTGCGAAACCCGCCGCAAAGACAAGGAAGGCGGCTCCCACAAACAAGCGCCGCTTGCCGCAGGCGAGGGCGGCGTCGAAACCGTACCCGGCCAGGACCGCAACGGAGCACATGTACACCACAATCACCCGGTCGATTCGCGAGAAATTGAATCCCGGAAGCAGCCGATAGAAGACATGGAGCAGGGGAGTTCCGAAGACCACAAGCAGGGAGATGGCGGCGAGAATGACAAGCGGTATCGCTTTCCTCCTCAGACCCGCCAGGGCAACGACCGCCAGCAGGAGGGGAAGCACGCCGAGATAGCCCGTCGTGCTCACGTAGTTCTGCTGGAAGACGGGCTCCCGGCCGACCTTCACCAGCTCCTTACTGAGGACGCCGACATCACGCGGGTGGCCGAGGATGTCGGGTACGAGGTACTTGAGCGACACAAGGTTGTGATGCGCACTGCTTAAGACCATGTCATACGGCAAGATCTTGCGATAAGAGAATGTGCTCAGCTCCCATGTGGGGAGAAGCTGAAAGGCACAGACCAGGGTGGCAAGACCCAGAGCAACGATAACCAGGCCCAGCACCATGCCTCGCCATCGGGCGGTCTTTCCTTTTTCCAGGAGGACCCTCACAAGCATATAGGTCACCAGCGCATAGATGTTGAACATCGCAAGCTGGGGGAACCCGGCGAGAATGCAAAGCGAAAAGGCAAGCCCGAGGAGACCGGCCCGCCTGAGGCCCGGGCGCTCCAGGAGATGCTCCCCGAAAAAGAGAAGTGCCGGCAACCAGCTCGCAGTGGATATGAAGGTAGGCTGACCGTACCTGGTCACCATGAAACCACAGAAGGTGAATGTCACGGCCGATATGACCGAGGCTTCCCGGGAGAGAGCCAGCTTCCGGCCCAAGAGGAAAGTGAATACGGCGGCTATCATGAAATGGATGTAGAGGAAGAGGTCCATCTGGGTCGCAGGATCGAAGAGGTAGAGCACAAGGTTCACGGGATAGAGTACCGCAGTCTGAAACGCGGCCATGAAGGGTGTGCCGCAAAACTGGTGAGGATTCCAGAACGGCAACTCCCCTTGCCTGATCATCTTCGTCGCAAATACCCTGCGCGGGAAATAGGAAAAGGTGCAGTCGGAGGTAACAGAGGGCTGTTCGAGTTCTTCCTGGGCGGCCTCCGACAGCCATGGAAAGACATTGGTCAATCGGAAGGTGACGAGGGTCCGGTCGGTAAAGACCTCCCTGCCGAAGAAGACGGTAACCAGCAGAATCAGGAACACGAGGGCCAGAAGGTCGCTGCGGCGCCTGCTCATGTCTTGGTCTTTTTCCTGCCGACCCCGAAATAGATTTCCAGCCATATCTTCGCCAGCTCCCGCAGCGTGCTTATGACGTGGCTCGGACGAACCGTACTCTGGCCACGGCTCCTCGGGTAGTGCCTCACACCTATCTCGGTCATTCTGAAGCCGTAGTAACGCGCCTTCGCCAGGATCTCGGTATCCACAAAGAACTTCTTGGACCGGATCTCAATGACGTCGAAGACCTCGCGGCGGAAGAGCTTGAAGGCACAGTCTATGTCCCTGACTCTCAGTCTGAAGATGGTCCTCGCGAGAAGATTGTAGCACCAGGCCAGAAACAACCTGGAGAGGGGATCGTACCTGTATATCCTGAACCCCACAACGATATCGTAGTCCTCGCTGGCGGGAAGCAGGTTCTTAACTTCGCGCACATCGAATTGAAGGTCGGAATCGGTGTAGAAGACCAGGTTGCACCTGGCGCTGGTGAATCCGGTCCTCAAGGCATCCGCATAACCCAGGTTGGTCGGATGATGTATAGGCCGGACCCGATTGTTCTCCTCATGCAGGCGGTCGATTATCGCACCGGTCTTGTCCGAGCTGCCGTCGTTTACGACGATCACCTCGTAATCATCGAGATCGAGCCCGTCTGCCACTTCCAGAACCCGCCCCACCGAGTCCCCGATGTTCTCCTCCTCGTTGTAAGCGGGAAGCACGAAAGAAATCGATTTGCCTGCCATAGTAACCTCAGCCTACGTAGCCGATGCCCTCGAGGCGCCGCCTTATGTCCTCGCTGTCCTCGACGCTAAGAGCACCGCCACTGGCGTTTCCCATAAGTTCCATATCGCAGTATTCCACCGGCCGCCCGGCGAGTGTCTCCGGGACAAGCGCATCCTCCATGAGCTTGCCGTCCATCCCACGAGGCACCTTCAGTCCCAGAAGATACAGCACCGTGGGAGCCACGTCCAGAATCGATCTCGGGCCGAGCCTGGCGCCCTCACGGAAGGCCGGACCGAGACCCAGGAATATGCCCTCCATTCTGTGGTCGCCGGAGTTGCCGTATACCGGGAAACTGAAACGATTGCTTGTAAAATCAAGCGTCCCCAGGGCCTTGTTGCGCATATCGGCCGGAAGGAAGACTATATCGGGCGCCTCGTCCACATAGGGACCCTCATAGATCTCCTCGCGGAGATAGACCTTGTCGAACATCTTGCCCCCCGTCAGGGGGTCGCGGAACGCAAGCAGGTCGTTCTTTATCAAGGCCCTCACTTTCTCATACTCCTCACCCGCCTCCACACACCCATGCGGTTCCCGTCCCTTGAGGTTGACATAGATCTGCCCGTAGTTGCCCCTGGAATAGGCCCTTGTTCTTGTCCAGTCCACATTGGAAAGGGACAGGAAGAACCTGTCAAGCAGCATCTGCATCTTCTGCCGCGAATGAAACCCGCCCGATAGCCTTAGCCTCGCAAGCCCGAGGGCCATGGAGAGCCTGTAGAAGAAAACCGGTGTAAGCCCCATGTCATATGCAGCCTTTTTGAGCCGGGTCCCGGCATCGCGCTTGAGCTTGAGATAGCCTTGCTCATGCAGCCACACATTGAACGCCAGGAACCTGTGTATGGGACCGAAACCATGGTCGGAGACCATGAGGATATTGGCGTCACCCGCATCGTCGGCAATCTCCCCCAACCCTTTGTCCAACTCCCGGTAGAAACGACGGAGCCGGGGACCGAACTCGGCCCCTTCACGGCTGTCGTAACGCGGATGGTTCTCGTCCAGGAGATGCCAGAGCTCGTGCTGCGCCCTGTCGGTACCCCAGAAGTGGGAGAAGAAGAGATTCCAGTCACCCTTTCCCATCATGTAACGGGTCACCTTGATGTTGTAGTCGAGTACGTCGAAGAGTTCATCAAGCACATTCCCCACACCCCGCTTCGAGTAAACCTGACGGTGATAGAGCTTGTACGGACCGAAGCGCTGCTCGATCTCTTCCAGCACGCCCGGCGGGTATGCGAAATCACGCTTGCCGACGGGAGTGAGGAAACCGCTGACCATGGAGCCGGCGAGCTGCTCGGGCGGATAGGTTATGGGAGCGTTCAAGACCACCGACTTCAAGCCCGACCGGCCCGCTATCTGCCAGATCGGGAGGCCGTCCCGGAGCGTTGAGTTGACCGGTATCTCGCCAAAGGGATTGCGATCGGATACCGCGCCTTCGCTCAGTCCCTTCCTCCGGAGCAGGAATTCGAAGACGCCGTGTTTTCCGGGGTTAAGACCCGTGAAAAAAGTCGTCCAGGAAGTGGCTGTTACAGGCGGCACCACGGTCACAAGATCGCTCGAAGCACCCCGCTCGAGCAAGGAGGCCAGGTTGGGCATCGTACCGTCCCCCGCGAACTTGGAAAACAGGTCCCACGTGGAGCCATCGAGTCCCAGGATCAGTACTCTCGGGCTTGGGGTGGATGCCATCAGCGCACAACCAGTTGAGAGAAGTCGGCGACTTCGAGGAAGAGGCCGGTGATCTTGCCGAGCATGTTGAGTCTGTTCTGTTTCAGTTTCTCATCATCGACCATGACCATCACCTCATCAAAGAAAACGTTTATGGGCCCGGCAAGTTCCAGGAACAAACCCATCGCCCGTTGATATAGGTCTACTAACGACACGTCCCGATTGGTGGTCTCGGGCCATAATTGACCATATCTGTCCATTATTCGTTGGTAGGCAGCAAACAAAGCTAACTCTGCCTGCTCTTTCAGAAGACCCTCATCGACCTCACCTGTATCCAATCCGGCTCCCGCCACAATATTCCAGGCCCGCTTGAAAACCGTTACAAGGATGCTGAATCGTTCATCGGTTTCAAAGATCTTAATTGCCTCGACCTTTTCAGCAATCCGCGCTGGGTCTTGCAGGGAGGCTCCTGTGACACTTTGTACCAGGTCGGGCCGATATCCGGCATCGACCAGCAAAGTTTCGAGCCTCTGCTCGAGGAATGGGTAAACCTTGCTTGCGAGATCGACAACGTCGCCCGCAATCCTGTCATCATAGAGCTTGGCGGCGTTAACGACCGCAGACTCGAGATCCAAGCGTATGCCTTTCTCGACGAGGATCCTCACAACACCCATGGCCTGGCGTCTCAAGGCATAGGGGTCCTCCGAGCCTGTGGGCATAAGACCCGCCCCGAAGCACCCGACGATGCTATCGAGCTTATCGGCAAGCGCAAGTATCTGCCCGGTGGGTGTCTCGGGCAGCATGTCCCCGGCGAATCTCGGAAGGTAATGTTCGAAGATGGCCGCCGCGACTTCCTTGTCTGAGCCCGAGGCCAGGGCATACTCCCTACCCATAAGACCCTGGAGACTCGAGAACTCCTTCTCGCGCACCATCTCGGATGTAAGATCTGCCTTGTAAAGTTGGGCGGCGCGTTTGACGGTATCTTCACTTCCCACCCCGCTTACCTTCACGAGGTATTCGGCCAATCGGCCCACGCGCTGGGACTTTTCGGCAAGCGTGCCGAGTTGCTCCTGCCACACAACACTGGAGAGCCGCTCGGCCATAGTCTCGAGGCCGTCCTTAAGATCCTGCTCCCAGAAGAAATGGGCATCGTCGAGCCGGGCCTTGAGCACGCGCTCGTTACCTTGCTTTATCTTGCCCTCCCGGTCTTCATCCATG
>JALGWN010000234.1 GCA_025774115.1 bacterium
AGTTACTCCCATCAAACACACTCCTCAACTTAGGTATCACCAGCTCGCCTTGACCACCCCGGGGATCTGCCCCATCAGCGCCAGGTCCCTGAAGCAGATACGACAGATTCCGAATTTCCTGAGGTACGCTCTCGGGCGGCCACAGCGGTGGCACCTGTTCATCTGTCTGACCTTGAACTTAGGCTTCCTCTTCCATTTCTCGATCATGGACTTCTTAGCCACAGACCCTCCCTCTCCTGCTAGCTTGTCCTGAACGGCATTCCGAGGCGCTTCAGCAACTCGAAAGCCTCTTCATCCGTCTTCGCAGTAGTAGTTAGTGTTACGTCCATCCCTCTGACCTTGACTACCTTGTCATACTCTATTTCAGGGAACACGATCTGCTCTTTGATGCCGAACGAGTAGTTCCCGTGACCGTCGAAACTGTCGGGCGAAAGCCCCCTGAAGTCGCGGATTCTGGGGATCGCCACGTTGACCAGCCTGTCGAAGAACTCGTACATCCTCGAGCCGCGCAGGGTGACCCTGCAACCGATCGGCATGCCCTTGCGAAGCTTGAAACTCGCCACGGACTTCTTGGCCCGGGTTATGACGGGACGCTGTCCCGCCACGATGCCGAGATCCTCAAGGGCCGCGTCCATCAGCTTGGCGTCTTTGACACCGTCACCAACACCCATGTTGACCGAGATCTTCTCGAGCTTCGGAGCCTGCAGGCTGTTCCCATATTCGAAGCGCTTTACGAGAGCCGGAAGGATCTCGTCCTTATATCTCAAGAAAAGCCTCGCCACGTACCCCTCTTCAACCTGAGTATCGGCATCAGGCTCTTGCTTTCCGGGCTTCTCCTGCTTTCCGGGCTTGCCCTGCTTTCCCTGCTTCTGCTGCTTGATCTTCTTCTCCTCAGCCACTTTTACCTAACCCTCACTTAAGCCTTACCTATGATCTCATTGCACTTCCCGCACTGCCGGACGCGGCGTCCATCTGCCAGCCGGGCCCTCTTGGGGCGGCTGCCCTCTCCACAGCGCGGGCAGACCACCATTACATTTGAAACGTGAAGCGGTGCTTCCTTCTCGATCAGCCCTCCGGGCTGCATCCTTGATTTGGGCTTGGTGTGTCTCTTGATGAAATTGATGCCCTCAACAATGATGCGTTTGTTCTCTGGAAACACCTTCAGGACCTTCCCGGTCTTACCCCGGTCGTCTCCTGAAATAACCATCACCGTGTCATCTTTTGCGACCCGCATCGATTGTCTCTCCTCCACTAGACAACTTCAGGAGCAAGCGAGACGATCTTCATGAACTGCTTGTCCCTTAGCTCCCGGGCCACGGGGCCGAATATTCTCGACGCCCTGGGCTCCTTGTCGTCGTTTATCAGGACGGCCGCGTTCTGGTCGAAGCGGATGTACGACCCGTCAGGCCTTCTCTGCTCCTTCCGGGTCCTCACCACCACCGCCTTCGCCACGTGTCCCTTCTTGACCTCGCCGCCCGGTAACGCGTCCTTCACCGTAACCACGATGATGTCCCCGATCCTGGCATACCGCCTGAAGGAACCCCCGAGAACCCTGATGCACTGCGCCGTCTTGGCTCCCGAGTTGTCTGCAATCGTCAGCATTGTTTCAACTTGTATCATTGTTAACCTGTCCTACTCAGCTTTCTTGACTATCTCGACCACTCGCCATCTCTTCAGCTTGCTAAGGGGTCTTGTCTCAGCAATCCTCACCAGGTCCCCATCACCACACTGGTTCTTGTCATCATGGGCGTAGAAGTGGGGAGTTCTTCTCACGACTTTGCCGTAGATCGGATGTCTCAGACGCCTCTCAACAGCCACCACAACGGTCTTGTCCATCTTGCTGCTGACGACAAGACCTGTCTTAGTCTTCCTTTCAGTCCCCTTCATTTCCCACTGCCTCTTTCTTGGTTTCCGCCGTCACCGCTTCTCCTGTCCCAGCCTCTGCCGAGCCCGGCAGCCTGATCTTGCCCAGCTCGTCTTCCCGCAAGATGGTTATCACTCTCGCGATATCCCTCTTCACTTCCCGGAGCCTCAAAGGATTGTCGAGCTTCTGGGTAGAGACCCTGAAACGCAGGTTGAAAAGCTCTTCCCTTAAGTCTCTCAATATCCTCTCGAGCTCCTCTCTGGTAAGTTCTCTGTACTTCTCGGGCTTCATCGCTTCACACCCTCTCTACTCAAGAACCTGGTCTTGATAGGGAGTTTCCTGGCGGCCAGCAGCATGGCCTCCTTGGCCAGTGCGTCGTCGACTCCCGCAAGTTCGAAAAGGATCCTCCCGGGCTTTACCACGGCCACGTAGTACTCCGGGTTGCCCTTGCCCTTGCCCATCCTGGTCTCCGCAGGCTTTACCGTCACGGGCTTATCCGGAAAGATCCTGACCCAGATGTTCCCGCCACGCTTCACATGCCTCGTGATAGCAACCCTGGCGGCCTCGATCTGCCTCGAGGTAATCCACGCCGGCTCGAGGGCCTGCAAGCCATACTCACCGAACCCGATGGAGCTGCCCTTCCAGGCGATTCCCTTCATCCTGCCGCGCTGTTGTTTTCTGTATTTTACCCGCTTGGGACTAAGCATTGCCTGGCTCCTCTCAAGTACGCTCTTCCGCTACCGCTTTCTCCGGGAAGATCTCGCCATGGAATATCCACACCTTCACCCCGATCGTCCCGTAGGTAGTGAATGATGTCGCCCTGGCGTAGTCCACATCGGCACGAAGCGTGTGAAGCGGAACCCGTCCCTCCATATAATGTTCGCATCTGGCCATCTCTGATCCGGACAGCCTTCCCTTGCACTGGATCTTTATTCCCTTGGCCCCCGCGCGCCGTGACGACGCGAGCGCCTTCTTCATGGCTCTCCTGTGAGACACCCTCTGTGCCAGCTGGTGGGCGATATGCTGGGCCACAAGCTGCGCGTCGAGTTCCGGCTTCTCGACTTCCTGTATGTTGACGTGTATTTCCTTCTTGGTTATGTGCTGCAGCTCGTCCCGCAGCTGGTCCACTTCGGTACCCTTCCTTCCGATCACGATTCCCGGCCTGGCCGTGTGAATGGTGACCGTGATCTTCTTTGGGGCGCGGTCTATGACCACCTTGGATATCCCTGCCCGGTGGAGCCTGCTGGTTATGTACTTCCTGATGAAAATGTCCTCGCGAAGAAGCTCGGGATAGTCCTTCTTCGCAAACCAACGGGAATCCCATGTCTTCACGATACCGAGTCTTATACCAATAGGATTAGTCTTCTGCCCCAAATCAGACCCCCTTATTTCTTCCTGGTCTTCGTCTTCTTCTTTGTCTTGGCTTTCTTGACGGCCGCCGCCTTGCGCACCTTCCTGGAACCCTTAAGCTCCTGCGGTACGTCCGTGGAGACCACCACCTTTATGTGACTCATCCGCTTTCTTATCTTCGTTGCTCTTCCGT
>JALGWN010000067.1 GCA_025774115.1 bacterium
CGCGGAAGCCACGAGAAACAGGATGAGGGTCAGGGCTGCGTATGTGTACGGTCTTGGCATAACTCCCATCTCCCCCTAAACACCGGTACAAGGGACCAGCACCAACACAAAACTTTCGAACCGCACTCGATGGCCGCCATACCAGGCCCGGTGGCAGAGTGGTTTGCCGCGGTCACCTTCGAGCCAGTACAATGAGGAAGACCAGTATCTTCTCCGATCTCCACCAAGATTACACCAGCCGGACGTCCCTGACGGTTAATCGAACAATGCCTTGATCGATCCCCAATTCGACCCCTGAGTTGTAGTGGTCCGGTTCAACGTTACACTCAAGTCGTCAAGCAACATCCGCCCCCCGCGGAATCGTATATATACCCACTCACGCGGCTGTGCTGGTGACAGGACATACTCGTAGGTGCCGGGCACAGTAATGGAATCGGCATGGACCCACGTACTGCCGTCGTAGGAGTGGAAGTAGTCGATACGGCCACCTGGCGATATCTCCCCAGGAATCTCGAACCCAACAACCCCGTCAGTAATATCCAAGTTCTGAGAGCCGAGCGGAAATCTGTAGTAGATGTATGCATATGGCTCGAGCGTGAAACTATAGTAGAAAGCGAGGCGGCGGTTGCCAAGCGAATCGGGATTGAAGCAAAGAAAACTATCAAAGCCGAACGTTGGGCAGGGAGGATCGGAGATCGAAGAGTGCAGGTAGCTGTCAACTCTCGCCTTGTCACTGGAGAAATCATCGAAGTAGGTATATTGGCCTTGAGCCACTACTCGACTCGACGGAACGACCAGTAAGGCTGAAAACAGCAGTACCGCCAGGAGTGATGGCACGGCGGAAGCGGCTCTTGTGCTCATGTGGTCCGGTCTCCCTGGCTACTCAGGATGTTTCTCCCCTGACTGAAGCTTGGCCGGGACACTCCCAACGATTGAAGCCAGTATTGCAGACCACGGTTCACCTGGCCAGTACAATCTTCCGCGTGGTGGCCTGATCCCTGGTCTGGAGACAGCAGAAATCACGCCCTGCAGCTATGACCTGCCCGTCATAGTGACACCACGCAGCTATACAGTTTTTCAAACACCCGGACATGCTGTGCCTGAGGCCCGCACGATCGGCAGTCAATACTTACACAAGCTTAGGATGGTCCTTCTCAAGCCAGTCCCGTAAGGTCATCCTTGTCTCCAAATAGGAAGATCTTCTTTGTGAACCGCCCCGGTATTGTCGGAGACTCCAACTTGTGAGAGGATGGAGTCATGACAACACGAAAGAGATACTCACCAGAGGTGCGAGAGTTGGCGGTTCGGATGGTGTTTGATCACGCGCGCGAATTCAAGCGCGGACTCAATCTGTCACTCGCACCTCTCCTGGTTGCTGCAAACTGCTTGCTCCGTAGTATGCTTCCCGGTATACTGCTGCGGCGATCAGGCCCCGCTGCAGGTTGAGAGGTCGGTAGCGGGTGGCCCCGGATGTCCATCCCGTGAATGCATCACGGTTTTTCGGAGTATAGACTCGGAGCTTGGACCAAGTGGCGAAGCAAGGAACTGGCGTGAGAAAAGGTACTCTCGTAGGCTACTTCGCAGTACCCGAGGAAGCTCGTCGGGCCCTCCGGGAGATTGGAAAGAGGGGTTTCCGTCGCGCCGCGTTGATCCACAAGGGTGCCGATGGAGACATACGCACGTGGGATCCCTTCCTGCGGCGCCGCGCGCTCTGGGTCATACTATCTGCTGTCGCCGCCGCGGGTTTGGCCGGCATTGCATCGAGCAGCCTCGATTGGCCGGTCGCGATGCTCGAAAGAAGCTCGTCCAGCCTGGTTCCGATCCTGGTGGGGGGACTGATCGGTGCCGTTCTTGCCGCTGTGTGGGTGCGCCGATCGAAGCACGGTTTGGCACGGAACCTTCTTGAAGACCACGCGCGGTGGCTGGTGTCCAAGGAGACGGCACTCGTCCTTGAAGTGCCGGTCGACGCCTTGCGACTCCCGGTGGAGGTGCTCCGGGAAAGCGGCGAGATCCCGCCGGCAATCTTTGTCCTGCATCCGAAGTGCGAGGGTCCGACCGGGGACGTTTCTGTCCCCATGGCGCCGCTATCCACGGCCCAGATCCAGGAGTACATGCCGCGCCTAGCCGGGAAACACAGAGTGGATCCCAATCCCCCGCGGACAACCGAGCTCTTGAAACGGCTTGAACGGTCCCGCCAGTGGATCCATCCGGTTTGCTTGAATCTTGCCGAAGCGGGCCGGGTGGGGCAGAACGTGCCTCCAACTGCCGAGTGGCTCCTCGATAATGAATACATCATTGAAAGCAACATACGGGAGGTACAGCTGAATCTTCCCCGGCGTTTCTACAAGGAGCTGCCGGTGCTGTCGGACGAGCCTTACCGGGGCCTGCCGCGCATCTACGGCCTCGCGATGGAACTGGTCTCCCACACGGACCTGCGTCTGGACAGGGAAAACACCCTTGTGTTTATCGAGGCCTATCAATCTGTGGGCCAACTGTCGATAGGAGAGCTATGGGCCGTTCCCCAGATGCTTCGCATTGCTTTGATCGAGAGCGTTCAGAATCTTGCGACACGGGCCTTGGCCGAGCTTCGGGAGCGCGGGAACGCTGACTTCTGGGCAAACCGACTGATCACGGCCAACCGGCGCGATCCCAACCAGCTCTTCGCCTTCCTGGCCGAACTCGCCACGGCCCAGCCCAGCCCGAGCCCCTACTTCGCTTCCCAGCTGATCGATGACCTTTACGATGAGGAAGCCGCGTTGGGTCCGGTCCGCAGCTGGCTTGAGCGTACCTTCCGGAAGTCTTTGAGCGATATTGACCTGCGTGAGCAAAACCGCCAGACCAAGGATCGGATATCGATCGGAAATGCGTTCACAAGCTTGCGACAGCTTGCCCTGTTGGATTGGAGGGAGATCTTTGAGGAGCTGAGCCGGGTTGAGCGCGTGCTGCGGCTGGATCCGGCCGGCGTCTATGCCAAGATGGACTTCGAGACACGTGATCGGTATCGCTGTGCGGTTGAAGAACTTGCCCGTGGGTCCGGCGAGCCGGAGCTCGAGGTCGCGCAGCGCGCCGTCGAGCTGGCCGCGCAGGCCGCCCGGGACGGGGGCAGCAGCTTGGCCGGCGACGGTAGCCGTGAAGTGACCACCGAAGGACCCGGCGACGCGGCACGAAGCGAAGTGCCGGGAGACGAGCGGGGGGCTCACGTGGGAACTCATCTCGTCGGTGATGCGAGGCCCCGCCTGGTGCGGCTCTTACATTGCCGTGAGACGCTGCGGAGGCGCGCCCTCCAATGGGTTTACCACCATCATTCGCGAGTTTACTTTCTCGGGCTTGGCTTATCGCTGGCCCTACTGGTATCCATGGTTGTCCTGCTTGGTCTGCGGGGGCAGACGCTGGGGGTCCGGCTGCTCATGGCCCTGCTCCTGGTTGTTCCCGCCAGCCAGCTGTCGCTCGAGATCGTGAATTACCTCGCGACGCGACTGCTTCCCCCACGCACTCTTCCCAAGATGGATTTCGAAACCTCCGGGATTCCTGACGCATGCCGAACGCTGGTCGTCGTGCCCATGCTGCTTGTGGACGCGGAGACCGTCCGGGCCGAGGTGGAAAAGCTCGAAATACGGTACCTGGCCAACAAAGAGGGAAATCTGGTCTTTGGTCTCTTCACGGACTATACGGATTCAACGCGGGCGCACTGTGATGAGGACGAGCCTCTCCTGCGAACGGTGACCGAGAGCCTGGAGGCCCTCAATCACAGGTATGGTGGTGAGGGTGACGAGCGGTTCTTCCTTTTCCACCGGGAGCGAAGATGGAGTGAATCCGAACGGAAGTTCATCGGTTGGGAGCGTAAGCGCGGAAAACTGGAAGAACTCAATCGTCTGATCGATGGAACGCGGCCCAACGATGCCGGTCGCCTGGTGTATGTGGGCGATCCGGACGGTCTTTCCAACGTGAGGTTTGTCATCACCCTGGACAGCGACACCCAGCTGCCTCACGGTGCGGCCCGCAGGATGGTCGAGACGCTGGCGCACCCTCTTAATCGGCCGCGCCTTGACGGCAAGGGCAGAGTCCTTGCCGGCACCTACACCGTCATCCAGCCGGCTGTAAGCCCATCCCTGCCGAGCACGAGCGGCTCGCCCTTCAGCCGGCTCTTCTCCGACGCCATAGGGATCGACCCATATACCAAGGTCGTCTCTGATGTCAATCAGGACCTCACCGGCGAAGGTTCCTACCACGGCAAAGGCATCTATGATGTTCGCACTTTCAGCCGAGTGCTTTCCGGGACTTTCCCGGAGGAGTACCTGCTCTCCCACGACCTGATAGAGGGCGCTCACGTTCGAGTGGGCCTCGCCAGCGATATCGAGCTCTATGATGAATTCCCACAGGATTACCTGAGCTACACCAGCCGGCAGCATCGTTGGATTCGAGGTGATTGGCAGATCGCGGAATGGATCCTGCCGCGTGTTCCCCGACTCGGAGGGGGGCGCGGGCCAAACCCGATCTCCTGGTTCGACCGTTGGAAGATCTTCGACAACTTGCGTCGGAGCCTGGTGCCCGCGACCAGCCTGAGCTTGCTTGTGGCCTCCTGGCTCGTCTCTTCCCAGATGGCCTGGATATCCTTCATGGTGGTCGGCGCGCAGATCGTCTTTACCCCTTTGGTCCAGCCCCTCACCTGGGCGACTACCGGTTGGGGGCTGAAGAGTTTCTCCTTCTCAAAAGCGGGGCACGACCTCGCCAGGGCGATTGCCGATGCTTCGCTCCTCCCGCATCAGGCCTGGCTGACGGTGGATGCCATTCTGCGGGTCGGGTATCGCCGGCTCGTCTCCCATCGCAACTTGCTTGAGTGGGCCTCGGCAGAAGTAATGCAATGGAATTCTCCGAGGCACGTGCGGATGTTCGTCAGCTTGCTCAGCCTGGCCGGCGTCCTGAGTGCGGCCGTGGCGTGGGCGGTCGAGCGCTGGAGGCCATCGAGTCTCTTGGCGGCCGGCCCCTGGCTCGCCTTGTGGCTCGTATCTCCGCTCATCGGTTGGCTCTTGACCCGCCGACCGGAGCCCAAGCAACAGCGATTGGAGCTTGCCGAGAGGGACTTGCGGTTTCTGAGGAGGGTTGCACGGCGGACCTGGGGCTACTTCTCGGACTTCGTGGGGGATAAGACATCGTACCTGCCGCCGGACAACTACCAGGTTTCCCATCGGAATCAACTGGCAATGCGTACGAGTCCGACCAACATCGGTCTCTGGATCGTGAGCGCGCTCAGCGCACATGACTTCGGATATCTTACGGTCGACGATGTGATCGATAAACTCACCCGTACTTTGAAAACCGTCGGCAAGCTGGAGCGCTATGAGGGCCATCTGCTCAACTGGTATGATATCGAAACCTTGACCCCACTTGAGCCTCGCTACGTGTCCACCGTGGACAGTGGAAACCTGTTGGGTGCCTTATGGTGCCTGGAGCCTGGACTCGAGGAGATCGTTCGTGTCCCCATCCTCGACTTGAGGACCTTTGAAGGTCTGCGGGACGCCGCGGAGGTCCTGAGAGAGGTCGTCGACACCGAAAGCCGGGGGGGCAGGGACGGCGTTGCCGGTCTGGATAGCGGCCTCCTCGACGATCTCGTGCGCACCCTGGAAGTCCCTCCCGATCGAATTGCCGACGCGCTTGGCGTCCTGAGGCGCCTGGAGGGCAGTGTAAAGACTTTGGCTGAGCAGGTGCGTATGTCCGCTGCGTCCACCAGGGTAGGTGAGGCGACCAGCATGCGCGAAGGTGAAGCCACCGCCGCCCGCTCGAGTGCGGCCCACTGGGTCGGCGAGATGTCAAGCCAGGTCTCGGCTTGGACGATGCTTGCGGATCGCTACCTCACCTGGATCGAAATGCTTGATGAGAAGACCGAAGAGGAGATAGCCCAACTGGGTGCGGACGCCGTCGGCGCTTGGCGCCAGGCCCTGGATCGCGCGCCCTCACTTTGTGATCTTGCCAACGAGCAGGTCGCCTGTATCCAGGTGTTCCAATCAATCCGGGATGCGGCTCCCCGGGCTACAGGCCCTATGTTCGAATATCTTGACCGCGTGATTGCAGCCTTTGCGAAGTCGAGGTGGCTGGCCGGCGAGATGCAGGCTCTTGGCGAGCAACTCGCCCAGCACGGGCGCGAGCTCTCCGAATCCATCAATATGCGCTTCCTGTATGATCCCCTGCGCCGGCTCTTTTCGGTCGGCTATAATGCCTCGGAAGGTCGCAGAGACAGCGCCTACTACGATCTCTTCGCGAGCGAGGCGCGGCTTGGCAGTTTCGTCGCCATCGCCCGGGGCGACGTCCCCGTTGAGCACTGGTTCTCCATGAGCCGCCCCTACGGCGCGATCGGCCGCCGTCGAGTGCTCTTGAGCTGGACCGGCACCATGTTCGAGTATCTGATGCCCCTCATCTTCCAGCGCTCGTACGGCAACTCGCTCCTGGATAAGGCAACCAGAGAAGCCGTAGCGGCCCAGATAGCCTACGGTCGCAGACGCCGCGTGCCCTGGGGCATCTCGGAGTCGGCTTATGGTGATCTGGACCTGAACAAGACCTATCAATACAAGGCCTTTGGCGTGCCTGATCTGGGACTCAAGCGCGGTCTGGGAGAGGAGGTTGTCGTAGCGCCCTATGCCACCATGCTGGCGGTGGGCCTGGCCCCGCAAGAGACCGTGCGGAATCTGAAGCGACTCGCCGAGTTGGGGCTGCTTGACGATTACGGCTACTATGAAGCCATGGATTTCAGCCGCCAGCCGGATCGCGAGGGCGAACGCGGCGTGATCGTTCGGGCATACATGGCTCATCATCAAGGCATGAGTTTCCTGTCGCTTGCCAACTTGGTCCACGGCAACTCTATCCAGCGCCGCTTCCATGCCGACCCTCGCGTGCGTGCCGTCGAGCCCTTGCTCCACGAACGTGTCCCGGTGCTTCCTCCGCTGCACCACATCTCCACCCGGGAGAGAGTGCCTTCGGTTACAAGCGTCGGCGAAGTCGCTCCCTCGGTGAGCACGTTCGATACACCCCATACCAGTACGCCAAAGACCCAGATGCTCTCGAATGGCCGCTATTCCCTCATGGTCACGAACGCCGGCGGCGGTTATAGCCGGTGGGGGGAGCACGAGATCACACGTTGGAGATCGGACCGGACCGAGGACCGGTGGGGGACCTTCTGCTACATCCGCGAAGCCGATTCGGATCGGGTCTGGTCCAACACCTATCACCCGGTCGGCGGCAAGGTGGAAACTTATTCGGCCAGTTTCGACCTGGACCGTGCTGTGTTTCAGCGCGTCGATGGCGGCATTCATTCCCAAACCGAGGTCGTGGTCTCCCCGGAAGATGACGTTGAAATCCGGCGGATCACTCTCGTCAACCGTTCCATTCGCACCCGACACCTGGAACTGACGAGCTACGTCGAGCTCTCAATGGCCCCACATGGCGCCGACCTGCAACATCCGGTCTTCAACAAACTCTTTATCGCGACCGAAGCCGTGAGCGAAGAGCGCGCCTTGCTTGCACACCGCCGGTCTCGCAGCGAGGCGGATTCCCCCATCTATGTTGCGCACCGCCTGACACTTGAGGGGACCGAGGCCGGGCCGCTCGAGTTCGAAACCGACCGGCGCCGTTTTATCGGACGAGGGCATACGCTTGCGAATCCCATGGGGATCTTCCAGAAACTTACGAACAGCCAGGGGTTTGTCCTCGATCCGATCCTGAGCCTGCGCCAGAGCGTGACCTTGCATCCGGGCCGGCGCGTACAGGTCACACTCGTTCTTGCCGCGGGCGAGACACGCGAGCAGGTGCTCAGGCTTGTTGGCAAGTACGGAGATGCCCATGCGGTCCATCGGGCAATGGATTTCGCCTGGGCCTCAGCCCAGCTCGAGTTGCAGCTGCTTCGCATCCATCGAGACGAAGCTCGCCGCTTCCAGCGTCTGGCAAGCTACATGGTCTATCCCAATCCTCTGATGCGCCCTCGGGCGGACTGCATCGAGGAGAACCGCAAGGGCCAAGCCGGGTTGTGGCCCTATGGCATCTCCGGCGACTTGCCGATTGCCCTGGTCACCATAGGCGAGGCGCGGGACATCGCCGTGGTGCGTCAGATGCTGAAGGCGCATACCTACTGGCGCAAACACGGCCTCGTGGCTGACCTGGTGATCCTCAACGAGGAGCCCGGCGGCTATGAACAGCCGTTGCGTGAGCGGCTCGAGGGCCTGATCCGGACCCATTCGATGCATACGGGAATCGACAAGCCCGGCGGAGTCTATCTTCGGAGCGCCGATCTCGTCCCTGAGGAAGACCAGACGCTGCTCAAAGCCGCAGCGAGTCTGGTGCTGGTTTCAGCCCGCGGCACATTTCCCCAGCAGATAGGCGTGCCTCTCGCGCCGCCTGAGCTGCCGGAACCCTTGGTGAAGAAACGCGCCCGGCGAGAGCCGTCACCGGTGCTACCCTTCCTGGAGTTGTCCTACTTCAATAGTCTGGGCGGTTTTACTCCGGATGGGCGTGAATACGCAATCTATCTGGGTCCTGACACCAACACGCCTGCGCCCTGGGTAAATGTGATCGCCAACCCGACCTTCGGAACCTTGGTGAGCGAAACCGGGTCCGGTTTTACCTGGTACGGCAACAGCCGGCGCAATCGCCTGACCCAATGGTCGAACGACCCTGTGGTGGATCCCGCGTCCGAGGCGCTCTACATCCGGGATGAGGAGACCGGTGACTACTGGACGCCAACGCCATCGCCCGTTCGCGAGGAGACCGCCTATCGCACGAGGCATGGGGCGGGCTACACCGTATTTGAACATAACAGTCACGGCATCGAACAGGAGCTTACGGTATTCATCCCCGTGGATGAGAAGGGGGGAGATCCGATCAAGCTCCAGAAACTGAGGCTCAAGAACGATTCCTCCAGGCCTCGTAAGCTCTCGGTGACCTACTATGTGGAATGGACCCTGGGCGAGAACCGCGAAGCCTCGCAGATGCATGTCACGACTTCGTGGGATGATGAAATCCAGGCCGTCATGGCCCGGAATTGCGATCACCCCGAGTACGGTGTTCGGGTGGCCTTCGCGGCCTTGACCGTACCTGCTCAGTCATACACCGGCGACCGCACGTCCTTCCTCGGGCGGAATCGCTCGAGCGCAAACCCGGCGGCTATGGAACGGGTGAGACTATCACGCCGGATGGGGGCAGGCCTGGACCCGTGTGCCGCATTGCAGACGACGCTTGAACTGGCACCCGGCGAGACGGCCGAGATCGCCTGCATGCTAGGCCAGGCGGGATCCGTGGAGGAAGTCCGTAAGCTTGCCCAGACCTACCGCGGGCATCTGGCGCTGGACGGAGCCTTGGACCGGACCAAGGCCTGGTGGGATGATCTTCTGGGTACGATCGAAGTGCATACCCCCGAGCTTGCAGCTGACCTCTTGATCAACCGTTGGCTGCTCTACCAGAGCCTGAGCTGTCGCATCTGGGGACGGTCGGCTTTCTACCAGTCCGGCGGTGCCTACGGCTTCCGCGATCAACTGCAGGACGTTATGGCTCTGCCGGGCATCCGGCCTGAGCTTGCGCGAGAGCACATCCTTATCGCCGCGAGCCGCCAGTTCAGTGAAGGGGATGTCCAGCACTGGTGGCATCCACCGAGTGGCGCGGGGCTCCGCTCGCGGATTTCCGATGACCTTTTGTGGCTGCCCTACGTCGTCGCTCAATACGTCCGCGTGACTGGTGATCGCGATATCCTGCGTGAGGAGGTCCCATTCCTCGACTCTCCTCGGCTCAAGGCTGACGAGAATGAGGTGTTCTCCACACCCACGGTGGCGCTGGAGCGTGCCACGCTCTTTGAGCACTGCCGGAGAGCAGTCACGCGCAGTCTGGTCTTTGGTCCACACGGGTTGCCGCTCATGGGAACGGGCGACTGGAACGACGGTATGAACCTTGTCGGTGCCCTGGGCAAGGGAGAGAGCGTCTGGCTGGCGTGGTTCCTGGCGGATGTGCTCGATCGTATGGCCGAGATGGCTGACATCGTCGGGCAATCCGGACTCGGCCGGACCTATCGGGAAGAGCGGAAGGCGCTCCTTCAGCGTGTGGAGCGGACTGCCTGGGACGGGAAGTGGTATCTTCGAGCGATATTTGATGATGGCACGCCGCTGGGTTCTTCGATTGCCGAGGAGGCGCAGATCGATTCCCTGCCCCAGTCCTGGGCCTGGCTTGGGGGCGACGCCGGCAAGGATGGCGCGCCTAACGATCGTGCAGCTGAGGCCCTGGAATCTGTGTGGAGCCATCTCGTTCGCGAGGATGAAGGTCTTGTGCTACTCCTCGCACCTCCCTTCAGACACTCGGAGCCGTCACCGGGGTACATCGAGGCCTACCCTCCGGGCGTGCGGGAGAACGGAGGCCAGTACACCCACGCCGCAGTGTGGTTCGCCATGGCCCTGGCGCGTCAAGGGGCCGGTGGGCGAGCGGCGAGTATCCTCCGTATGCTGAACCCCATTGAACGTGCCCGTGACTCGGACTCGGTCTGGCGCTACGGGATCGAGCCCTACGTCGCCGCAGCTGACGTGTATCGCTTGCCCGGGCGCGTCGGCCACGGGGGTTGGTCCTGGTATACAGGTTCCGCTTCGTGGATGTACCAGGCCTGGGTTGGGGAGGTCCTGGGACTTAAGGTGCGAGGGGATCACCTGGAGATCGACCCCGCCATCCCGGCATCGTGGGAAGGTTTCAGCCTGCGCTATCGTCACGGGGAAGCCGTCTACGAAATCCGGGTCGAGAACCCGGACGGCTGCGAGCGAGGCGTGACGTGGGTGGAGATTGATGGAAAGCGCGTCCCGAATGGGGTGATTCCGCTCGAGCGGGGCCTCGTAAAGCACCGGGTCTTGGTGCATATGGGTAGATCCTAACTCATTTGGAGCAACCTGGACAAGCGCAGTGACCTTTCGGGGGCGTAATCCCTTTCGCATCTTCCATCTCAGCTCAGCACGAGCCAGCTAAACCAGATGGGGTGGTTAGCCTTGTACCATTCCAATATCTCCCGGAGGTACACCTGCTGGGCTTTTGGGATCACATCCTCAGAAATCTTCTCGAAATGAACACGGACCTCTCGCGGGCCCAGGTGCTCGAGTGCCTCCGAGCAGAGCGTTTGGAGTTCGTTGCGGATCCTACCGGAGTCCGATATCTTGACCGGCCGGCGCCGATAGTCCTCGCCATGCATGAAACGGTTGAGTAGCGGATTGAATACCAACCGCCTCCTCTGGGGTTCTTCGAGCAGT
>JALGWN010000235.1 GCA_025774115.1 bacterium
CGATGGTGAAGGCTTCGTCGGTAAGTTCGAGCGGCTTCACGGGCTGGATCCAGGTCTCAAAGCTGTGCTTGTCGATTCTTCGATCTAGTGATGCCACGATCTTGTTCCAGACTTCATTCATAGAGATATCCATCATCCACTCGCTCCAGACTTAGTTAACAAGTTATCCACAAGCCATAACCTGATAGCCGGCAAAGCTAAACCCCTCCGGATCGATGCCCGCGTGAAGAATTGTATCAAGTTATGAAACCCCCAGGTTGTCCACAACAGTTAATAAGCACTTAAGTTATTGGTATAAAAACATTTACCTGATCGAGCCTCATGATTAACCACAAGTTATCAACATTTCTAGCGCGGATCGATGGGGTCCAAAAACGCCTCTGATCCCGGCCGGGATGCCCGACCGTTCTCCCGGGTTCCGGTCCCTCTCCCCGGATTCGGTCCAGGTTATCCACAGGCCTGCCGTACCCTGACCCTCGAATAGAACCGTACTTGAAGGGGCCAGAGATTATCGCAGTCCGGATCGTCGGAGAGATAATACTACCGGGGCCTGGAGGTGGCAAGCTGTTTTTGTGGATAAGTCTGGCAGGCGAAAATCGCGAGGTCAGAGTAAAAAGTCGAGAAAATTGTGAGCAACTACCTCAAAATCACTTGACAATAAAGGTAGTTAGGCCTTAGAATGCGATAAGTTTAAGAGTATCTAAGGGGGGAGTACATTTGAAGCGAACATATCAACCACACAACCGCAAGCGTAAAAGAACGCACGGATTCCGCAAGCGCTCGAGTACCAAGGGTGGGCGCAAGGTCTTGGCCCGGCGGAGGAAGCGTGGCAGGAAGAAGCTCTCCGTTTGACGATCAGCGGCTGAGGCTCTCTGAGAGAATCACGGATGAGTTTGAATACAAACAGGTTATTCGGGGCGGAGAACAGGTGCGCGCGAAGGCGTTCAAAGTGTACCTGCTCATCGGGAATGACCTGGAGCGAAAGGCCGGCTTCATCGCGGGGAAAAGGGTCGGCCCTGCGGTGCACCGGAACCGCGCAAAGCGCCTGCTCAAGGAAGCCTATAGACACCTGAAGCGCAGGCTCAAGCCCGATGGTTTCAAGATCGTATTTGTAGCCAAGAGGGCTGCTGCAGAAAATGGAATAACGGAGATCCAGGCCGAGATGGCAAAGGTGTTAAAGGAATGCGGCCTGCTGAACGGAAGCATATAGGAAAACTCGAGTGGGCCTGTACCAGCCTGGCGCTGGCGGTCATCTCATCCTACAGGATTCTGATATCCCCGTTTCTTTCCAAGTCGTGCAGATTCTTACCGACCTGCTCGGATTACACTCAACAAGCCCTGAAGAAGCACGGAATGCTGAAGGGATCGATGCTCGGTCTCATGCGGATTCTAAGATGTCACCCGTTCGGAGGCAGCGGCATGGACCCCGTGCCATAGGAGTCACAGAATGCAGGAAAGACGGGCGCTGATAGCTATTGTTTTGATCTTCCTTGTATACATCATTTTCACCACCGTGTTCCGGCCGGGGGCCAAGCCTCCCAGTGCGCCGGAGGATGTCGGGCCCGGAGGGGTGACCGAGGAAGTTGGTTCGGCCCAGGCCAGCCGGGCGGTTGAGACGCAGCCGGGGGCGGGCGCCGCACAACCTTCGGGAGATCCTCTTTCCACCATGGTGCCTGCCGAGGAAGCGCCGCTTAAGGAATCCGAAGTGACAACCCCGCTTTACACCTGCCGGTTTACCAGCATGGGCGGACTGCTGACGAGTTTCATACTCCATGACTATCCGATGAACGATTCGGGGTATGTGGAGCTCGTGCCGGAGTCCGAAGTGCTGCCATTCGCCGTGGCGCTGCTCCTTAAGACCGGGGAGCGCATAGACCTGTCACACACCAACTGGAGCGTGACCGCCGAGGCGCTTCGCCTCGAGGCATCCTCGGATGCGAGCCTGGCTTTCGAACTTGTGACCCAAAGCGGGCTTGTTGTGCGCAAGGCCTGTCATTTCAAAGGCGACACCTATCTGATGGATGTGGATATCTCTGTGAGCGGGCCGGGAAGTGAAGCGGTGAGAGCCGTGGAGTTCGGCTGGCAGTCCGGCCTGGGTGTCACGGAGATCCACCGGGAAGGCGATGATCTTCGCAACTTCGCGGGAGTAACCTTCGCGGGCGGCGCTGTCGAGAAGGTTGACCGCGGGGATGTCAAGAAACGCGGGAGGATCGAGTTTGCCGGGGATATCCAGTGGTCGGGGGTCAAGACCAAGTATTTCCTGGCCGCGTTGCTCCCCGAGGATGGAAGCCAGGTGGTCACGGGCTTCTTCCATCCGGGCGGGGAAGCCATCGGCATGACGATGGAGACTGCCGGGGTGGGCACTCATCGCTATATGGTTTATGCCGGTCCCCTTGATTATGCGAGGCTCAAGTCCCGGGGATATGGCCTCGACCGGGCCGTGGACTTCGGCTGGAAGTGGATAAAGCCCCTGAGCAAGTTGATGTTCAGGTTTATTGTGTTTTGCCATAAGTACATACCCAACTATGGGTTGGTGATAATCATACTGTCTCTTCTCATCAAGTTCCTGTTCTATCCCCTGACCCAGAAGAGCATGAAGTCGATGAGGGACATGCAGAGGCTCCAGCCCAAGATGAAGGACCTCCGGGAAACCCATAAGGGAGATGCCCAGAAACTCAACTCGGAGATGATGAAACTCTACAAAGACCATGGGGTTAACCCGGTTGGGGGCTGTTTCCCCATGCTGCTCCAGATGCCTGTATTCATAGCCCTGTTCCAGGTCCTGTCGAGAACCATCGAGCTGAGGCAAGCTCCTTTCATGCTATGGATACAGGATCTGTCCTCACCGGACGTAATAGCCCATCTGCCCTTCTCATTGCCCTTCATTGGTGACAATTTGAGTCTTCTGCCGATCCTGATGGGGGTCGCCATGTTCGTGCAGCAGAAGATGCAGTCAACCGATCCCAAGCAGGCCGCGATGACATATATGATGCCTGTTGTATTCACCGTATTATTCTTCAAATTTCCATCCGGACTTGTACTGTATTGGCTTGTAAACAATATACTTACGATAGGCCACCAGTACCTTATGGTCCGGTCGGATAGAGCGAAGGAAGTGACAGCCACCGGAGGAATATGATGGACAACCAGGACGTGAATCAGAGCCAGATCATTGATGAGGGGAAGTCGGTTGAGGATGCTATAAAGAAGGGCCTCGAGCGCCTGGCAATCACCAGGGATGAGGCCGATATCGAAATACTGGAGGAGGGCTCCAGAGGGGTCCTCAACCTGATCGGCGGCAAGAATGCCAAGGTCGTGGTCCGTAGGAAGGACGATTCCTCGGCTGTCAGTGCCAAGGTCAAGGAGCTGCTGAGCAATGTGTTGGACCTGATGGACCT
>JALGWN010000068.1 GCA_025774115.1 bacterium
GCCTGCTACCTCCGTTAATCGTTTTCCTTTCTATTCGCTATAGGTATTAACCCACCCAATGTCAATCAGTTTCAGAGAATCCAACCCTTGGGACCATCAGGTTAGGCGAGCACTGCGGTGGGTCATGGCCTCAGAGGTACCGGTTTGACCGCCAGTCCATGGAGCTAACACGGCACCTCACGGTTGCTACAGTAGCGCGATGCGGCGAGAAGAAGCCTGCCTGGAGAAACTCTGCATTCTTTTCGGAACCGACCGATTCTTGCGG
The DNA here is from genome assembly GCA_025774115.1 of bacterium. Taxonomy (GTDB): domain Bacteria; phylum Arandabacterota; class Arandabacteria; order Arandabacterales; family Arandabacteraceae; genus JALGWN01. Next base: position 266 of record JALGWN010000068.1, read on the forward strand.
TCAGCACACCTGAGAGGCCTCTCAGGTCTTTGTCATTCACACCCTTGAGTTCCACATCATGTATGTAGCGGTAGATCGTGCCAAGCCCGATCCTGAACATCGAAGTGATGTTCACTACGATATTCACCGAAGGCTCGACGGCCTTGTGGAATACTCCCGTGCGTTTGAGGGTTTCGTCACTGTATCGAGCGGCATCCATCAGGTTCAAGTCCTGTTTGGCTCCCCGGACAAATGCCTGAGAGCGTGATTCTGTGGGATGCTGCGCAGTCTGTGACACAAGGGACGAGGGGGGGCCGACATCTCCTTCTACCGGCAGCGAACCGGCAGACTTGACCATACGAGGAAGATGCTCAAGCTGGAGTGATGCCGCCCTGGACGTTTCTAGTGATGCCCTTTGGGTGCCGCCGCTTTCTCGCTTTTCAGGCTTACGAAAGCCGGAAGCCCCTTGCCGCATGAGAAAAGTAGGGTAAGACCCAACCCGATACAGGTAAGAACCAGTCCGATCTTAAGGCTTGTGGGTTTGAAGGCCATCGTCACGCGATGAGCACCCTGGCCAAGCTCCAGCGCCCGTATTCCTATGTCGGTCTTGAGAATCACTGTCTCCATGCCGTCCACATATGCTTTCCATCCCGGGTAGTACATATCCTGAAGCACAAGGTAGCAGTCTTTATCAGCCTCGACCTCGAGCACAACCTCCTCAGGCCGGTATGAGACAATGGCGCACTCTCCGCACCTGGCTGAGTCGATATCCGATATGGCGCTTAGTGCAAGCGTGTCGGGTGGCACGCCGCGTACTTCCCCAAAACAGGCCATATCGAGACAAATCCCCTTCTCGATTGCCGCCGTGTTCTCATAGATGCACATGTCCTCGTCGTGGATGAGCTCGCAATCCATCTCCTTGGTCTTGGGCCAGCCCACCCAGACCTGCCTGCAATCGATGATGGTGAACGCCGAATCCGATTTGATAAAGGCCCGCATCGCACGCCGACCTCGCAGATCTATCCAGATGCTTCTCGAGACCGCCTCATGCGGGAAAGTGATCCAGCGCCTGGCAAGGGGGCCCTCATTTATGATGATCTCAAGGGGCACCTCCTTGGCCGGGCTCTCGATCTCCAGGCTGAGAGCTCCACCTCTGCTGGTAACATCGACCTCGTAACCTTCAGGGACCGGCTCCGGCAGCCTCTTCATGACAACATGCTCCGGCCTTGACAAGCCGCCGGTAAGCTCAACCGCTTCAGCGCTCTCAGGTAAGACCCAGGATGTAGTTATGGGTCCTCCACCTCCCCTGAGTGGGGCGAGTTCGACCTCCGCCGGATGCCACCTCCCCCTGTCTGCGCGTAGGTCGAAACCCTTGCTGTAGAAGAGTCTTCCCGATTTGCCCTCGCCGACCAGCCGAAAGAACACAGAGTCTCCGGGAGAGCCTGTGTCCGAGGTAAAGCCCAACTCGAATGAGAGGGTACTGGTCGGTGGCTGGGCGGCGTCAAAGGTATAGAATTCTCCAGCCTCCTGACACAGAGCGAGCCGGTTGTCACCATCCAGCTCAAGCATCTTCAAAGGAGATGGCTGACCTCGGGCGGCTGCGATGTATCTGAAGAGGGGGCGATACGAAAACCGGGGCTCACGCTGGCGGGCTACCAGGAACCTGACGCACATGATGTCGTCTGCCGGACTGGCCAGCCATGGTCTCATTGCGGCTGGTTTATCGATTGTCCCCTCCAGATGTTTGCGGTGATACCTCAGGAGGTTATACGCCTCCGGGAATAGCGTCCCCTTGCCTTCGGCAGAATGCACGCGGAAAACCTGGTTGATGTTGGCAGGAAAGGCAAGGTCGTCTTCCAGGGTCTGCCGGGCCGACCTTATTCGCCATCTGCCCTCATCTGCGAGCAGGCTCCTGAGGTGCTTGATACCTTCGGTTTCCCGGAAAGCCTGAGCAGGTTGGGTAAGATAGTAAGACCTGGCTACCATGGTGACATCGGCCATCACCACAAGCACGACAATGAGCCCGAGCCCCCACCGGAGCCGTCTCTTGCTGGAAGCCGAAGCGGCCCACAGCAGGATGAGCACCGCAGAGAGTCCCGCTGCGAAGGCTCCCCGCCACACCTGACCTCGCTCATAGGAGATCCATCCGGCAAGGTCTCCCTCCACCCACTCTTTCACCCCACCGGAGCGGGTGTAGTTTGAGATGAGACTCCAATGCTCGTCGGGAAACGACCTCACCCTCTCTGCAAGGTTTTCGAAGACGGCCTCGCCTGCTAGTTCAAGGCCAAGAATAGTGATGAGCACAAAGCCAAGTACAATAAGCACCACTATTCGAAGGTGCCGCCTGACGCGAGCCCGGTCGCGGCTAATCATCGAGAAGCCGATTCCGGCCATGGCCGAGAGCGCAAAGCATGCCAGTACGCATACCCGGTCGGGTCTCGAGGCGTTGAACATGGGCAGCAGGTAGTAAGCAAGCTTGAGCATCACGCGGCTTATGGCCACCCAGACGCTTAAGACAAAGACCACAATCAATGCCCTGACGCGCGGAGACCTGCGAATCCCGTGGAGCGCCACAAGGCCAAGCAGTAGAGCACCCGCACCGCAGAAGAAAGCGAAGTCAGGATTGTAGGGGTGGATGAGATGTCTGGAAAGGTCGGACCAGGAAGTACCATCTATGGGATTACCGAAGAAGCCCGGGAAAACGGTCCGCAGAAGGATGACCGGAGGAGTCACGAATACGGTCAACAAGTAATCCGCCGGGTAGCGGAGCCCGAACGAATTCCTGTAGAGCTCAAAGAAGGGTATTAGTTGGACCGACACAAGCAACGCTGCGAGTAGCCCGGATATGGCGAATACCTTACCTACCCGAAACAGGGAAGTGATGCGGCTGCCCGCGGCCTGGCTCAGACCGACGTAGATGGCGTAGAAAGCTACCGCGCATATTCCAAAGAGGAACACCTGGGGAAACCCTGCGAGATAGCCGAGGGTGAAAAAGATGGTGAGCAGGAGCGTCCCCTTCCGGGGTGACCGCCAGGCCACCTCGAAACCGTAGAAATGAAAGGGAATCCATGCCGCCGACGCCACGAGCGTGGGGAAAGCATACCGGAAGTAGAAGAATGAGGAGAAAGCATAGGCGCAGGCACCCAGGATGCTGCCGCGGGCTCCAACGCCCACCCTCCTCAAGAAAAGATACATCCCCAGCATCGCCAGGAAGACATGTATGGCCGCGTCATAGGCCATGGCCCGAACAGGATCCATGGCGGTCAGCAGGATCTCGATGGGATAAAAGACTCGGGACTGGGGATCCGCCAGGAACGGGGTGCCTGAGTAGATGTAGGGGTTCCAGAGGGGCAGCCTACCCGACCTGACGGCGTCCCGGAGCAGCATGCGCCGGGGAAGATAAGTAAGAAGCGGATCCTCCCAATAGGTATTACGCCCGAGATCCTCATCCGAGGCATATGCCTTCCACGGGTCGTAGTGGGCTGGGTTTGCCGTGAGAAACACGTTAGAACCCACGAGCACGTCGTGGAAAAAGGCCAAGACGATCAGCGCGAAGATGATTATTGCGTAAGTTGTTTTCACCTACGGATCCCGGTGATTTCATCCCGTGTTTGTACCAGAAGCATTTTAGCAGATGAGATCCGGAGGGTACAGCACCAAAAACGGGTTCTGCGCGCGTGTGGCGGCAAGCAACCCCTTGAAGGCTCTCGAGCAATGTGGTATTGCTTGAGACTGGACATGCCATATCCGGGTTAGCGTAAGTTCGATGAGCAGGGAGGAAGGCTATGGGCCAGGCGGGCAAGGCAGCCGGGGCTCTGTGGTTGTACGCGGGTCGGATGAAACACCGACCGGCCATCAGCCTGGGTGTAGCTGCCATCCTCGCCCTCTTGGGGGTTTTCAGGGCCCTACCTCCCTTTCTTGGTTTCTTCGCCTGCGCGGTTCCGATCATCTTCTTTCCGGGGCTTGCCATCGGCGAATTGATCGGGGCCTCCTGGCTCAGGAGGCAGGCGTTACCTGAGCGACTGATCATCTGGTTTGTGCTGGGCATAGGGGTTAGCGCATCCGCCGGTTATGCGGGACTCGTCTTTCACCTGCACCTGGGGTCTCTGGTGCTGTATATGATCGGGGGCTATACCATTCTCGCCCTCCTGCTTGCACTCCGGCCGGCCGGGGAGCCCGCCCCGACCCTGGTACCTTCACCACCCAAGAGCTCCAACTCGAAAGTTGGGGTCTATGCGGCTGTCCTCGCAATCGCATTGGGAGCAGCAATCCTCACGTTGGTAAGCGCCCGGGATTTCGATGACTGGTATTACATCTCCTATATGAGGGATTACATCGTCGGCAAACCGCTTGGAGTAGGGGATGCGATCTTCGGTATGGGCAGACCTCTGCCGCCTCGCGTCTGGTTTGGTGGTGGCTGGTGGGTGACCGTTGCGCTTCTCGCAAGGGTCTCGGGTATTGATCCGGTTGCCTGCCAACAGATCTATATGCCGCTCCTGACAGCACCCGCGGGAGTACTGGCACTCTTCATGCTGGCGATACGGCTCTTCGGATCATATCGCGCGGGTCTGCTGGGGTGTTCTCTGCAGGTGCTCCACTATCTTGCCGGTGCTCTCCCTCAGAGGAGTGCCGGTTGGTTCTTCTTCTGCCGCTTGGCCCAGGACAAGACTGTGTCCTTCTTTGTAGTGGCCCCCGTCGTGGCGGCTCTCGCAATAGAGCTGATTCGGGAGCTCACGGGGCGAAAAGGTCGCACCCTAAGGGATCTTTACAGGCTCTATTTGTGTGCCGTATTGGTGGCCTTTTTGATCCATGGGATGGGCCCGGTCTGGTGCGGACTCCTCGTTTTTCCCTTCGCCCTGGGTGAGGTGTTTAGCAGGCGAGACAGGAAATCGGTTCGCACTGCAGCTATTGTGGCCCTGCCTGTCTTCGCATGTGGCCTGGTCCTCGCCGTATCGCGCAGCCTCCTGACCGGATTCATCGCAGCTCCCGGAACCGAGGTGATACACATATCTCAGGCGGTGGCTGCACCCTACCTTCCGGGAGGACCGTTCTTCAAGGTCGTGGAAACAGCCCACCCCGTCGTGTGGTTACTGCAAGAGCACATCAAGATCCTTAATCCCCTCTATGTAACGCGCTTACCGCTGGCCATAGCCGGCCTTGTGCTCACCTTCTTTCTAATTCCGAAACTAAGATCGGACTCCGCGGCACGGTTCCTCTTCAGCGTGACTCTTGTCGCCCTCTTTCTGGTCTATGTACCTATCGGGGTCGCGGCGTTTTCCCGCCTTATGTCGGATAAACTTCTGTTCCGAATCGCGTGGGTCTTCCCCTGGGGTCTTACGATCGCCTTCTTCCTCCTTAAGCTCAGGTGGAGACCCCTGATCACCTGGCTCATAGTCGCCACCATCGCTCTCGGCCTGGCCCGCGGAAATCCAGCAAACCTGGTGAGTCCTCTCGCCAAGCGACATTCAAGAAACCGGCCGTGGCCCGAGGCGGTGGAGATTCTCAATATCATCGGCGCGGAACCCTCACCTCAGGGCGCGGTACTTGCCCCCGATGAAATCAGCCGTATGATCCCGGCCTTTCTGCCGGATGCGATCCCGGTCAACTTCAGGGACGAGGGGCCGATCGATCGCGAGAATCTGAAGAAGCTCCTGACGGAATGGCGGCTCAGCAGGAAGTTATTCAAGGAGATCAAGAACAACAAGGTCAGGTACGTCGTAGTCGAAAACGGGACAAGCGTATCCAGGACGCTGGCCAGGAAAACCGACGGATTCACCCCTCTATACAAGAGCGAAAACTATAGCGTATTCCTCGTGAAGGGTGACGAAGGGGCGGTGCCCACGAATTGACCCCGGTCCTGAGCGAATGTCAGGCGTCAAAGCATACAGAAGCAAGTCCAGCGGGTATCTCATCGTTTGACACGTATTATAAACTCCTTATCCGAGGAGGACCCGTCTATGAAATCACAGACTCTGAGGGGATCAAAGCACTCAGAACAGCGAGAACACAGGCTAACCGCATGATCGAAGAGTCTGCTGTCCGATATGTATTCGGAAGTGACGACAACGCTCTCAGGGTACACGTGGAAGTACCTTATTGAGGGGGGGCCTACAAGCGTTGCACCCGTGTCTACATAGTATATACCATTATGCTTTTCAACTCTGTTGGCATGGACATGCCCATTTATCACTGCCAGTACATTGCCCGCGTCCTCGAGTACCTGCCTTAGTTCAGGCACCCCGCAATACTCACCGTAAACACGCGTAGTATCAAACGTCGCAGACCAGGTCCTCTCCCACATGTTGTAGTGAGATAACACGAAGGTAGGGTTATCTCTATTCGCTGCAAGATCCTCAGCAACCCAGCGCCTGAGGGTGCTGTCACATTCGACACCCTTTCCCGGATAAGGATCCCCGGTGCAGTCGATTGCAATGAAGTGGAATCCAAGCCAGTCGAACGTGTAACTGGTCGATTCCATCCCGGCGAAATCTCTCCAGGCTTGCTTGTTATCGCTCTGCATATTGTCATGGTTACCTACAACCGGATATAGATGGGACTCAAGGCTATCCAATATAGACCGCGCTTCACTGAATTCCCTGACGATTCCACCATGCGTGATATCACCCAGGTGAACAGTGAATTCGACCGATGGCAGATGACTATTAATGTCTGCTACGTAGCAGGAGAGGAGATCGCTTGCTATGCTGAGAGCCTCAATGTACTTCTGGCTATCGACCGGCCATGCGGTGATATGCGAATCCCCTATTGTCGCGAATACAAAGAGAAGCTCATCGGGTGAGGTGTGTTCCTTCCCTTCCCGGCGGCTAAGTCGCTCCAGCACGTCAGCCGGCACAGATTGAGAAGCCAGGACAATGTCGACAAACCGCAGATCCAAGAGGCCGGCTGATGCAGATTCAAATCGTGCTATCGCTACAAGTGCTAGGAGACATGCAAAAACCGTAGCTGCTGACTTGCAGAGTCGTGGAGCCGGCATATTTATCCCCAAGTGCGATTCATCTGGCCAGTCGTTCATGCTAGCACATCTCGTGTTCGAAGTCAAACGAGAGTGTGCAGTGACATGGGCTCAGCAAGACAGAAAATGCCCCACTTCAATGACACCGCCCGCAGTGCTATCCTCGCACGCGTAATCCGAAACGCCCAGCCGGGCTTGACCTCATAAGCCCCTTAGATCGCCCGGAAGATCCTCTTCTGGCGTCACACGGGCTTCAGATGCCAAGACAAGATCATGGCTGCCGGCAAGAAAGCCGCCCAGATGGGGGACGATATACGGTACGGCACCTCTTGGCACTCAATCACCTCTCCTTCGATCCCCCGCAGGGCCGAAGCCCTTGTATGCTGCGCCGGTTTCGGTTATACTCATTCCATACTGCGCGCATTGGATGTAGAAACCCGCGGGACCGGATACGGACTGACCAAGCAGCCCGCATTGTGAAGACGAACATGAGATTTCGTACCTTCAGCCCTATCCTTGTTGTAGTGATTCTGATTTCTGTCCTAATCGGATTCATACTGAGCCGCAACCACTGTGATTACAATATCATTCTTATCAGCATTGATACTCTGAGGGCAGATCATCTGGGCTGCTACGGTTATAAGAAGAACACCAGCCCTAATATCGATGAATTTGCCGAACAGAGCGTACTTTTTGTGAATGCGTATTCAACCACCGCCTGGACATTTCCATCTCACTTTTCCATCTTCACCTCTAGGAATCCAAACAGAACAGACCTATTGATGTTTCCCGCCGTGAAGAGTTTTGACGATTCCTATGTGACTCTTGCGGAGATACTCAAGTCGGCCGGTTACCGAACAGCCGCGTTTACCGGTGGCGGGTGGGTAGCTGCGGAACTCGGCTTTGCGCAGGGTTTTGATGAGTATGTTACGCACGGACGGCGCTTTGAGCACAATCAGGAGGCTTTATTCACATGGATCGCTGACCATGCATCTGAGAATAAGTTCTTCCTGTTCCTCCATGGCTACAACACCCATAGGCCGTATAATGCTCCTGCGCACCTTAAGACCAGGTTCATCAAAGCTTGGAAGATACCCGAGGAGTGCCGCGGTATCACTTTCGCCAGTAAACAGCCTGGAAGAGAGGAATGCCTCAAAGCAAAGAATGGTATAAACTACATGCGTTCACAGTATGATGCTGAGATCTACTATGTCGACATTCTAATGAAGGACCTCTTTGACGAACTGAAAAAACATGATCTCTTTGATAATTCGATAATAATCATAACTTCCGACCATGGAGAGGAATTGTTCGATCACGGACGATACGACCACATACGAACTCTGTACGAAGAGCTGATTAGGATTCCTCTTATTGTTCGAGTGCCTAATGGCACGGGGAGTACAATAGGGGCAAGAGTGTCAAATCTGGACCTGTTGCCTACCTTGATCGATATTCTCGACATCCCCTATGAGAAAGCGGATCTCCATGGCCGAAGTATACCGACACTGGTGAGTGGACAAGAACCGGACTCAGACATTCACACCCTGACCGGCATGACTGGCGAACCTGCGTTGAGTGCCGAGGGGATTCCTTTCATTATGCTATCCGTCATTAGAGAGCCACTCAAACTGATTACAAAGATCAGACAAGACCAATCCAAGACTTATGAACTCTACAATTTAGAAGAAGACCCTTCTGAGAAAGAGAATCTGATCGAAACGTGGGGGGATACGACCTCAGTCGAGCAAGCTGCCACCGTTGATTCACTCAAGCAGCTTGTTCAGGATTGGGCCCAGAGAATGGATATGAGACTTGACCTATATGAAGTGGAGGAGACCGAAAAGGAGCTAAGTCCGGAGACGCTTAAACAACTGAAATCTTTAGGGTATCTCAATTGATGGTCAGGTCCTCGTGTTGCGTCGCCATCATCAGGATGTTATGGGCGCAAAACAGTTTCGTTTCACTTCGAATTTCTGACGTCTCTGCCCCAATGCATACCGCACCCAAGTCCACACTGCGCGGTCAGAGTCCCGCATGGCTCCCCGGACAGGGCTTGAACCTGCAACCCTCCGGCTAACAGACGGATGGGCAGGGAATGATGTCACTTCCTGAGCGCCCCTTGAAGAGCTGAGCGGTCCGGCGCCTGAAGACGGCGATGCCGCTTATGGCACTACCCAGGAAGGTTGCGAGGAGTCCGGGGAAGAACCCGATATAGTAGCTCGTGGGCGTTACGCGCGCGCGCATTACATCCGCCATTATCATGTTCCGGTCGAGGGCGGCGACGCCGAACTTGACTGTGCCGACGAGCCGGAAGTTCTGGAGCGCCATGCTGCCCGTAGAGGTTGCGCTGATCAGCGTTGCAGGTTCTCCGATCTCGACATCGAGGTTGCGCGCGAACTCTTCGCTGATAACGAGCTCGTCCGGTTTCTCCGGCAGCCTGCCGCGGACGACGGCCGTTTCGAGATTCAGCCGCTCGATTTCCGCCCTCTACTCGCTGGGGGAGACTTCGGGCACCTCGGATGAGAGTGGCACAATCCAACGACAGGCGTCAGCCGCGCTGGGCTGGTATCACCCTCTCATTTCAATAACGCTTGGCCCCAGCATCGGACTGGAATGACTTGTCAGCCCTTTTTCAATATCGCTGTCTTGCTAAATAACACTCTCGGCCTTTCAACAACTGTGAGGCCGGCGTTACCGGCTTCTTCGATAGTATTCTCAAAGGCCTTTCTTGAGACATGAAATGGCGGTTCTACCATGAATACTCGTCCATTCGCTTTTAGAATCGTCTCTATTTCACCAAAGAATGCTTCTACACGGGGGACTTCATGAACCATGTAAAACAATAGGACAAAATCAACCTTCTCAGAGACGCCTATCCTGTCCGTTTCACATTTATGTAGTGTAATACGCTCCTCAAGTTCGGTCCCTTGAATCTTGTCTCTCAGTTTCTGAAGCATCCCTTCCTGCAGATCAGCAGCGATAACTCGACCGGAGTCACCGACCATCTTAGCCATGTCGATAGAGAAAAAGCCGGGCCCACAGCCTATATCCAGCACCACCATCCCTTCTCGAATGTAGGGCCCCAGTATCTTCTGTGGGTTGTGTATCAGTCTTCGAATCCTATTATCGAGACCACCTGCTTTTTCAACCGGGCATACACGCTTGTTGCTACCGCTCACGATATATTTCTCCTTGATAAGGGCTAACGCTGATGGCTCCTGCCCCTTCGGAACCGTGTGCGTTGTCAATGTCCGGCGTACCCCTCCCGCTTTCTTGCCCGAGCGGAGATGGCGTTACCCGGACCATCGCCACGAGCGACCGCGACTCCAACCCGCCCCCCAAAGGCATGATATATCTCAGCCACATCTGTGTGTGTGAAACCCGGACACAGCAGGATTGTGTCAATCTCCCGGGCATCGACGATTTCCTTGGCAACATCAATCGCCTCGGCTTGGTGTCGCACAACCACAGAGAACAAATGATAGGTTCCCGTGTCTATCGCGCTCCGGTGGGTTTGCTTATCGGCATCCGGAGCATGAGCGATGAATAGCACATTGAATGACATTTCATCCTCCTCATTCATGGCGTTCGTGCTGTGACACACCGATGTGTTGAGCGGCATAACTACCCATAGCATGGAATACCCCACGGGCAAGCCCGTGGTCCTCTGCGTAGGCGGATAAAGGCGATGCTCACAGCAGTCGGGGCATTTGTCAACGCATTTGCAATTGAGGCCGTGATACCGGGGGGCGTACCTGTTGACACACAGCCGGAAATGCAATAATAGAGCGGTAAGGACTTCCTGAGCATTGAGCGGACAGATTTTTGCAGAAAGCGGGTCGAAAGGAGTGCTGCCATGAAACTATCGGGTCTGCACCTGCTCTTGACGTATCAGTGCAATCTTGAGTGCGATCACTGCTTTGCATGGGGGAGTCCATGGCAAGACGGCACGATGACCCTGCGGGATGTTCGGCA
>JALGWN010000236.1 GCA_025774115.1 bacterium
CGGACCTTGCCGAGTATGAGGCTTCAACCCTGGCAACCTACTCCTCCGGCAGAGAGTCGCGGCCCCTCTCGGGTCTGGTTGATCCCGAGGATACTTATCCACTTGTAATCATAACCACATCGACGAACCAGCCGGCCTTTGAGACCCTCAAAGCCTTCAGGGACAGCCGTGGACTCATGACCCGCATAGTCCGGATACAGCAGATAACTCCCTGGTACGACGGCCTGGACTTGCAGGACAGGATCCGGAAATTCATACAGGACGCCTACCTTTACTGGGGAACCGAGTATGTGGTCCTCGGGGCGGACGTCGAGGGTATTCCCCATCGCGGTCTCTACGCCGAGATCCTGCCCTATGTGACCGACGACGATATCCCCGCCGACATCTACTACGCCTGTCTGGACGGCACCTGGAATGACGATTCCGACAACCGGTGGGGCGAACCCGGCGAGGACGATCTGCTGCCCGAGGTGAGCATCGGGAGGGTGTCGGCCGGCTCGCTTGCCGAAGCCACCGCCTTCGTCAACAAGGTGATACGGTATGAGAGCGCACCGGTTGTGAGCCAAATCAAGATCGCCCAGATGGCAGGCGAGCTCATCTATGACGAACCCACGTGGGGAGGAGACGAGAAAGACGAGATAAAGGACGGCTCCTCAGCCCACGGATTTACTACAGCCGGTTTTCCGCCTTCGTTCACCGTACACACCCTCTACGATCGCGATCTCTACCCGGCCGAATGGAGCAAGTGGGACCTCATCGCTCTCTTAAACAGCGGACGCCATCTCATTAACCACGCCGGACACTGTATCAACTGGATGTGCATGAAGATATCGACCGGTGACATCCCGTCGAATTTCACGAATGACGGCATCTCCAACTCTTACCTTGTCATCTATGCTCACGGTTGCTACTCGGCGGCCTTCGACAACCGGACCACAGACGGTTCCTACGTGGACGATTCCGTCGGGGAGTATTTTACCCTGATACCAAACGGAGCCGTCGCATATATCGGGAACAGCCGTTACGGCTGCGGTTTCCACGGCGACACCCGAAGCGCGGCCCAGTATTACGACCGGCAGTTCTTCGATGCCCTCTTCGGTGAAGACATCACAGTCATCGGCGACGCGCAAACCGATTCCAAGATCGACAACATTCCCTACATAGACTTCAGGGGCATGAGGTGGACCTACTATACCCTGAACCTGCTTGCCGACCCTTCGATGGATATCTGGACGGATACCCCCGGGGCGCTCGCGGTCACAGTCCCCGATGTCATTTATAGCGGCGACAACGAAGTGGAGATCGCCGTCGCGTCGGGGACGGGCGCCGTGGCAGGTGCGCGGGTGAGCCTGTTCGGGGACGGTGTCTATTTCGGCCACGGCTACACCGATGAGACCGGCCTTGTCCATATCGCTCCCGGGACCGTGGAACCGGGCTCGGTATATGTCGCAGTGGCTGCCCACAACTTCTACGCCTTTCTGGATACAGTGGCTGTCTCGGCGGCCACCCACCCCTTAATCGTGCTGGAAGACTTCTCGATCGATGACGATACCGCCGGAAGCAGCGCGGGCAATTCCGACGGTCTGGTGGATGCCGGGGAGATCATAGAAACCAAGGTCTTCCTCCGAAACATGGGCCAGACGACAGCCGAGGACTTGGCCGGGACCTTAAGGACAGGCGACCCGTATGTCACGCTGGTGGACTCGACCGGCACATTTGCCGACGTGCCCCCGGGGGCACTGCTCGCCCCCGCATGGGCCTTCACCTACGCTGTCGGCACAGTCTCCCCCGATAGCCACTGGGTGGACTTCGACCTGGAGCTTGCCTATTCGGATACGACGGTTACACGCCATTTTGAACTTCTGATCCATGCGCCCATGCTTGCCGTGGAATCGATGACCGTCTCAGACAGTCTCTATGGGAACGGAGACGGCTGCGCAGAACCTGGCGAGACGCTGGAGATGCGGCTCGATATAGCCAACCATGGCTCCGGAGACGCCACCGGGCTTGCCGTCCTCATATCGGAAGCCGATGCCTATGCTTCGCTCGGGGCGGACAGCGCCTTTATCGGTGCCATCCCGGCCGGGGGCATGGGTGAGACCCTGCCCTCATATCGAATGAGCCTCGAGCAGGCCTGTCCGATACACCATACGGTCGATCTCACAGTGGATATTACGCTTGCCTCAGGCCGCACGGCGACCGGCAGCACGATACTTGCAGTGGGCGGGTCTCTGGATGATGACTTAGAAGGTGCCGCGCCGGGTTGGGCCCATACGGAGATCGTACCCGGCTTCTACGATCAATGGCATATCGAAACCTACCGGAATCACACGCCGGGTGGGGCCTACGCCTGGAAGTTCGGGGGCACAGGCGCAGATCCTTACGTGCATTACGCCCACGGCGCCCTGGTGACACCCGAGCTCTGTCTTGGACCCAATGCGACACTCACTTTCTGGCATTGGATCCAGGTAGAGCTCGAGACCGGAAACTATGCCTCAGACGGCGGGATCGTCGAGATCTCCACCGACGGCTGCCACACCTGGACCCAGATCATGCCAGTGGGGGGCTATCCCCACCGCATCTATCCGGGTACCTCCACGCCTATTCCACCCGAAACACCATGCTTTGCCTGGACCGACGCCTGGACACAGGTGGCATTCGATCTCGCCCCCTACCGGGGACCGGCCAGAATCAGATTCAACTTCGGGGGCGGCGAGCACTATGAGAATGAAGAGGGCTGGTATATAGATGATGTCCTGGTCACAGACGACTATGCCTCGGTGAGAGTCGAGGAGGACAATTCCACCACCCTCCCCCGGGCCTTTGCCATAAGGGGCGTGAGCCCCAATCCCGCCTTCTCGAAGGTGAGCGTGGCCTTTGACATACCCGAACCTGCCCATGCAAGTTTGGCGGTTTTCGATATCAGGGGTAGGCGGATAGGCGTTATCGCCGAGGGCGATTTCGGCTCCGGCAGCCACACGGCGACCTGGAACCCGGAGAGCGGCCTCGCACCGGGGGGTTACTTCATAAGGATGAGCGCACCCGGCTTCGGTGAGACCCGTAAGGTGATCCTCTTGAGCCCCGCCGGACCGTAAGAAGGGTCATATCATCGGCCGGCAATACACGTCGCCCGGCCTGTGCGCACAGGCTTACCCCGGAATGCTCTTGACTCACACAACTTCCATCCCCACCTCCATTTCCTTGTAACCGAGGGTGGTAGATCAACCGATGGCGACTTCCGGCCTGTGCCGGTATTCAATGATGCCGCCTTGGCCCGTCTCTTCGCTCATGAGGTGCTTGCATTCCTGGTCGCCCAGGATCTGATAAGCCGCGAGACGGCAAGCAAGATCCTCTCCTGGCGCCATACAG
>JALGWN010000237.1 GCA_025774115.1 bacterium
CAGTAGCCTTATCGAACTGATAGACTATGAAGTCCTTTTCGACAATCGCTTCATCAAGCATCCTCAGGTGGTAGTAAACCAGGAGATCGCCTGATTCGTACTCCTTGAATCTGCGGTCCCCGGTCTCGTATCTGCTCAGAGGCCCCTCGCCGCCGGTTGCCTCGAGGGCAAGCAAAGCAAACAGCAAGAGGAAAGTGGAGAATGCAGTAACCTGCGCGGTGGATTTCCATCGGCATCTCATAGTGTCAGGCCTCCTCGGATGAAAGTCTCTATAGGTATTTTACCATAAAATGCCGCCGATTCCCACCCGGATATCGACCCTCCGGTGACGGGGCGCCCTGCGCTTCGCGCTTGACCAGGCTGCCGTCCCATGATACCAACAGATTATCATGCGAATAGGTAATCGGGACTACAGAATAAAGCCGGGCCTTACGATCTTCCTGTCTCTAAGCGTACTGAGTGCACTGGTGATCTTCATCATCGGCACCGAGCCAGGTACCTGGAACAGGATCAGACACATACGACCGGAGTACGCACTCCTGGCCGGCGCCCTTATGGTGGCCCACTGGTGCTTCAACGCCTTGAGGTTCAAGATCCTCGTCAACAGCCTCGGGAACAACGTGAGTTTTCGAGTATCGCTCAAGGCTTTCATCGCCAACATATTCGTATCCGCGGTAACGCCTTCTCAGACGGGCGGCGGCCCGGTGCAGATCTATGTCCTCAACAGGGCGGGGGTACCAATTGCCAAGGGTTTCACAGGATGCCTGATGGGGGCAGTCCTGGCCGTCTTCTGCCTTCTCACCTCGACCGTTGTTATACTCATTGCAAGGCCCGATCTCAGAGTAGAGTTCGGCGGGCGGCTGACCGGCATTCTGGTCTCCGTGGTAATCGTGTTCGGCCTCCTGGTTCTGCTTTTCCTGCTATCGCTCTTCCGGACCAAACTGGTCAAGAACCTGGTGGGCCGTACGCTGCTCACGCTTCTCCGCGTGGTGGGAACCGAGAGAAGATTGGCCTTCACCAAGCGGGTGCTCGGTGGTTTGGACCAATACAAGAATTGCATGTCCGTCTTCTTCAGGGTCAGGAAGCAGCGTCTCCTTCTCGCACTCCTCCTCACCATTGCGTCCTTGTCGGCGAACAGCGCAATTTCCCTTGTGTTGCTGACCGGCCTCAACGTCGAGTTCAACATACTGAATGTTTACCTTGCACAGTTCATATTGTTCTTCATCGCCTACTTCGCACCAACCCCGGGAGCCAGCGGTATTGCCGAGTTCAGTACGTTCTGGATACTCTCGTCCCTCCATGTCAAATCCGAAATACTCGGGGTGTACACCGTTATGTGGAGAGTCTTCACCAGTTTCATCGCCGTCGCGATAGGCGGTATTATTATCCTTACGCTCATTCGCGAACACCGGGGCCGAAGTCCCGCCCGCACCGAGGGTGACGAGGAGTCGAGTCTTCCTTTGGGGCAGAATGATTCTCACCGAACAAAGCATCAAACGCTGACTTGACCCCTTCCGGCCCATTCTATTAGTATCGCCATGACTCGGCGGATGCTCGGCTCGTCGTGCAAACCTCAGTCCATCTGAGTATCGTGGGAAGGTCCAGCCATGCCTGAAAAAGCCTACTACAGAATGTCGGTTGAAGAGGCCATGAAGGACCTCGATACAGCCGAGAACGGCCTTTCCGAGGCCGAAGCCCAACGGCGGCTGGCCGAGCACGGCAAGAATGAACTCAAGGCCAAGATCAAGGTGCCGCTCTGGTTGCTCTTCCTGTCGCAGTTTAGAGAGCTGCTGGTCATAATCCTCATAATCGGCGGCATCATCTCCTTCACGATCGGAAGCTACCGGGACGGCGCCATCATCTTCCTGATCGTCCTGGTCAATGCCGTAATCGGCTTCATACACGAACACCGGGCAGGGAAGATCATCGACAAACTGGAGAGCCTCATAAAGTCCCCGGCCAAGGTCATAAGAGACGGTGAGCTCCGGGAGATCTCACAGCAAAACCTGGTCCCCGGCGACATCCTGAAGATTGAAGAGGGTGACAAGCTCCCGGCCGACATCCGGCTGATCGAGGCGACCGCTTTTAAGACCGATGATTTCGCTCTGACCGGGGAATCGGTCCCTCAGGATAAACGCACCGATGCGATAAGCGAAGAGGTGACTATAGGCGACAAGGTCAACATGGCTTACGCCGGCACCACCGTGGCGACCGGGAACGCACTGGGTGTGGTGGTCGCCACCGGGATGAAGACCGAGACCGGCAAGATAGCAGGCCTGACCGAAGAGGCGGGCGCGATGAAGACCCCGCTCCAGGAGGAACTCCGCAGACTTGCCAAACAGCTCACCCTGGCCGTTGTATTCATCTCCGCAGGGCTTTTCGTGCTGGGGATGATACAGCACTTCTCCATTCACATGAGTCTGGTATACGCGCTCGGCGTGGCCATGGCGATGGTCCCCCAGGCACTGCCCGCACAGGTCACGGTAGCTCTTTCCACCGGAAGCAACAGGCTGGCCGACAGGAAGGCGGTCGTGAAGAGCCTACCCTCGGTGGAGACTCTTGGATCGACGACCGTGATATGCACCGACAAGACAGGGACGGTGACCAAGAACGAGATGACCGTGAGGTCAATCTGGTTCGACGGCAGGAAATACGAAGTCACCGGGACCGGCTATGAACCCAAGGGAGACATTCTCGACAAAGACGGAAAACCTCTGGACGAGAAGCAGACCGGAGAGATCGAGCTCATCATGGATGCCGCCACGATGGCCTCCAACGCCGAAATCCACGACCCGGACGAGGACCACTATTCCTGGTATCCCATAGGCGATCCTACCGAGGCGGCCCTGGTGACGGTATCCACCAAGCTCGGCACCCGATCTCCCCGGGAGGACGAGGAGAACCCGGAACTCGGAGAGTTTCCATTCGACTCCGAGATAAAACGCATGACCTCGATAAGACAATTCGGCGACGAGGCCGTACTCACGACCAAAGGTTCGACCGACAGCGTGCTCTCCGTAAGCAGTCACATCTACCGGGATGGAGACAATTCCCCATTGGCGGAAGACGACAAGGCTCGGATTCGGGAGACCACTGAGGAGTATTCCAGGAACGGCATGCGGGTCCTGGCCATAGCCCACCGCTCGCTGGGTCCCAAGCAAGACAGTTACGAGCGGGATGACGTCGAAAAAGACCTCACCTTCCTGGGTCTCATGGCGATGATCGATCCCCCGAAGGAAGGCGTCAAGGAGGCCATCCAGGAAGCCCACAAGGCCCACATCCGTGTCCTGATCCTCACGGGCGATCATCCGGAGACCGCCCAGGCCGTAGGCCGCGCCATAGATCTCACCG
>JALGWN010000069.1 GCA_025774115.1 bacterium
CCTGGTCAACCTGGGGGTAATCTATGCAAGGCAAGACGCAGATCAAAAGGCACTGGATCTCTGGCAACGAGCTCTCACAGTGAACCCCGACAATCCAACCGCCCGAAGGAACATCGAATTACTCAGACAGGGCGTCGATTCCCCACAATAGCCAGGATCAGCCGATCTTGGGCAACGCAGGGGCCGGTTCTTCTTCACCCGGTTCGACTTCCTTATACTCGGGCGGTGCGTACGTGGGATCCGGTAGCCACACGTCCCTCAGAAGCTCTTCATTCACGGTGAAACCGACTTCCTCGCGCTTTCGGGTCACGAAATCGGACAGCATCTCGTTGGCCCGGGTATTGGTTATATACATCTTCATCTGAGGTATGGCTTCTTCGAAACTCAGGATTCGCCGTGGCATCCACTCTTCAAGTTTGATTACCTCCACACCTGAATAGGTCTGGAATGGAGAACTGACGTCGCCCGGCTCCATGTCCGCAAGTACCGAGTCATAGACCGCAACCAGCCCGGCAACCAACCACCCCATGTCACCACCCTGTGGGGCGCTTCGTTCATCTTCGGAGACCTGCATCGCCACTTCCGCGAAATCGGCCCCGAGAAGTATGCGCCTGTGAGCCTGGCTCGCCGCGCCCACCGCGCTCAGGAGAATCCTGCGGATGTTGTAGCGTGCCGGATCCGCCATATCTTCCTTGCGCTCCTCGTAGTAATCCTCCATGTCCTGGGGTGTTATATCAATCTGGCTCTTGAAGTAGTCTTCCATGAGGGGGATCAGATATTCCTCTCTGGTCGTCCTGGCTGCAAAACGTACCTCCCTATCCCTGTGCAAGCCCATTTCGTACCCCGCGCGTGCCTGAAGCTCCGGCATAAGGAAGTCCATGGCCAGGTTACTCAGGCTATGGTAATCCCCGACATAGGGGCGACTGGCCGCAGGCAGCGAGAAGTAAAGCATGAAGACGTCGCCGACGGCCACCTGTCCGTCCGGGTAGGAGGCTATTACACCGGCCATCAGTGAATCCGGCGGGCGCTCTCCGGCAAATGATATAGCGAGGGCCTTGAGGCCGTCCGATAGCCCACTCTCAAAAAAGCGCACGCCATACTTGGCCCGCAGCGCGTCCTGCAGTTCGAGCTGCTTCCTCTCCTCTTCCATCGCCTTGACGAAACGCTTCGACCTTACAGAGAGAACCTCCAAACCTATCCCGAAGGGTGTGTCCTCGGCGATATAGAAAACGTGGTACCCATCGCCGGCGGGGACTATGTCACTCGCCTCTCCCGCGCCAAGCCTGAAGACGATGTTTGCGATCTCACGCGTCAGGTCCTTCCAGATCACCCAGCCCATATCTGTGACCCGTATATCCTCACGCTCCAACGCAGCTTCCTCGATACCGCTAAGGGGGGCTCCTGCTCTCAAATCGCTGAGGGCTTCTTCTGCGACCGGATGTACCAGAAACACCAGATCTTTGATATGGAGTCTCCGGTCAAGCTTCTCGATCCAAGGTTTGGTCTTTATCCTCGGCAGCATAATCATCTTCTCGATCTTCCAACGCCAGTAAGCCTCGCCCAAGGCCGCCTCTTCAGCAGCAGCGATAACCTCCTCGAGATCCTCACCACCAAAGCCCTGTTGCTCCGCCTCATCTGCCAGGAACTTTCTTGCCGCGAGGTTCATGACCACCCCATGACGGCCTTCATAGGTATTGTCATAACCCGAGGAAGGCCCCAGCTTGGTTATCTCGAAGCGAAGTTGCTCGACCGTCAGCGAGAAGCCACCGCCCTGGGCGATGATTCCGTCCTGGGTGCAACCAGGAACAAACAGAACCAGCACAAGCGCAATCACCGGAAATGCACGATACCTCATAACGACCTCCCAGCATATGGAGTCAACTGCTTTTATACCACCGACGTGTTAGAATATACCTTGGTGAGCCTTGTATCACAAGGGCGTATCTGTTTCAAGCTTTATTGTGCGGATCTAACGCGCCATCACCAGTTTCCTGACGACCCTCTGTTTCCCTGCAAGCAGGTCGACGAAGTAGATCCCGCTGGGCGCCGCGCTGCCATTCGCATAGGTGCCGTCCCAGGAAAGCTTGCCCGGTCCGGGACTCCGCACCCCGTCGATCAGGCGTGCGACTTCCCGGCCACGAACATCATATATGCTCATAGATACGGCGACTGCCTTCCCTTCCTCACCCGGCACGTTGAACCTCAGCTCAACCTGGGGCCCGAAGGGATTGGGATAGGGAGCCACCACCAGCCTAGAGCCGATCCGGGCCACATCGACACCTGAAGTGGGATCGACGGTCAGCGTGTCCACGGCGTAGGTGGTATCGAAGTTTCCGAAGGTCTGTATAGCCCTGGCCTCCACGACATGCTGGCCTTGAGACAAGGGAGCCGTGATGAAATTGTAGCCTTCCTTGCCTTCGTCCCACGCGCCGTCATTGGGAAGGGCGTCATACCAGTCACCTCCATCCACACGGTACTCCACCGTGCCGATGCGGTTGAGGGTGATCTCATGGGCCTCACCCCGAGGGTTCTGGTTGGTCAGATATCCGACCCAGGACGATCCGGCATAAGCCGGTGTGAAAGTGCTGCAAGGATCCGCGTGGGCATAGAGCTCGGTCTCCGGGTAGGTGTCGTTCACATCACAGATGCTGTCGCCGTCGGCATCCCACCAGCCGAGCTGCCCCTTGGTCCAGGTACAAACCTGTGCCGACCCCAGAGATACACTCCTCATGAGACAAAACGGTGTGTTGAGATCGCATGCACCGGCGTAAGGATACGCGCTGTTCTGGTTCTCCGCGGCCAGGTAGCCCGACGTCTGCGCGCAGCCTACCCCGGCGGAGGAGTATTCATCCAACGCATAGAAGGAGTGACTGAGCTCATGGGCCATTACCGCATCCATGTTGGAGATGCCCCAGCCGTCGTTCCCATAGGTCATGATGAACTCCGGACCGCCCAGCATGGAATAGGCAAACCTACCGTCGCTGAAGCAGTTGTCAGCGTCGTTGCTGCTGTCTGCGATGTAGTTCACGACGGCCCAATCGGTGTCCATGGTACTCCGTAGGTCGAGGACATAAGCCTGGGAGCCCAGGTAGCCCAGGTAGCTCAGGCAATTGGCTATCCAGAGATCGTCCTGAGATGAGGGCCGTGTAATAGGCTCATAGCCTGTGGGCACGTCGTACTCGAAAACCGTATAAAACGTAAGGGGTCGCCACTTGGCCTTGGTGACGTACCAATTCAGACCGGCAATGATCTCACTTGTTACTCTGTCCTTCTCGGTCTGCGTCCAGTCTTCGCTCTCCGGGTCTACGCCCCCATTACTCTCAGCGAGCACCACGGCCAACGTGACCGTCCCCAACAAGAACTCACTGGTATCGAATGCTTTCGCTCCCGGGGGCTTCATGAGTACACCGGTCTCGTCGGGGTATATCACGTCGTTTACAAGGGGGAGGCGACCCGGGCTTGGAGCCTCATCCAGACCGGCCTGACGGGCCTCACCCATATAGACGTTGTTCCAAGCCGCCACTATGTGGCGAGAAGCGCTGCCGAACCGCGCGAAATCCTCCGGGTCCAGTTTCTCCGCGTAAGCACCCGTTACCCTGGGGGCCGCGATGACTCTACCTTCGGCATTGACAGGTACATCAGCGATTATGAAATGTGGAGGTATAACGATCTTGACCCTGGCGCCGAGGGCCTCCAGCGACCCGACAACCTCTCTGGTCGCCTCCAGATCCGCATCCTCCAACGTGATAAGTCGGTCCACCGCAGAAACCTGAGAGACCACCATCAGACAAAGAGCCAAACCCACTAATATTGTCCGCAGGAAATGCATACACTACCCCCTTCATATTTCAGACATCTTACAGCTTAACATACATTATAACGCTATGTCAATTATTGGGATTCGCCCGGAGGCCCGGCGATTCACACAATCATGCATCCAGGGAGGTTCGTTGTCACAGGAGTGCCCGAACATCGTCGGGCACGGAGACCCGACGCTACATCCCCAAGCGCAACAAAGCAGACGACCGACTTTCACCCCCACCACCCAGGCCGGTCAAAAACGCCTGGATGCAAGGCTTGCGAAGTCACGAGGATCAAGGCGTATAGTTACATACGCCGACGTGACGAGTGGCGAGCATAACGTCGCAGACACGCGTTTTTCACCTGCCTGGGCGATGCGTGAAGATCGATACGACCGTACCCCACCCCGCCCGCACATGAGCCGGTGTCATTCCAAGAACGGCGAACAGACCGAAGCTCAGACCCACGGCAGCAACAATACGCAAGGGCAAACCTGTAGTGGCGATCGACCCCGAAAACGAGATTAGAGTGGCGATCACACCTGCAGCTATGGCCACGCCGCCTACGGCGCGCCTGAGCTCGAATGGTATTCGATAGTTGCGCTGCGAGACACCGAGGATCACAAGGGCCATCAGCGCATTGGTAACCAATGTGGCGGCGGCGGCGCCCTCCTTACCCAAAGGAGGTATAAGCAGGAGGTTGAGGCCGACATTGACGGCGGCACACACTGCGACAACTACCGCAAGGACCCGGGTCTTGCCCGTCACGTAGAGGCCGGAGGAGAACAGAATGGAGAAACCGTAGAAGACCAGCGAACCAGCAAGGTACGGTATGACATTGGATGACTCCATATACGTCAGGCTCCCCACATAACGAATTATCTTATCCGAGAACATCGAAAGCAGGAAGGCCATCTCGACAAGAAAAAACGTGAAATATAGATGAATGCGCGCAAATGTGCCGGGCGCCTCCGGTTTGGAATGGTTGGCGAAAAGGAACTGAGGCCACGCCAGGTTGAGGGATGTTATCGGCAAGACAAGCACTAGGCATATCTCGTGGGCATACTGGTAAAGTCCTACCTCCGAAAGGCCCTCGGCGGCCGGCAGCAGCCTGCGCAACAGGTAGATATCGGAGTATGCAAGCACCCACATCGCGAGGTTCATCGGGACCAGCGGGCTTCCAAAATGGAATACCGACTTAAGCACCGACCTCGAGCACCCCCCGGCGAAACGTCGTATCAACCTCCCATACACCACCACACCCAGCAGCAGGGGTGGAAGCGCGGCTCCCACGAGCAGCCCCAGCGCCCCTTTCTGAAATACCACTACCAGCATTAGGGACAGCGTGAGCGCAAGGCCGCCCTTGATCAGTGTGTAGACAACATATCTGTGGGACCTGGCCAGCGCCCGCTCGAAGGCCAGCCCGACCTGTAGAACAGCACTCCCCAGTCCGCCGGCGATGCCGATCAGGATCAACAGACGGTAGTCGGCCGACCCCAACAGCGCAGTCGAGAGATTATCGGCGAAGAGGCTGCAAACCGCTGCGATGGGTACCGCGAGCATGATGGAAGCTGCTATTATGGTCGACACCACACGCCGCCGCTCCTCCTCTGAGCGGGCTTCGTTGAAGAACTTGATAAGCGAGGAGCTCAAGCCCAGTTCGGCGGCAATCGTGAACAGGGTGATGAAGATGAAGACGACCGAGGCCTTGCCGTACTCATCGGTGGGGACATACCTTGCGACGATCGGGATCATGGCGGCCCTGCCGATGCCGCCTACGATAGTGCCTATCCCGTAAACGCCGGTGTGCCGCGCCAGATCGCCAACGCGCAGGGTCATCTCTTGTCCCGGCCGGATATCAGATTGCCATCATCGTCGACCCAACCAAGCTCCCGGTACATCGCATAGACGCTCTCGAGAACCTTCCTCACGTCGTGATATTTCTCGACGAATCGTCTGCCCTCGATCCTCTTAAGCCGCCGGAGTTCGGGATCTTGGATCACCTGCTCCAGTTTCTCCGGAAGTGTAACAGGACTCACGGTGATAAAGGGGTGATCCGGCAGAAAAGCTTCAAACTCAGGAGTGAAGCTCGTGAGAGTAGGTATCCCCATGGACAGAGTCTCAAGGGAGTTGACCCCATATCCGGTACCGCCCTTGTCTCCGATCTGATCTATGGCAATGTCACATGTCATCTTCAGCCGCAGGGCATCCTCATGGGGCTTGCCTTCTATCAGCACAAGTTCGACACCGTGCTTCCGCTCCATTTCCCTGCACACCTCAATTATGCGGGCCGTACCTTTCAAGAGCCTGTTTCTCGGGGCATGGCAGATCCTGAGCCTCTCGTTTTCCTTATCCCGCACAGAGAAGGTGTCCACTTCAAAGGGCAGGAAGCTGAACCTGAGGCCTCCACGAAGGCTAAGGTGGTCGAACTCCGTGGTTATGTTGAGATCGCTCAGGTGGTCGATCTCGGCGATGACACCCCTGTCCCTCATGTCGGTCCCGAGATAGTAGCATACGATCTTCTTGCCCATCGCCTTGAGTTTCTTGATTATCCTGGCGTCGCGGAAGAACCCGCTGCCGCTTTCAAGATGATAGATGTCAAAACTGAGCAGGTCGTGGCGCTCGATCGACGAATAGATTCTGGGGGCCCAGAGTGTGTCCCTAAGCGTGAAGAGCATACTCTCAAGGCCGCTTCGGGGTTTCCAGGTTCGCATCCCCTCCACATCCTCGCTCTTCGGCGCGTTCGAATGGAGCAGGCTTACCACCCGCTTAAGAGCCATATCCACGCGGCTTCCCTTATAGAACGGAAGATTCAGGCAGATGTCCTCTTCGAATCGGTTGGCGCAGGGAGCCAAAGTAACCAGCCGGGCGTAGTTGCCCATCTTGTTATGATACTTGACGAACGTGGATGCGGTACCCACCCAGTTCTGATCGCAAAGATGGAGTATCCTGAGCACGTCTTATTCCTCGCCGACCAGCCTCAGCGCATTGCCGCCCAGTATCAGTCGCTTTTGCCCGGGCGCAAGCTTGAGGGCATCCACAAGACCCATGTACATCCTCGGATGTCCCAGCGGAAAGTCGCTGCCGAAAACCACCTTCTCGGCACCGAGCTCATCCACCGCCTTCTGAACAGCCCAGTATTCCCTTACGCCTTCTATACCCAGAGAGACGTTGTCCAGACCCCCTCCCGTTATCCCACGAATCGTCCCCATCTCCAATTCCGGGGTATCTCCGCCCATATGGGATAAGATGAACCTGGCCTCCGGATACCTTGCGGCAGCCTCGAGAGCAAACCTGTAACTGCTCATCTCCTGCCATCTTCCGCAATGGACCATCACCGGCAAACCCTCGTCGGCCGCAAAGCGAAGGAAGGGTTCGGCCTTAACGTCGGTCACCTTTATCTTGTCACACGAGGGATGGAGCTTTATCCCATGTATCACCGCCCGGTTCTCGCGGATATAGGCAAGATCGTCCTCGACCCCCGGTTTGACCCAGGGGAAGAACCAGTACTTCTTTGTATTGCTCCCGGCGATGAAGGCGGCGACCGAATGGTTGTCCCTTTGATCCGTCGATGTCAGAATCGCCCCGTCTATCCCGCACTCCGTCAGGCAGGCCTCCATGGCCTCGAACGACGTTCCCCGTCCCAGGAACATTCGAGGACTCCAGTAGCCTGCATGAATATGCCCGTCTACTATCACGTCCCCTCCTCGATCTCGAGTACGTACTTCTCCCTGACATAGGTCCGGGCCATAAACTTGGATTTGAATCGAGCCAGACCCCAGTTGACCTGTCCATCGATGGATATGGTCCCCAGATCAAAATTCGCGTAGCCGCTTTCCTTGAGCCTCATCATACAATTATAGAGTATTCCTTCGGCTACCCTGTACTGCCTTGAGTCCGGATCGTCACAGATATAGAACGCCAGCACAGTCCTCTCATTGCAGACCAGGCAGAGACACCCTCCCACCACACGATCCTCCAGCCTGCCCTCAAAGAGTATGGCCCTGTCCGGGAAAAGCCCCATCAGGAGATTCAGCTCCTCGGCGGTATGCGTGGGAGTCGCACCCTTGGCAGCAAGGTTCGTCTTCAGGATATCGAAGAAAGGCCCTATGCCCTGTCCGGGTTCTACCGTAACACCTGATGCCTCGGCCTTTCGGACATTGCGCCTTAGAGCCGGGGCCAGACCGTCGAGATTCATCGCTTTGAGCCGCACCACGGCCGTTGCCTCTCTCGAGACCAGCCGGAAACCCGATGAAAGCATGGCGAAGGCGAGCGAGTGATCCTCAGATCGGGAATAGCATAGCGGGGGCAGCGTGATCTCCGCTCCTGCAAAACCGGACTGCTTCAGATAGGCTTTGAAGCCGGCCAAGGTTTCAAGCATGGTCTTCAGATCCCGGTCGTCCGCAAACACAAAACCTCCGAACGATGCTCCGACCGGGGAGCGGTAGTATGACCGCCCCCTCACCTGTCCAGGGCCGCCGGGGATCACACAGACAAACCGGTCCCCTTCCCTTACGGCAAGATTGACGAAATCGAACCTGGAAGGCGGGTGATACCCCAGGAACTTAAGCGTGTGGAAGATCGTACCTCCGGGGCTGTCCCAGACAAACCGGTCCCACTCGGGTTCCGATCCCTCTATACGCACGACTTCCATATCCTACTTCCCCGCTGAAGCGCCCGGAATGCACGCCTTCAGAGCCTCCGCTACTTGCAGAACCTCGTCCTCGGTCATCGATGGGTACATGGGTAGGGCCAGAGACTGCTTCAGCGCCCGGAAAGAATGAGGGAAATCGCCGGGTTTGTGTCCCAGCAGATCCCTGTAATAGGGCTGAACATGAAGCGCGTAAGTTCCTATGCCGCTCTCCACTCCCCTTGTCCGAAGCAGATCGATCAAGAGGTCCCGATTCACACTGTCACCCGTCATCACCACATAGGACTGATATGCGTGGAAATACCCTTCGGGTTCCGTGGGCGCCGCCAGACCGTCCACACCCGCAAGCAGCCTGCCATAAACGGCGGCGATGTTCCTTCGCTGCTCGATCATCCGGTCTATATGACTCATCTGGGCCAGACCCAGGGCCGCCTCGATCTCATTCATCCGGAAGTTATAGCCGGGTGCTACGAATTCCGGCTTCCCTTCCGTAACTCTGATGCCGTGGTTCCGAAGTTCTCTTATCCGTGCGGCGACCGCGTCGCTATCCGTGAGAACCATACCGCCTTCACCGGTTGTCACAACCTTGCGAGGATGAAAACTGAATGCCGAGGCATCGCCGAATGCACCGCACCTCCCTCCCCGGTGCATGGCCCCCAAAGCGCAGGCCGAATCCTCGACCAATATGAGGCCCCTGCGGGCGCAGATCTCTTCTATCGCACCGAGATCGGCCGCCAATCCGAAGAGGTCGACCGGCATCACCACCCGGGTATCCCCGGTAAGCCGGTCCGGAAGCGTAAGCGGATCCATGTTGAAGGTAACCGGATCTATGTCCACCAGCACGGGCCGCGCCCCGGCAAGCACCACAGCATTGGCGGTTGCGGGGAACGTAAAGTCGGGCAAGGCCACCTCGTCGCCATGGCCTATACCCAACCCCATCACGGCGCACTGAATAGCGGCGGTCCCTGAGTTTACGGCCAGTGCGTGCCTGCGGCCCACATAGCCGGCAACTCCCGATTCGAATTCACGGACCCTCTCGCCCTGAACAAGAAAGCCGCTTTCCAGCAATTCGCCCAGGCTGTCCAGCACCCCGGACAACTCAGGTTTGGTCAGCCTGATCATCTAATTGCTCCCTGTACCACTGGATGGTCCTGAGCAATCCCTCTTCGAGATCCACCTTGGGCCGGTATCCGAGCATGTTCTGGGCTTTCTTGATGCTTGGGATCCTGAGCTCTATGTCCACGTAATCCTTGTAGCCGTAGATTATCTTGGAGTCGGATTCGGCGAGCCGTTTCACCAGATGCGCAAGATTGGCAACGGTCACGGTCCCGCGGGGGTTACCTATATTGAAAACATGCCCAACGGCCTCGTCTTTCTCCAGACAGAGGACGGCACCGTCCACCATGTCATCGATGTAACACCAGGCTCTTATCTGGTTGCCGTCGCCATGGATCACCAGGTCCTTTCCCTGGATGGCATCTTCCACAAACGTGTGTATCGCTCCGATTCCCACCTGTTGGGGCCCATATACATTGAACGGTCTTATGGTGACGACGGCGAGCCCGTATTCCTTGTGATAGGAGTGTGTCAGGTGCTCCGCCGCCAGCTTGGAGACTGCGTAAGTCCACCGCGACTCCCCCACGACACCCAGCGCCGTCGCGTTATGTTCCTCGGCCATGTACACGTGGCTTCCGAAAACCTCGCTGGTCGAGAAGTCAACGAACCTCTTCACACCCGCTTCGACCGCGGCGTCGAGCGCATGCAGTGTGCCCAGCAGGTTTACCTTCATGGTCTGGGTCGGCATCCCCATAACCGTATCCACACCCGCTATGGCGGCAAGGTGAATCACGATGTCACAGCCCCTGGTGGCTTCCAGCAGCCCGGCCTTGTCAAGGACGTCCCCCTTGACAAGTGTGACATTCGGGTGGGACTGCAGATCGGTATACCTCAGCGCGTTACGGTGGAGGCTATCGAAAATCACGATGTGGTTCTTCTCGACCAGCCGCTTGGTGAGCTGGGTCCCTATGAAACCCGCCCCACCCGTTAACAGAATACGTTTGGCTTCAATGTTCACGTTTTCTCACCTTACTATTACGAGTTTGCCCACAAATTCATGCCCATCCTCGGCATATGCATGATAGACATATACTCCGGACACCACTTCCTCACCATCCATGTTCCTGCCATACCAGGGTCCGGTAGGTTCGATCTCGGCCACCATGTCGCCGGCAACGGTGAATATGCTGACCATGCTGCCCGGCATGAAACCCACAAACCTGATTCCCTCAGCGTCCTTATCTTCCCACGAGTAGTAAGGGTTGGGGAACACGTCAACCCACTGCTTGACCGGCTGCTCCTGGGACAGGCTGAGCTTGAAGATCCCTCCCCCTCCGGTGCCTATCCATAGTGCCCCATCGGCATCGAAAGAAAGCGCCTTTACCGGCGAGTCGTCCAGGGGGCTGTTGGAGGCGTCGTATTTCTCAAAGGATTCGGAGAAATCCGACCACTGGTTCCCATAGCCTTTGAGGACATACAAGCCTTCGGCGGTCCCGACCCACTTGTTGCCGAACCGGTCCACCTCAACATCCCAGACATCCCCCAGCGCGGTATTGACCATGCGCCACCTGTCTTGAAGGGAGCTCAATCGGTCTCGAAATCGTAGGCATTGCCGTCCGCATAGCCTTCCTGAGAGGACCATATCCGACAGCCGTCGTCACTCTTGTCGATGCAGTCAGCGCCGACATCGAGCTCAACGATCCTGTCGAGACAGTCCTGAACGGGCGACAGATAGCTCCCTATCATCGGTCCCGCAGGTCCCGGGCCGACGGCGGTTATACACTCGGTCTCCACACAGGCAGGAAGATCCTCAGAGGAATAATGCAGGTCGGTGCCGTCGGGACAGAGCAGACCCAACCCCACCAGATACTCCCCGAAGAAGAGCCTTCCCAGCGGGTCGACGTACACATCGGAGATGACATTGCTTTCAAGCAGCGCATTAAGGTTGTCCCAGGTGTCCGGACCCGGGTTGTATCTCATCAAACCGCTACCCCAGAAACCCACGTAAACAGCCCCGTCCACCGGACTGACATCCATACAGTATACTCCGTTGGAAACCAGGGGGTCTGTTTGGATCACGTCCCACTGGAAACCGTCGTAGATAAGTATGCCGATGTTGACGTCGCCGGTTACACCACCCCTGGTCCCTGTGGCGCACCAGATCCTGCCCTCACTGTCTATCTCGAGGTCCTGCACATAGTTGCCTCGAGGGCCGTTGGACGCATAAGTCACCCAGACCCCTTCCGAGAGCACTGCGGCCCCGACCTCGGTGCCGATCCAGGTTGCACCGTCATCCATAACGTGGATGGACCGGGCATCCCGGACGCTTCGCTCGAGGCCCTCGGTAACATGGGTCCAATATGTAGTTGAGAAGTCGTACTTCGCCGGCCCGTTGGAGCCCGCTACCCAAACGACCGAGTCCACGGCACTGATATCGTATATCAGGTCGGGTTTGATAAAGGTCTTCGATATCAGATCCACGGCGCTGCCGTCATACGTATATATAGAATCCGATGTCACTATCCAGTACAGGCCTCGACCATCATGGTCGATGCTACCGGTACTGCGGCCGGATATGACGGTCTCCCAGTCCCGCGTATCAAACACATAGGAATAGCAGCCGCAGCCGGTCCCCACGAGCATCCTGTCAGCGCCGACCGCGACGGCCCCCACCTCGGCACACGCACCTCCCGCCCAATCGGTTACATCGAAGAAAATACGGTATTCCCCATTCTCAAAGACCGACACTCCTCCCAACGTCCCCACAACCGTGCGGTCGGCCCAGGTCGCCACGTCTGTGACCTCATCGCTCAGGAGCTGAAGGCTGCCGACGTCGAAGGTGCGCCACGTCCCGTTCGGCCTGAGGACCGAGACTCCCGTCCCCGCGGTACCCAGCCACAACCTGCCGGCCTCGTCCCGAGTGAGCGTGGTTATATCGCCGCTCGCAAGGCCGCCCATGGACTTCAGGAGCTTAACATGCGCGCCGGAGACCGGATTGTAGATCACCGCCCCGAACCCCGAGGCCCAGTAAAGGTTCTCCGCATCAGCCCACACGTCGGTTACGCGGTTCGAGTTGACATGCGTCTCCCATTCACCTCGCGCTGCGGCGGCAAAAAGCAGGAGCGTTATTCCGATCAGAGCCAGATACTTCATTCCCCACCTTCCTTCTCTATTCATCCGGTGTCCGGGCCGAACCGAACAGGCAAGAGATCCTCATTATACTTGAAACTATTATTTCCAGGTCCATTGATAAAGACCAGTTTTGAATATAGTACATATCGAGCCTGTCTTTCTTTACCCCCACATGCAGATCGGCAGCCGCATGCCGGATACCGGTAACGCCAGGCCTGAGGCTTTCACCCTCTACCGGAGACATAGGCCCTACGAGGCTTCGCCTCCCCGACAGTACCCCACCCAACAGCCTGTAAGCCTTGGAGACGGCCGAGTAGTCCCCTCCCCTCACCATACGAAATGCCAGGACAGCCGGGGACAGCAGTGAGAGGCCAAGGACTCCCAGGAGAGCCCAGCCATAATCGCTCAGCCGTTTTATCAAGAGCCTGCTTCCCGTGAGACTCGCCGCCGGGAACACCACCACGGGTATCCCGGCTATGTTGTCAAGCAACGAGCCCCGGATCAGCATATCGGCAACCTCCGACGCCACCTTCACCTCGGCACCATACCGCCTGGCCGCGATCAGTATACCCCCCATCTCGTCCCCCCCCAGGTTCCCCGTGGCCACAAACACATGGTCGATCCTGTGTTCCTCCACCAGCTCACCCAAATGGTCCGTAGTCCCGACTATGGGCCGCATCGCTTCATCGGGCGACCGGCCGGCAGGAATGACATAGCCCACAAAGTCTATGGAGCCGCCTTCGGCGGAGGTCAGCCTCTGTCTCATATCCGCCGCCGCCCGGTCCCCACCCACCACTACCGCCCGCTGAAGGTCGAAAAGGCCCCGGCGGAGCTTCTCGTGAATCGCACGTTGGACGACTCTTGCGGCGGTCACGAGGATCGTGGAAAGCGGCAAGAACACAATGATCACGATCCGCGAGTAGCCTATGGTCCTTGTAAGATAGGTGGAGGCCATTATCACGATCCAGCTGAGGAAGAGGGCCCGCGATATCTCCACAAGGTCTCTCGCGAAGCCCCCGCGTCTCGATCTCCTGTAAAGGCCCGAGTATACGAATGCTATAAGGCACACCACATTTATGAATATGATGAAGCTCCTGTAGATGACGATCGTGTAGAGCGGTTTGGTGAGGAAGGGCGAGATCACACTCCTGAAATTGTATGCGAGCAGGAACGACACGTTCAGCATTAAGATGTCGATAAGCACCTTCAGGATGAGCGATACGATCCTCCGCTCCCGCTTCAGGGCATATACGCCCGATCCCCATTTGTCATAGAATCTTAGAGTACTGAAAAGATGGCTCAAGAGCGTCCTGTCGGGCACGAGCCTGGCGCTTTCCCTCCTGCAGTGGTGGGTCATCGTACCCGAGTGAACATAGTAGACCTTCCAACCGTGCTTCTTCATGCGGTAGCACCAGTCCACATCCTCCAAGTACAGGAAGAAACGCTCGTCCATTCCACCCACGTTTTCGTAAGCCTCACGCCTCACCATCATGCACGCCCCATTCACCCAGTCCACCTGCCGGTCGGAATCATGGTCCCAGTCCGACATCAGGTGGTCGCGGACAAGTCCGGAGTTCGGGAAGAGCCGGCCGAGCAAGGTGCGTCTGAGAAGTACCACCGGGACCGTATAGAAAGTGCGGCACGACATCTGGAGGGTCCCATCAGGGTCAAGCAGCTTGCCCCCCGCGATGCCGGCATCCGGTGTGGCTTCCATGAAGTCCCAAAGGGCCTTGATCGAACAGGCCCCGGTTTCGATGTCGGGATTAAGGATAAGGAAATAGGGCGTGGCCGCGGCCCTTATGCCCTGGTTGACGGCCGCGGCATAACCTAAGTTGGAACGGTTCTTCACGAGCTTCACCTGAGGAAACTCCGACTCGACCATCCCCACACTTCCGTCCGTGGAGGCATTGTCTACGACGATTATGTCGCGAACCAGCGGAGAAGGATCTTCATTGAGCGAGCCGAGGCACCTGCGCAGAAAGTCCCCGGTATTGTAGGAGACTATTACTATTGATATGCCGTTAGAATCCCGGGAATTCATCGTTTCCTGTTCAGAGATCGCCCAGAAGCGCCTTGAACCTCAACCACCACACCTTCCATATCGCTTCCCATATTATATGCTTGGACATCTTCGAAGTACCCGAATGACGCTCGACAAACACTATCGGTATCTCCGCAACCCTGAAGCCTTTCCGCCATGCCCTGAACGTCATCTCTATCTGAAAGCAATAACCGTCGGAGATGATCTCGGCAAGGTTGATACTCTCGAGTACCTCGCGCCGGAAACACTTGAACCCGGAGGTGGCATCGTGGATCGGCAGGCCCGTGATCACGCGGGTATAGAAATTGGCGAAGTAGCTCAGGAGCAAGCGGTCTATAGGCCAGTTTACGACGTTAACACCTTTCACATACCGCGAACCGATCACAAGATCGTTCTCCTCGATGGCCACCCGGAAGTCCGGTATGTAGCACGGGTCATGCGAGAAATCCGCATCCATCTGGATTACTATCTCGGCCCCGTGCTCCAGGGCATCCTTGAAACCGGTGATATAGGCGGTCCCCAGACCCATCTTGCCGGGCCGCTTTATCAGACGAACCCGGGGGTTATTGGACGCGATCGCCTCCACACATTCCGCGGTTTGGTCCGGAGAGTTGTCATCGACGACGAGCACATTGACATCGGGACCGGTCTCGAGCAGCATGGAGATCAGGCGCTCGATATTCTGCTTCTCGTTATAGGTAGGCACCACGATCGTTGTATTAGGCATCCCTATCCCGCCTTCTTACAAGCGGCCATCCCTTGAGACCGACAACCACACTCAGGACAACAAAGGCACATGAGGCCAGACAAAGGTAGGTTCCTATCCGGAACCACCGGGATTCATACCTCATCTCCACCGTATGCTCACCGGCATCAAGAGGTATTGCCCGCATAGCAATATTGCATCTTAAGACTTCTGTCTTGTTGCCGTCAACATATGCCGACCAGTAGGGAAGCCAATTCCCCGAATAGCATAGATAACCCGGAGCCTCGACTCGGGCCTTGAGTCTCACCCGGCCCGGATCGTGGGCGTCGATGCTTACCCTCTCACCCTCACCCGGCGGACCGCCCGCGAGTGGTGTGCCCGATGCCAGGATCGTCTGGCTCGCAGGATCGAACCCGGAGGTCTTGATGATTGCCAGGGCCGCGGAATCACTCTCGACCACCGCCGCACGGTGCACGATGTAGGCCCGCGGCAGAAACTCACGGTTCCTGTAAACGAAGGCCCTTCCCATGTCCCGGTCCAGCTCCAGAAGAGAGTGGTCCACACGCTGGAAAGCGAGCACGTACTTAACATTGGCCACTTTCATTATATTGGCATTCAGAAGGTTCCGGAAGCCTTCACCTACAAGCGTATCATAGTATCTTATCCGGTTGTCGTAGAAGCCGTTGGCGGTCTCCAGACCGAACATCGGCAGATAGTTTCTGTCATACATCGTTCCCGTCAGGGGCAGCACGCGATAGACGTCCCGGTCCTGCTTCACATGCTGGATCATTGGATCGCTTCGCATGAAGTCGCTCACCCTGATATACTCCACAAACCGGAGCGAGTGCGGCAGGCTGGTTACGAGTATACCGACAATAGCAGCCCCTATGATGGGTGCCCCGCTCCACTTGAGCCGGTACTTGGACTTGAGGAGCAGGATGATGCCGCCGCCCAGGACCAGCAGCAGGCCCGCGTCCAGATTGAGACCTCCGGCAGTATTCCTCGCAGTTTCGAGTTTGCTGCTTTCCAGGCCCCGGAAAAGGCCACCCCACATGTCAAAGAGGATACCCTTGCCTACCGTGAAAAGCACCGTCAGAACCACCGTGAGAACCAGAAGTCCCGTTACCAACTTCTTGCGCTCGCGTGTGATCTTCTTTTCGAAGCAAGCATCGATGAAGAAGGCCGCAAGCACGCTTGCCGAACACGAGAACATGAACATTATTAGGCTCGGGGCCCTCAGGAACTTGGCCACCGGAACCGTGTAGAAAACCAGCTTGAAGATGGGCGTATGGGCGCCCAGCGCATAGAGCGGACAGAGGATGAAGAGAACGAGCCACGGCAGCATCCGGCGGTGCCTCACAAACAGCACAAAACCGCCTATCGCCAGGAGGAGAATGAGCGGCCCCGGGGATTCGGCGTTGAGCTTGAAAGGATTCCGGCCCCAGTAGTCATCCATGTAGCCGCCGAAGGAGGGGTAAAGCAGCGATACTATCTCTTCAGGGTGAAGCGACCAGCTGGACGCGAATTCGAAGGTGACCCCGCCGGTCCGAGGCGAGAAATTCGTGGTGTAGTAGTAGGTGGGCAGGAATTGAGATCCCCAGACCCCAACTTGCGAAGAAGGCCATCTGGGGATGAGAGGTAAGCAGCAGCAGACCTATCGCCCCCCCGAAGAGGGCCGAATAAAGCAGCTTGGGGTTACGTATGAGCATCTCCAGAAGCAGCACGCACAAGGGGAAGAGGGCGGTAACAAACATCTTGGCGTCATGGCCGGCATAGATGAGCGACAGGAAATAGGGTGCCGTCATATAGCCGAGGGCCCCCACCAGGCTCGACCGGCGTCTGAGGCCGAAGGTGCGCAGCATGAAGTACATCGCCACACCGGCCAGCCAGACATGCAGCACGATCTTATAGCCCAGAGCCTTGTGAAGCGGCATCAGGAGATACAAGATCGAGGCCGGATAGAAGACATCGCCGTGCATGGCACCCACGACCGGAAACCCGCCCAGGATGTAGGGGTCCCAGAGGGGGAGTGAGCCCTCCGCTTTCCAGTGATCCACAACCACCTTGCGCATCATATAGCCCATCGGGACCATGTCGGTCCCGAAGAACATCTTATCGGAGAAGATAAAACCTGCGAACATGGTGACGACGAGGATGCCCAACAGGCCCAGCACAACAAGATCCCACTTGAGGCCCGCGTTTCGTTTCATTTCCAACCCCTGAACAGAAACACCAGTCCCAGCGTCCCGAGTTCCCCTATCGTGACCCACAGCCTGGCCA
>JALGWN010000006.1 GCA_025774115.1 bacterium
GTCAGACACATACGCTCTTCGTAGTATCTCAGGTAATCGATGGCGAAGCGCCAGAGCCCGTAGATTATGAGAAAGGCATAGAAGACCGTACCGCTCCGAGCCCTTGCTCGAAGGCGCCGGCGCAGGAAGAGAAAAATCGCGAAATTGGCGACAGCCGAGTAGAGCTGGGTCGGATGCAGACCGACCCCGGGGAGGACCCACCCGGCCTGGGAATCCCCCGGGAACCTGCACGCCCAGGGAAGACCGGTCTCAATCCCGAAGCAGCAACCGTTCAGGAAACAGCCGACCCTCGCTATCGCTATACCCAGTGCTATCTGAGGGGCTATTACGTCGATGGCTTCACGTACAGGCAGCTTCTTCACCTTCAGGAAACCTATTCCGAAGATCACGCCGGCTATCAGGCCCCCATAGAAGGTCAGCCCTCCCTCCCAAACCTTGAGCACGTCCAGGAAGTTGCCTCGATAGGCCTCGAGGTGGTCGAGCACGTAGAAGAGCCTGGAGCCTGCGATGGATGACAGCAGAATCACGATGCCCAGATCGACGATATGAACCGGGTCCATGCCGCGCTTCTTTGCCTCGCGTGCGGACAGCTCGATACCCAGCCAGAAGGCGACGGCCAGGGCTACTCCATATGTGTGAATGCTGAACGGTCCGATATCGAATAACGTCCGGTACATAGGCTCCTCCTAAAAACTTTTCCTGGACGCATGGGCCGCAAGCATGGCACCGGTCATACTCCAGAAGACTATGGTCTGTGACCCGCCGTAGCTCACGAAGGGCAGGGGCAATCCGGTAACAGGTGTAAGACCCAAGGTCATCCCCACATTGATGAATGTCTGTATAACTATAAGGCTGGCGAAGCCGAAGCAAAGATAAACCGAGAATCTGTTGCTTGCACCTCCAGCCAGACCGAGCACCCGCGAAACCACAAAGAGCATGAGCGCCAGGGCAACCAGGCTACCCACGAACCCGAACTCCTCACCGATCACGGAGAAGACGAAATCGGTGTGCTGAGCGGGCACCAGGCCCAGGGCTTTCTGCGTGCCTTTCAAGAAACCCTTGCCGACGAACCCGCCTGATCCGATCGCTATCTTTGACTGTATTATCTGAAACCCGGCACCATGCCTGTAGCTCTCGGGATGAAGGAAAGCCATCACACGATCTCGCTGATAAGGCGCCAGACCTTCCCAAAGCCTCGGAGCCAGCGAATAGATAAGGAAGTTGACACCTATGACAAGCGTGACCAGGGACGTCTTGAACCTGCCCAAAAGCACCAGCAGCATAAGCAACCCCACGAAAATGCCCCATGCAAGTATCTCGCCCGAACAAACCACCGCGACCAGCGGACTGAGAAGAAGCAGTAGATAGAGGGGATCGAGCCCTGCCGCATAGAGCATCGGGAAAACCAGAAAGGCGATCACGAGGGACGTCCCCAGATCGGGTTCATAGAGTGTGAGAGCCGCAGGGACTCCTACTACGGCGAACAAGAACAGAATGCTCTTCAGCGAATCCCCCAACCGTTTCTTCTCGGAAAGGTAGCGAGAGAGCATCAGCACAGTCGCTATCTTCGCAAGCTCGGAAGGCTGGAACCTGAAGAATCCAAGATCGAACCATCTCCGTGTGCTCTGGGGCCCCCTTCCGGCGACCAGCACCAGCACAAGCAGTGCGATCGCCCCAAGATAGACCAGAGGCGAGAGCACCGAGAGCGTGCGCGTCTTTATGGAAGCCATCACCAGCATCGCCCCGAGCCCGAGGAATATCCATATGACCTGCCTCAGGGCATAGTGGGAACCGACATCGGCATAGGTGCTGCTGTATATGGCCATCACCCCGATGGCACTCAGGGTGAGCAGAGCGACAAACAACCACCTGTGTGTCCCTATCACCTCGAGGCCACCTCCTCCGGTTCGGCAATCCCGAAGTACTCCATCAACAGGCGCCTAGCCGGTGGGACCGCTTCGGTGCTTCCGTGGCCCGCGTTTTCCACCAGCACATAGACCGCGATCTCGGGATTGTCGAAAGGTGCGAAGCAGACGAATGAAGCGTGATCGTCACCGTGGGGATTCTGGGTGGTACCGGTCTTGCCGGCCACCCGGACACCCGGCACGCGGGCGGCACGGCCTGTACCCTGCTCGCCCTCCACGACCCTGAGCATTGACTTCCTGAGGGTTTCAAGCGTGCTCTCGGAGATGTCCAAATCGACGGGATCGCCTTGAAATCTCTGCACTGTCTCACCGGCGTCCGCTCTCTCGACACACCTGGGGACATAGTAGGTACCGCGGTTGGCCACACCGCAGACGAAGCACAGCAACTCCAGGGGCGTCAGAAGCAGCTCACCCTGCCCTATCGAAAGGTTGAGCATGACACCCTTGGTCCACTTGCCCCTCCCATAAGCCTTGTCGTAGTATGTTCCATCGGGCACCAAGCCCCTGGTCTCGCCGGGCAGATCGACACCGGTCCTTTCGTCGAGTTTCCATTTGTCCGCATACAGCCCGAACATGTCTGCGCTCAGCTTCTCCCCAAGCTGGTAGAAGTATACGTCACAGGAAACCTTGATCGCATCGACGAGATCCACCACGCCATGGCCCTCTTCCTTCCAACACGCGAACGTCCTGTTACCGAACCTGTAGGAACCCCGGCACGGCTCGAATCGCGTACCTGCGGTAAGTACTCCCTCTTCGAGCGCCATACCCGCTGTTACGATCTTGTAGGTCGATCCGGGAGGATAAGCACTTTGAAGAGTGCGGTTGATGAGCGGTTTGGCTTCGGATTCGATTATCTCCTTCCAGTCATCCGTGGAGATCCCGACTGCAAAGAGATTGGGATCGAAGGAGGGGCTGCTGGCCATGACCAGGATGCCTCCGGTGCGTACGTCGATTGCCAGTATGCACCCACGCCTGCCGTCGAGAAGATCATCGGCAAGCTCCTGCAGCGAGGCGTCTGCATGGAGGAAGATCCTCACACCCGGCCTTGGAGATCGCCTGGGGGGATCCTCCACCTCGACAGGGCTCGTGCCGCCACCGGGTGTGAATTTCACATACCTCCGCCCGTCCCGGCCCTTGAGATAGATCTCATACTGCTTCTCGATGCCGGCCTTGCCGATGAAGTCCCCCGAAGCGTAGTTGGCCGGTGAAGCGTCTATCTCCTCCCGGGTAACCTCGCCCACGTAGCCGAGCATGTGGCCGAAGTATCGCCCGCCGGGATAGAATCTGACCGGTTCGGCTATCACCATAACATCGGGAAGGTCCGCAAACGCCTCTTCGACCGCGCTCAAGGTTGCGAAATCGGCGTCGCGGACTATCGCCGTGGGCCTGTAAGAACGTGCAGTCGGTTCCAGTCTGGTTCGAATAAGGTCCTCGCCCATCTCAAGAATCCGGCTCAGGATTCTGACTTCCCTTCCGTTCCTGAGGATGGAACGGGGCACCGCACAGATCGAAAAAGACTGGCGGCATCCGGCTATCAGTTTCCCGTTGCGATCGACGATGTCGCCCCGCGGCGCCTTGATGGAAACCTGTACGACATAGTTGTCCCGGGCAAGGGAACGATAATGGGAATGCTTGACCACCTGGAGGCGAAAAGCCCCTATCGCGAGAGCGGCGAAGACCACCATGGCCGCCACCATTGCAACCCTGATCTGTGTGGAAGGCAATCTGTCTGTTTGATTGAACATCTCAGCCTTCCAGCCTTAGGCCGGCTATCCGTTCCACTATGAAAACCATGATGACACCGACAACTGCGGTGTAGAGCCCGCCAAGAAGCGTATACCTGACCAGAATAATAGGCATTGCGGCAGGATCGTACCAGGCAAAATTGATGACATCCATAACCAGGACCGCAAGGAATACTATCAGGAGCTGCACGGGATAGCTCTCGTGCATTACCTTGGTGCCGTAGCGCCCGATCAGGAACCCGGTCACCGTTCCGGCAAGCGGCATGGAGGCCATGGAGGCCGAGAGGATGCTGAACTCGGCCAGACCCAACAGGAACCCCAGCAATGCGCCTGCCACCGGACCCAAACCCAGTGCGACATATACCAGCACGATCACGGTGGCGTCAGGCCTGATTCCCCAGACCTCGGCCCTGGTGAAAAGCGTGAGCTTCAAAATGATCATCAGCAAAGCCAGCACCCAGAGCGAGGACTTGCGCATCATAGGGCCTCTTACTCCTCACCTTCTTCAACGAGCGTGCCGTAGTCGGGCGGCTGTTGGAGTATAACAAACACCTCTTCCAGGCTGCTGAAATCGACGAAGGGCCGGACGTCAAGCGCACGCGAGAATCTCTCGGGCTTCTCGTGGATGCGCACTATGCTCCCAAGCAAAGTGCCCTTGGGGGTAACCGAACCCAAGCCGGATGTGATGACCGTATCTCCCACGGCCACATCCGCATTGGGCGAGACCCACTCCATTACGGTGCTCCCGGCGGTGTGCGTCCCCAGTATCCCTGTGGCCCTTGTTCGCTGTGTCAGGGCGCTGACCCTGTAGCCGGGGTCAATGAGCCTTTTAACCAGGCAGACATCACGAGACACCTTTATTATGCGGCCGACCAGGCCGTCCGGAGCGACCACGGTCATATTCCTCTCGAGCCCCGCCGACCTGCCTTTGTCGAGAATGATCCCGCCTCCCATACGCTGACCGAGCTCGCGCACAACACGGCAAGTGCAGAGCGTACCCGGATAGGCCGCCTCGAAACTCAGAAGATCCCGTAGCCTCTCGATCTCCCGGGTCTGCTCGCGAAGCAGGGTGTTCTCTCTCGCGACGTCCATCACTTTGGCCCTGAGCAGCCGGTTCTCCTTGCGGATATAAGACAGGTTCATCACCGTGGAGGACAGGCTTTCAAAGGGGATGAAGATCTTGGCAATCTGACCGGCTATGACGTTGTTATCGCCCAGCCTGTCCAGAGCCATGATGCCCCCGGAAAGGATCACCAGGAGGATGAAAACCGCCACATCCCGCCCCAACCGCAGATGCCGGCCATGTCTCATCAACTACCATATCCTTCTCGACTTCATCAGTATTTTCTCGTACCTCTCGGGCTCCTCCAGAGCCCTATAGGCACCGAGTACTACCGACTTCAGTGGATCTTCCACCACGTATATAGGCAAGCCGGTAGCGCCTCTCAGAATCTCGTCGAGCCCTATAAGCAGAGAACCCCCACCGGTCATCAGGATGCCCTTGTCGACGATGTCCGCAGCCAGCTCCGGCGGGGTTTTTTCCAGAGATAGATTCAGGGCCTTAATGATTTCGTTTATCGGCTCCTGAAGTGCCGCGACAACCTTCTGCCTCGAAACCTTTGCCACCTGAGGAACACCCTTAACCAGATCCCTCCCCCTGACTTCCAGCTCCTCATCGGGACCGGGGTCCAATGCACCCACTTTCATCTTTATCTTCTCGGCGGTTTGCTCACCTATCAGGGTTCCGTATTCACTCTTGATGTGCTGGATCACCGCCTCGTCCATTTCATCGCCCCCGACCCTTATCGAGGCCACCCCCACGATACCGTTGAGGGCTATCACCCCGATCTCGGTGGTACCGCCGCCGATGTCTATCACCATGTTGCCGGCAGGCTTGTCGATGGGAAGGCCGACGCCTATGGCCGCCGCAATGGGTTCGGCAATCAAGAGGACCTCTCTGGCCCCGGCATGTTCGGCCGAATCCCTCACGGCTCGCTTTTCAACCTCGGTGATGCCCGAGGGGACCGAAATGATAACGCGCGGGCGTACCAGCTTCGAAAGAAACCTGTCAACCTGGACCCTCATTATATACTCGCGGAGCATGATCTCGGTGATCTCGAAATCCGCTATCACCCCATCCTTCATCGGCCGGATGGCGAGCACTTCGCCCGGTGTACGGCCGAGCATCTCCTTCGCCTCCCTGCCCACCGCCAGAACCTTGTTGGTACCCTTCTCCACCGCAACCACCGAGGGCTCGTCAAGCACGATGCCTTTGCCCTTCACACAGACCAGGGTATTCGCCGTACCCAGGTCGATCGCAATCTCATTGGAGAACAAACCACCGAAACCGCCAAACCCCATCATGTCCTCCTAGACGTATCCGCCTTCTTTCATGCTGGTGTATGTACCGTCACCGATTATAATATGATCCACCACTTCGATGCCGAGGATGCGCCCACACTTTTCGAATCTCCGCGTCAGAAGTATATCCTCGCGGCTGGGCGACACGTTACCGGTCGGATGATTGTGCACCAGTATCATGCAGGTAGCGCTCTTCTCCAATGCCGGCTTAAGGACCTCCCGCGGATGTACGAGTGAAGCATTGACCGTGCCTATCGAGACCGTCTCGACACTTATCACCGAGTTCTTGGAATCCAGAAGAATCACCCTGAAATGCTCCCGGTCCAGGTGCTTCATGTCCTCCATCACCAGGCCGGCTGCATCGGCGGGGCTCCGCACGATCTTGAGCTCTCCCCGGGCCGACTTGACGACCCGCCTTCCCAACTCGACCGCGGCCTTCACCCGGCAAGCACCGGCGAACCCCACACCGCGAACCCGCGAGAGCTTCTCGACACTTACGCCGGCCAGGTCTCTCACCGATTGCAGCGACGAAACCAAATCGCCGGCGAGCTCAATCGCTCCTCTCTCGCGGTTGCCCGACCCAAGCAGGATAGCCACCAACTCTCTCACCGACAGAACCCCGACTCCACAGGCTCTGAGTCTTTCTCTGGGACGATCCTCAACAGGTATCTCCTCGATTCTCATCATCCACCCCCCCATCCCAACACTCCCAACCCTCTTCACATCAACTATTCATCTATACCAGAAAGTCCCCGAAGCGCTCCAGCGCGAATTTCTTCGGTTCGCTCGTAAAGCCTACCGGATAGTCCCCCGTAAAGCAAGCAACACAGAAATCCCCCGGAGTCAGCCCCGTGGATTCAAGCAGACCCTCCACCGACAGATACCCCAGGGTATCAACTTCGAGGTACCGGGCTATCTCCGGCACCTTGCTTTTCGCCGCTATCAGTTCCTCCCTGGTCGGGGTATCGATCCCGTAGAAACATGGGAACCTTATGGGAGGAGAACTTATCCGCACGTGGATTTCTTTTGCACCGACGGCCCGGAGCATCCGCATCAGTTTCCGTGAGGTAGTACCTCTTACGATCGAATCGTCCACAACCACAACACGCTTGCCCGCAAGCAGCTCCTTGACGGGATTGTACTTGATCCTCACGCGATAATCCCTGAGCTCACTGGTCGGATAGATGAAGGTCCTCCCGACATAGTGATTCCGTATCATCCCGAATTCCAGAGGGATCCCCGATTCCTGAGAATACCCCAGGGTGGCGGCATTGCTCGAATCGGGAACCGATATCACGATATCGGCATCGGCCGGATGTTCTCTCGCCAGTCTTCTGCCGAACGCCTTTCTGACGGCATCTACCGACACCCCGAACACCACGCTGTCCGGGCGCGAGAAATAGATAAGTTCGAAGACGCACATCGAGAGTCTATCGGCCTCGGCGAATCTCGAGGCGGTGACTTCCCCGCCGCAAACCGTCACGATCTCACCGGGTGCTATCTCGCGTTCATAAGATGCTCCCACGATATCCAGGCCGCAGGACTCGGATGCAACAAAAATCACATCGCCGTTCCTCCCCAGGCACAGGGGGTGAAAACCGTTGGGATCCCTGAGAGCTGTAACCGAATCCACGCTGAGCAGCAGCAGGCAATATGAGCCCCGGACCGCTCCGGTGGCTGCCCCGATCATGCTCCGGAGGCTCTTCTTCTTCGACCTCGCCATGAGGTGCACAAACAACTCGCTGTCGGTGGTGGATTGGAAGATAGACCCTTCCATCTCCATTGCATTCCTCAGTTCACAGGCGTTCACCAGATTCCCGTTATGGGCTATCGCGAGAGGTTTGCCTCTGAGGTCGACCACCAGCGGCTGGATGTTTGAGGACCTCTGAGAGCCGGTGGTCGAGTATCGATTGTGCCCTATGGCCAGAGTGCCGTCCAGGTCGGTGAGGATTTCGCCTTCATAGGTTTCACTGACAAGTCCCGGGGCCTTGAAGGCGTGAAAGCAATCGCCGTCGGAGGTGACGATTCCGGTACTTTCCTGTCCGCGATGCTGAAGCGCATAGAGACCCATATAGGCAAGTCTCGAGGCATTGCCGGAACCGTGGACTCCGATCAGGCCGCAGTTATGTTTGAGTCTCATATCGGGCCTTCTCCCCCACCGAGATAATCTCCGAGCCCGAGCACCACCGCTTCCTGGCAATGAGGGTTTGCCAGGAGACCCCTCCTCCACGACCTGGCGACCGCAATCTCCTCGGCCAGCCGGAACGATTCCTCACCGGGCCGGTCAAACTCGAGCATCCAGACCAGCGAAAAAGCCACACCGTTTATTTCGGATATACCAAGCCTTCTCCGGAGTATAGCATGCATCGACCGGCCCACCAGATCATCTCTGTCGGCGACCCTTACTGCGAAAACTCTATCCCCTTCACCGGCAGCCCCCGGGGAGACCCATGGCAGTTCGAGGCGGGACCGGCCCCTCACCGTCCAGATATCACGATTGGGGTTTGCCAGCAATGCGGTCTCATCAAGGATCTTCCCTGTGACAGCGATGGCTTCTTCCTTTGAATGCAGATCGAAATCAAGCCGCCAGGATTTCAACCGCTCCACCCCAACGACCGTCTCGATGCCGAACTTGCGCTTAAGCGCATCCAGCACGGTGAAACTCCATGGGTCGCGGGCCGCGAGCTTCACAAGGACTTCGGTCTTCATACCTTGTGCTCCTCTATATACCGTCTTATGGAGCGGAGTATCCTGACTCCCGGACCGGCCCCCTCCATGTCTTTCCAGGTGCGAACGGACGACCTGGTCTCGGACCATGGGCCGGCGAGATCGACGGGCACCTGGCGGAGCCAGGCGCCCCGTTCCGGATGCGGCATGACGGCCGCCACATTGCCGTCCGTATTCGAGATGGCGGCTGCAAACTTCACGGAACCGTTGGGATCGTCGGGGAAACCTTTGGGCGTGCCACCGTCCGGCCGGCAGTATCTGAGTACGATCCGGCCGTCACCGTCCAACCTCTCGAAAAGACCGGGATCGCTTGATGTGAATCGTCCCTGGCAATGGGCTATCGGAATCGGAAGCACCTCTTCCGGTTCGAGATCGCACGTCAACACGCATCGCGCCGGCTCGGGCCCCGGTGTCACGAAGACCCAGTTGGCATAATAGCCGTCCCTGCCCATTCCCTTGTTGGGTGCGAGTGCAAGGTCGATCCTCTGCCCGGCCGGCCCGGGTACAAGACCCGATTCCACCAGAACCTGTGCGCCGTTACATATTCCGACAACAGGCTTGCCTCGTGCCGCCTGCTCCATGAGTACGGCCATTATGTCT
Organism: bacterium; assembly: GCA_025774115.1. Classification (GTDB taxonomy): domain Bacteria; phylum Arandabacterota; class Arandabacteria; order Arandabacterales; family Arandabacteraceae; genus JALGWN01. The sequence goes on from JALGWN010000006.1 coordinate 9,359, forward strand.
TCTCCCGCTGCGATCGCTCCCCCGCGGACTCTGTCTTCATAAGAGAAGCCTCCGGGCAAAACGAAACCGTCGAAGTCCTCAATAGCGGCATCGGCGCGGTTCCATCTCACTACACTTGCATCCATGCCCGCGGCATCCAGAGCCCGCGCTGTCTCATATTCGCAATTGACACCTGGAAACTGGACGATACAGATGCGAGGTTTCATGACCTACCTCATCGCCTTCTCTATGGATCCGATCCATGCCTGGTGCATCTCCGATGCCTCGAGTCTTATCACCTCTTCGTCGCCTTTCCTTATAACAAGAACGTGCCCGGGCACGGTCTTGCCGATCCTCCAGGCGCAAGCGCGATACTTCTCGAGCACGTGTTCGACCCGCTCCCAGGCCCCGGGGCGGATCTCCAGCAGAAAACCGCCGGCCTCACCGAAAAGCGCCTCTTCGGCTGCCAGGCCGTCGCCGAGATCGACACTCACATCCACGCCGGTCCTGCCCGTCCCCCACCCACCCAACACCATCTCCGCAATGGCGGTGAAAAACCCGCCCTCGCCAATATCATGGCACGCACGCGCCAGGCCGCACCTCACGATCTCGGTAACGGCATGGATACCCCTTTTCTCCTCTTCGAGGTCTATATCAGGCAACCTCCCCTCGCCGTCGCGGCCCATCACGGCCATAAGCGCCGACCCGCCCAACCCCCGCTTGCGGCGCCCGACCAGCAGCACCAGGTTGCCCGGCTCCTTGAAGGTCAGGCTGGATACGACTGAATAATCCTCGAGGACACCGTAGCACCCGACCACCGGAGACGGAGGTATCGCAGTACCCCTGGACGATTCATTGTAGAAGCTTACATTTCCGGACACCACCGGGATGGGCTCATCGGTACCGTAGGCACTCAAGGTCTTCGCCGCCTCTCCTATTGCTTTCACGGTTTCGGTGAAATCCCCAAAGACTCGAGGCTCCTCCGGGTTCCCGAAGTTGAGGCAATCGGTAAGCGCGATGGGAACGGCGCCCACACAGGCTATGTTCCTCAGACCCTCACATACGGTCATAAGGGCGCCCCGGTAAGCATCGAGCGAAGAGTATCTGGGGTTACCGTCCACCGAGGTGGCAATACCTATCTTGGTGCCCGGAATCGATATCACACAGGCATCGGCTTCCCCGGGCTTCAAGACCGACAGACCTTTCACTTCACTGTCATAGTGTCTGTAGATGTAGTGCTTGGAGGCTATCGACGTGGTCCCGAGTACGTCAAGGCACGTACGCTTGAGGTTCTTCACTTCCACTCTTACATGTTCGGACGGACCCGCCGGCCTGGAGGCGGCCTCCCGGTCATAGGAGATACCCTCGGTTATGGTGGAGGCCGGCAGATCCGCTACCACCCGGCCCTTCCAGTACATCACCACATCCCGCCGGGCTGTGACCTCTCCTATGACCGACGCACGAGCGCCTCTATAGATGTGGGGCAGCTCGAAATCGTCGTTATAGATCCGAAGTACGGCTTCGGTGAAATGTGAAGGCACGGCCAGGCAGTATCGTTCCTGGGTCTCCGAACAGGCCACGGCGTGAGGTTCGATATCCTCGAAGGCGAGATGGCAGCGGTCCAGGTGGATCACGGCCCCAAAACCGCCGCGGTCCACGATCTCACTGACCACGCAGGCGATTCCCCCGGCGCCGAGATCCTTAAACCCTATGCTTATCTTTCGCTTGGCGACCTCGGCCAGCACCGCAGCGGTCGCCACAGTGAGCACACGCTTGAGGAACGGATCGTGAATCTGAACCGCACCGATATCCGCCATGCTTCCTTCGTCCAGGACGCGCGACGCCATCGTTGCACCACCAAGACCGCTCCGGTCGGTCGGCTTGCCGACGAGGATGAGATCATACGGCTCGTCGCGTGCTTCGGCAGGCACGCGGCTCCTTATTATCTCTTCCTCCTTGGCAACACCTAAGGCGATGACATTGACCAGGCAATTGTCGTCATAGCGACGATCGAAGAACACATCCCCCCCGACATTGGGAACACCGAGGGCGTTGCCGTATTCCCAGATCCCCCGGACGACGCCTGCCGCAATCTCCCGCACGGTCTCGGCATTCGGCCCGTCCGGATCGCCGAACCGCAGGGCATCCATCACCCCCACCACATCGGCACCCATGCAATAGACATCCCGAACGATGCCGCCTATGCCGGTTGCCGCCCCCTCCACCGGAAGGATCTGCGACGGGTGATTGTGGCTCTCGTGTGCTACGACCAGTACGTATCTCTCACCATCCACCTCCGCCAGCCTCACGACTCCCGCATCCTCACCGGGCCCGAGAATCACCCTGCTCCCTTCAGTCGGGAGGTAACGCTTGAGTATGTGTTTGCTGCTCTTATAGGAGCAGTGCTCGCTCCACATGATGTCGAATATGAAGAGCTCCACTACGGTCGGGTCCCTTCCGATGAGTTCTTTTATCCGATGGGCTTCCTCCGGAGACAGATCCACCCCGACCGATTTAAGCGTCCCGGCCACTTCGGCTTCACTTCCTTTGAGTTGCACCGCCATAGTCGATTTTTTCAACAGCTGCCTATGCCTATGTCGCGAAGTATCCTGTCGGTATGCTTCGTGTAGTAGGTGGGATCGAAAACCGCATCCAGGCCGTCGTCACCCAGAGCCTCAACGACTTCCCTGTCCATAGAGGCCTGGTCCTTGAGGCTCCTGCCCTCGGCATACGCGTCCTGCGCCAGCCGCTGCACCCGCTCATAGGCCGGCCTCCGCTTCCAGCCGGCCTCGAGAAGACAGAGCATGAGGCGCTGGGAATAAACCATCCCGCCGGTGATATCGGTGTTCTTGAGCATTCGCTGGGAGTTTATCTTGAGCCCCCCCAGGATCTCGGCCAGGCATACGGCCATGTAGTGGACCGCTATGGTACTGTCCGGGAGTATCACACGCTCCACCGAGGAGTGACTGATGTCCCGTTCATGCCAGAGCGCGACGTTCTCCATGGCCGCCAGCGCATTGGCCCGAACAAGGCGGCTCAGACCGGTTACCCGTTCCAGGGTGACCGGATTCCGCTTGTGCGGCATCGAGGAAGAACCCTTCTGCCCCTTGGTAAAAGGTTCCTCGACCTCTCCCACCTCGGTCCTCTGCAGATGCCTGAGCTCGACCGACACCTTTTCCATGATGCATGCCGCCAGAGCCAGCGAGCAGAGATAATCCGCATGCCTGTCTCTCTGCACGACCTGGGTGGCCGGTCGTTCGTACCCTATCCCCAGGGAGCCGAGTGCCCGCTCTTCGATCTCAGGCGGAAAGTGAGAGTAGTTACCCACAGCACCCGAGATCTTACCGACGCAGACACCGTCGCGGGCCCTCTCGATGCGGGCCACCGCCCTTCCAATGTCGTTATACCAGACTGCGAATTTAAGGGCGAGGCTCATCGGTTCGGCATGCATACCGTGCGTACGCCCTATTGTGAGGGTCTCCCGATGCCGGTCGGCCAGCCGGCCCGCCTCCAGGCGGACCTTCGTGAGCTCACCGATGACAAGCTGCGTGGCATCTTCTATGACGAGCGCCAAAGCCGTGTCGAGAACGTCGGAGGATGTGACCCCCATGTGGAAATAGGCACTGTCTTCACCCAGGCTCTCACCGACCGTCTCCACAAAGGAGAGCACATCATGCTTGGTTACCTCTTCCAGTTCTCTCATCCGTCGGGCATCGTACCGGGCGTGTTCTCTGATCCTCTTCGCTGCATCCCCGGGCACGCGGCCTTCGGCGGCCAGGGCGTCCACGATCGCCAGTTCGACCGCAAGCCAGGTATCAAGCTTCCGTTTCTCACTCCAGACTTCAGCCATCTCCGGCAGGGTATATCTTGCTATCACCTGTGATCCCCCCCTAGCCCGGATTATTCACAAGCCCTCTGCTGAGGTTTATGAATAGTCCGGGCTACTCTTCCGGACGCTCCTCGACCTTGACTCTCATCGTTGCTTCTTTGCCCTCCCGCAACACGTCGAATTCCAGCACGTCACCGACCCGCGCCCCGAAGATGGCCCGGCGGGCCGTATCATAGTTCGTGGCCTCTTCCCGGTTTACTCCTATGATGATATCTCCCCTCCTAAGGCCCGCCTTGTACGACGGGCTCTCAGGGTCGGCCTCCGAGATGATAAGCCCCCGGGCCGAACTCAGGCCGAGAGAGCGGGCTATCATAGGGGTCACTTCCTGGACCTTGAGCCCGATCCAGATCCGCCTTATCCTCCCGTAGGTAGCTACCTCATCCACGATGTACTTCACCCTGTTCACCGGGATGGCGAAACCGAGCCCCATCGATCCGCCGCTCTGGGTGATTATGAAAGTGTTGACCCCCACAACCTCCCCCAGGCAATTGACCAGGGCCCCCCCGCTGTTTCCCGGATTGATGGCCGCATCGGTTTGAATCATGTCCTTATAGACACCGAGCACGCCTTCACTGGTCGTGACGTTCCTGTGGAGCGCGCTTATCACACCAGCGGTCACCGTGGGGTGGCTATCTTGCAGGAGATAGCCGAACGGATTTCCTATGGCGACAGCCCACTCGCCGATCAGGAGGGAGTCGGAATTCCCCAGCCGGGCAAAGGGCAGGTGCTCACCGTCGATGCTCAAGAGCGCAAGGTCGTAGTCGGAATCGCCGGCTATCACCTCGGCATCGAACTGGCGACCGTCGGTGAGGGTCACCTTGATCTCGGCTGCATCCCTCACCACATGTTCGTTTGTTACAACATGCCCGTCGGGGCTTATGACTACACCCGAGCCCAAAGACGGTATTTTCCTGACATACTCTCTGTCACCGTAGAAGTCCCTGAAGAACTGGTCGAAGAACGGGCTCCTGAAAGGCGTACGCGGAGAGGCCCTCACAACCCTGGTCTGTATCACGCTTATCGAAACCACCGCCGGCCCCACCCTCTCGGCCGCATCGACTATCGAGGTCTTTCGAGAGGCGTCGATCTCCCTGTTTAGGGTGAGAATGTCCCGCGCCTCCGTCGCTTCCCCGGCGCCGGACGGCGGCCCTTCACGGCCTGCAGTGAACACCTCGAGACCGGCGGCCGTCTCTTCCGTGCGAACCCCCGGCTGGTCGCCTGCGGGTTCAGGCTGAGGCAGCCGCCAGAGAAGTGCGACCATGAAACCGAGGAAACACGCGATCACAATCGTAACCAATGTCTTCATGTCTTACCTCAGATCTCGGCTCCGAGCTTCTTCCAGTCGTCCATGAACTTCTTTACGCCCACATCGGTCAGGGGATGCTTGATCATCTGCTCGATCACCTTGAGAGGAACGGTGACGATGTCCGCTCCGATGAGAGCGGCCTCGAGGACGTGCAGGGGGTTCCTGACGCTCGAGACCATCACTTCGGTAACGAAGTCGTAGTTGTCATAGATCTGTACGATCTGACTTATAAGGTCCATGCCGTAGTGGGTGGCATCATCCAGCCTCCCTACGAAGGGACTGATAAAGGTCGCACCCGCCTTGGCCGCGAGCAGTGCCTGATTGGGACTGAAGATCAGCGTCGCATGGGTTCTTATACCTTCCCGACTGAGTCTTCCCACCGCCTTGAACCCTTCCTTCACAAAGGGGATCTTAATCACTATGTGTTCGCCGAGGGCGGCCAGTTTCTTGCCCTCCCGGACCATGGTGTCCGCATCCTCACCTACGACCTCTGCACTCACAGGGCCCTGAGCAATGTCGCATATCTTCTTCAGGATCTCCTTGAAGTCCCCCTTGCCTTTCTCCCTCGAGAGCAGCGTCGGATTGGTGGTCACACCGTCCAGGATCCCAAGCTCGGCAGCTTCCTTTATTTCATCGATGTTTGCGGTGTCTATGAAGAATTTCATTCATGCCCTCCTTGCTCAGTACTCCACCCCGACAAGATAAAGACCTTGAGGCGGGGCACAGGGTCCCGCTCTGTTTCTGTCCCGACTTGACAGTATATCAAAAAGATCGCCGGGTTGAAGCTTTCCTCTTCCCACTTCGACCAGGGTGCCCGTGAGGAGGCGGACCATTCGCCTCATGAACCGGTTGGCAGTGAAAATCAGCGCCAGGCCCTGCGGATCGATCTCCGCGACACCGAACTCTTTCATCTCAATCCAGGGGCTCCGCTGCTCGTCCTTATAGGTATAGGCGGAAAAATCATGCTGTCCCACGAGTGCATCCCCCGCCTTCCGGATCGCGTCTCCGTCCAGGTCCCAGTTCACATACCACCGGCGCATCCGCCAGACCGCAGTCGGCCTGGTGGCTATCTCATAGCGATAGGTTCGCTCACGGGCATCGAACCGGGCGTTGAAAGCCAGCGGAACATCCGAGGCGTCCACCACTTTGACATCGGGAGGCAGAAGCGAGTTCAGTGCGTTCTTCATTTCCTCCGCCGTCATGGTCGAGACCGAGCTGAAGTTCACGGTCTGGCCCACGGCATGAACACCGGAATCGGTTCTCGCCGCCGTCACTATCTCCGGCTCTCCTCCCATAAGCCCACCCAGCACACGGACCAACTCACCCTCGACCGTCCTCACCTTGGGCTGTTTCTGCCAGCCGCAGAAATCACTGCCGTCGTATTCAATCGTGAGCCTGATATTTCTTACCCTAACCTTCTCCGCCAATGTCTACCTCATCAAGATAAGAACCACCAGCAACCCAATACCGCTACTCCCGAAGATAATCTCATTGGTGCCCACCCTCAAGTCCGGCGAGCGGGGCACACGATAGCCGTAACACCTCGCCTCCAGGGCATAGCTCAGACTCACCGACCGCCTCATGGCGGACTCAAGAAGAGGCACGATCAGAGTTACCACCGACCTTACCCTGTTCACAAGCCCCGAGGTCGCCTGCCCCCTAAGCATCTGGGCGGCCTTTATGCGCTCGGCCTCTTCAAACATGACGGGCACAAATCGCAGGGAGATCGATATCAGGGTTGCGAACTCGGCCGCGCGCCGCCCAACCCGGCCTCTGACGCGGGACACAAGCAGCAGGCTGTCCCCAATCTCAGCCGGACTGGTCACGACGGTGAGCAGCGTTGCCGCCAGAATCATCAGCGCAAGTCTCACCGAAAAGAGCCCGGCAACGTTCAAGGCCTCGTAGCTCAGGCGCTCTACCTCCGCGCCGCGGGGGAAAACCAGATTGACTGCAAAGGACAGGGCGAACATCCAGGCGAAATACTTGAGGCTGTCCAGATAGAACCAGAGTCTCACCCGCGATGCCAGGCAGAGTGCCGCGATATAGACAGCCGTCACAGCCATAGCCGGCCACGAGCCGCAGAGGAGCACACAGGCGATCAGAAGGCAGAACACCAGGAGTTTGGCGGCAGGATCCAGACCGTGAAGCGGAGACTCCAGTGCCATGTAACGGCCGAATCTCTGTTTCACACTCCAGGTCACAAACTCTACCTGAGCCTTTCGGCTATTTGGACGGCGTTAAGCGCCGCGCCTTTCCTCAGGTTGTCGCTGACGATCCACATGCAAAGCGCCCTGTCACACGTGGGGTCCCGTCTGAGTCTTCCCACGTATGTGACGTCCCGGCCCGCAGCAGATCGCGGCATCGGATACAGGGCCGCTCCGGGATCGTCCACGACGTCGACCCCCGGAGAGGTCTCGAGGATATCCCGGGCCATAACGGGATTGACAGGCCGGTCGAATTCCGCATGTACGGCTTCGCTGTGGCCGCGGAACACCGGCACGCGTACCGCCGTGGCCACTACATCTATCGTTGGCTCCCCCATGATCTTCCTTGTCTCACTCATCAGCTTGGTCTCTTCAAGCGTAAACCCGGTGTCGTCAAAAGGCCCGATATGCGGTATGAGGTTAAAGGCGATCGGATGCGGGAAGACCCTGGCCGGTTTAACCTCTCCACGGATAAGGGCCTCCGATTGCGATGCCAGCTCTCCACCGGCCTGAAGGCCGGCTCCGCTCACGGCCTGGTAGGTCGACACGACCACTCTGCGTAGACGCCAGCACCGGTGCAGGGGACTGAGGACGACAACCATCTGAATCGTGGAGCAGTTGGGGTTGGCGATAATGCCCCGGTTCTTGAGAATGTCATCGGGGTTTACTTCCGGGACGACCAGTGGAACATCCTCTTCCATCCTGAAGGCGCTGCTGTTGTCTATGACAGTGACACCCCGGGACGCTATCGCTTGCGCGTAACGCTTGCTGAAACCACCCCCGGCCGCAAGGAAGCAGATGTCCGACCCGGTCACCTCATCCAATCTGAAAGGCAGAATCGGAAAGCGGTTGCCGGCTATGTCGGCAGACGTCTCCGGGTTCCTGCCGGAAGCGAACAGCCGGAGCTCCGAGAGCGGGAACCTGCGGGCAAAAAGCACCCTCGCTATTTCACTGCCGACCAGCCCGGTAGCGCCGATGATGGAAACAACCCGTCTTCCCCTGGTCACCCTTTCTCCCTACACTAGATAACAGCTCCAGCCCCTCGTCTTAACCCGAGCCGCCCCCACTATAGCACCGGCCTCGAAGGGGTGTCAAACCCTTTCACCCGGCGCGCCGGAAGCACGTAACTCAGGAGGCCTAGGGCGAGGCAGACTATGAGTAAAGCGAGCTCCATCCGGCCGCCGATCTTCCTATAAAGTGTCTCCCCATCACCGACTGCAACCGGACCCGTGAGAACATCCCGCGTGAAAAGACCTGTCTGCCGTGAGACGCGTCCATAGGGATCCACAAGCATCGAGATACCCGTGTTGGCACACCTCGCCAGTCCCACCCGGTACTCCACAGCCCGCATAATTGCCATCTGAGCGTGTTGGCTCGGCCCCAGACTTGGGCCGAACCATTCATCATTGGTTATGTTCACGATGAAACGGGCCCCGGCCCTGACGAAATCCCCCACCAGGCCGGGATAAATCGATTCGAAACATATGGCCACGGCGAAGGGATCGCCCTCGGCATCAAATACGGTGAGATCGGTCCCGGGAGAGAAGTCGCCCTCTCCCAGGTCGATTCGCTTAAGGATCTCGAAGCGCTTCTCGAAGGGAATCATCTCCCCGAACGGCACGAGGTGGATCTTGCGATATGTGCCCTCGACGCTGCCTTTGGGTGAGACCAGAACGGCCGAGTTGAAATACATGGTGACGCCTTCGTCATAGGTGTAGTCCGGACATCCGAGGAGGATACGCGAACCTTTGTGCCGCGCAAGTGAGGCAACACTATACATCTCCACTGGGCTGTGAAGCAGGTGGACCGGCACTGCGGTCTCCGGCCAGATGACGAGTGTAGAGTCCGGCGTGCTAAGTGTCATACGACGAAGGATGGCCAGCGTGGTATCGCTATAGGTCTTGTCCCACTTCACCTTACCCGAGATATTGGGTTGAATGAGCGAGACCTCCACAGTCCTTCCCGGCACGGCCCCGCGGAGCAGGAGCCGTCCCGCCGCCAGGGGCACCAGCAGGACGACTGCAATAAGTGCCAGGTAAGACCACCTGCGGGTGATGAGGGTTCGCGCCAGCATGCCGTTCACCAGAACTATGAGGGCGGTGATGCCGTAGGTTCCCACAACCGCCGCCATCTGGAGCATGCCGAGATATGGGGTCTGCGAATAACCGAGGCTTGCCCATGGAAATCCCAGCGGCCCCAGCGAGCGCAGATATTCCATAGCCGTCCACGCCGCCGCCATGGCTATCTCGAAGGGAATGCGCAGTCTCACAAGGCGTCGTGCCAACCAGCCGGTGAGGATCATGAAAACCCCAAGGTAGAGGCTCAGCACGATCGCTGCCGGCAAGCGCAGCCAGGGCACTGCTATCTGCTCCTCACCGAGCATGGCTATCCAGTAGAGGCTGCCTAGAAAGTAGGCCAGACCGAAGATGAAGGAATTCAAAATGTGCCGCCCACGACCGTCTATGATGCCGGAGGCAAGGATGAAGGGTACCAGCACGACGAATGCGAGAAAACCGGTACGGTAGGGCCAGAAGCAGAATGATACGCTGACACCCGATACCGCGCATATGATGGCTGCCGCGCCTCGAGGCAGGCGCTCGGCGTTACAGTCCAACTTTCTCCCCCGGTGTGCCATATTCCAAAAAACGGGTGTCTGACCCGGATACCCTACCAAAACCGGTTAAACGCGGTCAACTTCATTCGTCCTTGGTGATGCAGAGTCTGTGGAGTTTCCTGTGAAGGCCCTGTCTCGTGAGTCCAAGATGCCTTGCGGTGCGGGTCTTGTTCCAACCGTAAAGTTCCAGGGCTTCCATGATTATCTGCCTCTCAAGACCGGCAAGCCGCTCCCTGAGGTGCCCGTCCTGGTCCTCCGAACTATCGCCCGGAAGGTGCTCGAGGATGCGACCGGACACCAGGCCGCGGTCCACGGGCCGGCCGTCATCGGCCAGCGCTACCATTCGATGGATCTCGTTCTCAAGCTCCCTGACGTTCCCGGGCCATGAGTATCTCTTGAATATGTCGAGAACCTCATCGCTTAGGCGCGGCACGTCCCTGCCTATACGCCTGGCATACTTGACGGCGAAGTGATCTGCAAGAACGGGGATATCGCTCCGTCTTCGCCGCAGAGGTGTCAGATGGATTCTCAAGACCCCGATTCTGAAGAAGAGATCCTCCCTGAACCGGCCCGCACCCATCTCGCGCTCGAGGTCTTTATTTGTAGCAGCAATCACCCTTATGTCGATCCTGCTCAGCCTGGTGTCCCCGACCCGGCGTACTTCCTTCTCCTGCAAAACCCGCAGAATCTTGGCCTGCATGGACACCGAAAGATCGCCTATCTCGTCAAGAAAAGCCGTGCCTCCGTCGGCGGTCTCGAGAATCCCGGACTTGTCCTTGACCGCACCCGTAAACGCCCCGGCTCTGTAGCCGAAGAACTCACTCTCGAAGAGGGTCTCGGGTATGGCCCCGCAGTTTACGGGAACGAACGGCCCGGCCGCCCGCCGGCTATGCTCGTGTATCAACCTGGCTATGAGTTCCTTGCCCGTACCGCTCTCCCCTTCGATCAGAACGGGGGCCGACGTGTCTGCGATCCGCTTCGAGGTCTGGACAGCCTTGTCCATCTCGCGGCTCACATAAACGATGTTCGGCATTTCCATGATTGCTTCCGGTCAAAGACTACTCGATCACTACGTCCCCATCGCCGTCGCCGATCTCCCCAACCACCCTTGACGCGCGAGTATGCTTCAACACCTGAGGGAGGTACTTATGAGGTGTGACAAGGATCATGCCCAAACCCATGTTGAAGACGCGCAGCATCTCCGCGTCTTCCACGGGTCCGGTATCCCGGATGAGATTGAATATGGGCGGAATCCTCCAGAGGGGTCTCCTTAGTTTTGCGCTGCATCCGTCCGGCAGGATCCTGCTGAGATTGCCGGCGATGCCTCCACCGGTTATGTGTGCAATCCCGCTCAGGGCCTTCATCTCCACCAGAGGGTAAACCTGCTTGAAATAGTTGGTATGGGGCAGAAGCAGGGCTCTCCCCAGGGTCCTCTTCCATCCTTTCGGCCTGGCCTCAAGGTCCAGGCGGCCTCGCTTAAGAAGCACCCTCCTTGCAAGGCTGTATCCGTTGGTATGGAGCCCGTTCGATGGCAACCCCACCAGAAGATCGCCTTTCCTTATCCTCGAACCATCCAGGGTCTTCCCGGGGGAGGCGAGCCCGAAGATGCAGCCCACAAGATCGTATTCCCCTTTGCGATATACGCCCGGCATCTCCGCCGTTTCGCCGCCGATCAATTGGATATCATTCGCCTTGCATTCACTTACAATGCCTTTGACTATCTGTTTGAAGACCTTGGCATCCAGGCGGTCGAAGGCGATATAGTCCATGAACCCTATCGGCCGAGCCCCCAGACAGAGGATGTCATCGACACAATGAGCGACGATGTCCTTCCCTATACCCCCGTGCCACCCATAGTCGCCGGCTACTCTCACCTTGGTGCCGACCCCGTCCACACTCGCCACCACCAGACGCTCGGACTTGTCGTACCTCTTGAGATCGATCATGCCCGCAAAGAGGCCGTCCCCGCTCTTCTCACTCGCTCCCTTGAGCTGCCGTTTGATGAAGGGGACCAGACGCTGGTACTCACCGATATCGACTCCGGTTTGCCGGTAGGTCATCTTCTTCATGGCTCTCCCCCAGCCCGGATTATTCACAAGCCCTCTACTGCGGTGGCGTATGTGCCAGTACTGGCGGCGTCATCCTCGTTCGCCGATCCTCGACGTATCTTTCAAATACGCCTCCGGTCGGCTCCCTCGTCTTCCTTGCCTTCACCGGCATCTCCGCCATCTCGCGATGAGGTTCATGAATAATCCCGGCTAGAACAAATAGCATTTCCCGTGCCCACAGGCACGCGAGCATTCTCCTATGATCTGCAAGCATGGTCAACAGGAATCAAAAGTGACGTAAGAAAACGGACAACGGTGTAAATGCGGGGACACCTCATGTACCGCTGAAGGGATTGATCTCGTACTCGGTGTGCTCCACGGGTGGCAGCATCTCCACAATCCTGTTACACGCATCGAGAGCCGCATGCACGGTGGCCTGCTGCTCGTTGTCGTCGAACTGAACGCACCCGGCAAGATTCATCACATGTCCCTCCGCAATGTAGTTGGCGAGGACTATGACCGTGTCCCTGTTGGCGATCCTCATCCGCACTACATCGAGGAGTTCGAACTCAACTTCCTTGCCCACAATCTTTTCAACCGCACGAAAAGTCGCGTTGGCCACGAGGCGAAGGCTGCCCCCTCCTACCGCTACACCTGTCCACTCGCCGCAGGCTTCGAAGTGATTCCGCGCAAGCACCACCTTGCACTCGCCCTTGCCCCCGGCCGTTGAGAACGTGATGGAACTGAGCTTGGGCCTCGGGGCCTTCGGCACGGCGGCCTCAGCCCGCTCGGCGACTCTGGCGATCGAGATCTTGCGGTGATCGACTCCGATGCCGAAGTCGGCCTGGAGCAGGGACTCGATGTCCCGCACCAGTTGCTTGGCCGGCCGTTTGCTCGCGGAGACTACGTGGATGGCGGTGATCGCGTGATCTTTGTCGAATTCCACCTTGCAGGACTGGACATCGGGAAGTGAGATGATCGCTCGCTTTATATCCTGCTCAGAAGCGTCCCGCTGGGCCAAGTTCTTCTCCCCTGTGTGTACTACCGAATGCCTATGATATCACAAATCCACCCCTCAAACAACCCCCATTTTCCCCATGGCGTCGGGTCTCTGTGCCCGACGTTGGTTCGCTCCGCTCGCCACACCTGTGGCAACGAATCTGCCGGTGATTCCCACAGCCATCGTCCCGACAGGAGTCAGGACGCTACGGATTCATCGGTCGCGCGGGCCTCGTCCTTACGGGCGATGATGACGAAGTAGTTCTGGACGTAGCCCAGCATGTGGTCGAGAGTTCCGGGCTCGGCACCGGCGGGCGGACTGAGATGACGGGGGTATTCCTCCACATGGGCTATGGTGAGGCCGGCTTCGATGAGGCCGTTGAAGATGTCTTTGAGAAGATGCCGGAACTCCATGGATTCGGCATCCTGGATGCAGCCCCCTGAGTAGGGTTCGAGAATCCTGTATCCCTCTCCGTCCCAAGATGTCTCCTCGACAACTTGCGTAGCGGGATTGCAGTGGCCCACCCGATACATACCTCCGGGCATTAAGATGCGGGCCACTTCCCGATACACTTCTCTCACATCCGGCACGAAGACGATCGAGATCGCCTGATAGACTATGTCAAAGATGGAGTCGGCGAAGGCCGAAAGGTCACGCATGTCGCCCAACACGGTCTTAACATTATAGCCAAAGTGCTCGGCGGCCTTGCGGTCGGATTCGAGCTGGGCCGGCGTGAGCTCCAGGACCGTGACCTCGGCGCCGAGCAGGCCGAAAACGGCCGACTGCTGACCGCCTCCCGAGGCCAGGCAGAGAACGCGTTTACCTTTCACATCCTGAAACACCGAACGCGGATAGAGACAAGCACAAGGTCCGGGCAGGGCTTCCACCCCGCCCCGCCCGAAGGCCCGTACCAAGCCGGGGTCGAGATCGAGCCACGGGGTCGTATATTCCATACCCCGGCTTGCCAGGTCCTCCCAGAACCGCTTGTTGGTGTCAGCTATGTTATCCATGCCGTGGGGGTCCCTCCTTGGTGCATACGACGACGGGTACGTCATCGCCGGATTCGGGGGCTTCGTACTCCACGGTCTCCACGGCGAAACCGACCGAGCTCAATGTATCATACCAGACATCTACGGGGAAAAGTCCACCCAGGTGCCGGTCGGTCTCTATCCTTAGGTTCCCCTCCTGCCTGATAAGATATACAAACGTGGACTCATAGGTGGTATCGGTCGGATCGGGGTCGTACATATTCTCGATGAAGGCGATCTCCACACCGTCACGCTCGCGGGCAAGATACTGGACCTTGTTCTGCCGGAAACTTTCAAGCGCCTGTTCGATGATCGTTATGAACACGCCCCCGGGTCTGAGATGCGTAAAAGCCGTATCGAAGGCGGCCCGGAGATCCGACGCGGTGAGCATGTAGTTCACCGAATCGAGGATAGCCACGGCATCGAAGGTCCGTTTCAGCCTCGCCGTGCGCATATCCCCCTCGGTGTAGGTGACATCGGGGTTGAGCTTCCGCGCCAGGGCAAGCATGCTGGGACTCAGGTCCACACCGGTAACCTCAAAGTGTTGCTTCAGAGTATAGTCGTTGTGTCCTCCACCGCATCCCAGGTGAAGTAGACGCTTGGGCTCGTGCTCCGAGTGTTCCATTATAAGCTTGCCGAAGAACTCGCTCTCCGGGACATACTCCTCGGGCGGGCTTATTATCGGCCAGGTCCAGGCAAGGTCGCCATACAGCCGGCATGTATCGAGTTGGGGCAATTTCATACCTTTAGTATAATTGGTCGGGAGCGTTCGGATGCCGAGTATTGCGTAGCGTCGTGGTTCCACCCGCGACGAAGACCGTCGGGCACACAGACCCGACGCTACATGGTCTCAGGAGCCGATATGCCGAGTAAGGACAAGGCACTTCTGATTATGGTTCTTACCGCATAGCAGAGATAGAGCCGCGCCTCACTCAGGCCGCGGTCGTCTGTCACAACCCTGTGGATGTGGTAGAAGCGGTGGTACTTGCCGGCAAGTTCTATGAGATAGGTGGCGAGCCGGTGGGGCTCGAGTGAGGCGGCACTTGCCTTCACAAGTTCATCGAAATCGCAGAGTGCCTTGATGACATCCATCTCCTCTTCGCTCGCAAGGAGCGTGAGATCGGCCCCCTCCGGAGGCATCTCGCTGTGGCCGCTCTCGCGGGCGAAGCCCAGAACGCTGCATATACGGGCGTGCGCATACTGGACATAGTAAACCGGATTTTCTTCCGAGGTCTGTTTGGCAAGATCGAGATCGAAATCCAGATGGCTGTTACACCGTCTCATCAGGAAGAAAAACCTCGCCACATCCGCTCCGACCTCTTCCACGACATCGTCCAGAGTGACATACTCCCCGGCTCGCTTGGACATCACGACCCGCTCGCCTTCTCTTATGAGATTGACCTGCTGGGCAATCAGGATTTCGAGCCAGCCTTCGGGTATCTCGACATCAGGCAGGACCTCCGACATGACACCCATCGCGGTCTGCATTCTCGCCACATGACCGTGGTGATCGGGACCCCAGATATCCATAACCTTCTCGAAGCCCCGCCTCCGCTTGTTCACATGATACGTGATATCGGAGAGGAAGTATGTGGGCTGACCTGTCGATCTTCTCACGACCCACTCATCCGCCTCATCTTCTTCTCCCCCTTTAAGCCAGACCGCACCCTCTTTTTCGATGACGAACCGGGCATCGGCCATAAGGGCTTCAAGCACCCGTCCGACATCGTCCCGGAGAGTCGACTCGCGGAACCATGTGTCGAAAGCGAGGCCGCCCTCGGGCCGCTTCCCGAACCTCCCAAGCGACGCTTGCTGGCCGGCGACTATCTCCTCCACGGCGAAGCGGGTGAAGTCGAAGGTCCGGGCATCACCATCTGCTGTCCCAAGGAAATAACGGTCGGCCGCTATATGAGGCTTCCCGTTACCGCCGTCCACCTCATGGGCCGACTTAAGAAAGCTCGCGTATCTGTCAAGCCATAGCAGACGTTCCATGATATGGGTGAAGACGAGGCCGTCGGCAGATAGCCTGCACACATAGAGCGGCGCCCACACCGGACGGAGGTCGGGCTCGAGCCCGGCCTTGAAATCGAGGTAGGCCTGGAGGTATGCCACTACCTCCTCCCCGGTTCCAGACCCGCAGGAGGCTTCCTGTGCCAGGAAATCGGCGACCGCCTTTCTTTCCACTTGGACATCGTGGGGGAGCAAGGCACTCTTCTCCACGGCGCGGTCGGCCCACCGGGCAAGGTCCATCACACGCCGTGCGATCGCTATCAGGTATTCACCAGGATAACCGTTCTCAGGCATCTCGGCAGGCTCGCCAACCCCCTGTCTGAAACGGGCCTTGAGGGACTGTCCCAGATGTTCCACCTGCGATCCCGAATCATTGACATAGAACTCACTCCGGGCATCGTAACCGGTCCTCTGCAAGAGCCGCACAAGCGAATCTCCGACGGCTGCCGCCCTCGCGCTCACGACGTTGAGCGGTCCCGTTGGATTGGCACTCACGAATTCCACCTGGACGAGGCGCCCCTTCCCCACATCGGTGAAACCGTAGGTCTCATCATTCTCACAAGTGCCTATTTCCCTGGTCTTTTCCAGATAGGCCTGCGTTGAAACAAAGAGGTTTATGAAACCGGGCTTCTTGATCTCGAGGGATGCGACCAGGTCCGAAGGGATCTCGATCCGGCCGGCTATGCGCTCGGCCACCTCCATGGGGTTCTTCTTTATGATCTTGGCGGCCACCATGGCGAGGTTTGTGGCAAAGTCGCCGTGGGCTTTCTCCCTGGGCTGATTGACTTCAAAGCGAAGCTCACCCGCCTCGGGGAACTCCTCCTTGAAGGCCTGCGCCAGGAGACCTTCGATACTCTCCCTGAAAGTCATTTCTTCCTAATCCTGGGTTGCTTCGCCTTTATCTCCTCGATCGGGGCATCGCCCCAGAGTGTTTCAAGCGAGTAGAACTCTCTGGTCTCGCCGTGAAACACATGAACCACAACATCCACATAATCGATCAGGACCCACTTGGAGGCCCTATAGCCTTCCACATGCCACGGCTTCAGGCCCTTCTCAGCGGTCCCTTCCAGGATGTTGTCGGCTATGGCCTTCACCTGGCGGCCCGCGGCGCCACTGCATATGACAAAGTAGTCGGTGGGGGCATTAAGCTTGCGCAGATCGATTATGATGACATCTTCGGCCCTCTTATCAAGGGCCAGCTTGCAACAGGTACGAGCAAGAGCTTTAGGTGCCAAAGATGGTTTCAACACCTCCCTTCAGTCTCATCTTGGTCCAAGATGCGGATTATCATGGGGAGCCCGGCTGTGCGGCCGGCCTTATCCACACCCCTAAGTAGCAGGAACGAGCCGGCAAATGCAAGACATCCCAACACGATACCGGCCAGGACCGGCGGAAGCCCCAGGCTTCCGGCCAGCCGGTACCCGGCGTATCCACCCGCCAGGGCCGAGAGAACGGGCAAGATGAACATCATGAATGCCGCCACCACCAAGCGTCCGGGCGGGATCTCTATCTCGACCCTGTCGCCCTCGACCGCTCCGATGTCGTTTGCGGCCGCAATCGTCCGTTCCCTTGTATCCGAGGCGGCGATACAAGCACCACAGCCGCCGCACTGCGCATGCTTGCCGAGCAGCACCTCGGCCGAATCAGCCTCTACTTTCCCGACATATCCTATACTTCGCATCCTGAGAGAACTCTAATTGACCGGTCCATACCTTTCAAGAACTACCTTCTTTAGAATGGCCGCGGCGATAAGGCCGGTGAGAAAACCCACCCCGACCCCGAGCAGGATAAACCCGCCCAGAAGATCTATCGGCACGGGCCACCCCGCAAAGAGAGCCGTAAACAGTAAGACCTGTACGATGTTGCTCGCAGTGGCCCCGGCAGCACTCGCCCCTATGACCGAAAACAGAGGCATAGCCTTCCATCTTATCAAGGCCATCACGGCGAGAGCCGACATACTGCCCGCCAGTGAGAGGAGAAAAGCCGGGCTTAAGGCCAAGCCCATCAGGAGGCTCCCGGCAAGGATCCTCACCAGGTTAACGAGAAACGCCTCCCGCACATCGAACCCGAAAAGGGCCACGACCACGAAGATATTAGAAAGGCCTATCCTTGCAAAGGGAAGCGGCATGGGAAGAAGTGACTCAAACACATAGGCAACCACAGCCGCCGCGCTCAAGATCGCGATCCTTGTAAGCCGGCGTGCCTCCATCACTTCCCTCATGGCGTAATCCCGTCATAATCGGATTTCCCCGTTATCCTTGCCACCACGCCGTTAGGGAGACAGGCGATGAGGTCCCCGACGCGGGATACGGGTCCCTTCTTGATACAGAGCCTGTGGGGACACGGGGATTCGATGAACCTTACCGTTCCTTCATCGATAGAGATCGTGGTGATGCCGAGGAGACCCTCGACCTCGACCGTCCGGGGGCGGCTGAGGTCTAAGAGGAGGCTTTCGCCTTTGAGACTTTTTACCACAACCGTCCTTCCGGTCTCGGTATGCAGGCCGGCCATAGCAAGGAGTGAGATTCCCCCAACAAGGACGACGGCAACAAGCATGATGTCGCCTACGGTAAGCCTGGTCAGTCTCCTACCTCCGTGAAGCGATCAATGAGACCGCTGCTTACAGCTATACTATCACCTTCTGCAAAGGCAAACACAGCTTCCACTTGCCCCGAGGAGCGGACCGCCTCCATGCCCAGCCGGGGGCCCATCAGGAAGAGACCCGTCGCCATGGCATCGCTTAGGCATGAGCCTTCACCTACCACGGTAACACTGTTCGATCGCCTGCCAGGCATCCCAGTGGCGGGGTCCAGGATGTGGTGGTAGCGCTTGCCCTCATGGATGAAGTACTGTTCATAATCTCCCGAGGTGGCAACCGAGACATCTTCAAGATCCAGGTACCCGAGGAAGTCACTGTTCCGCCGCGGATGCCGTATGGCAATCCGCCATGGCTTCCCGTCCGGGCGTGTGCCCAGTAGGGCCAGATCCCCGCCTGCGTTTATGATTGCCGACTCAAAGCCGAGCGAGCGGAGCTTGGCGGCTGCACGGTCCACCGCGAACCCCTTGGCGACGCCGCCGACGTCGAAGATGAACCACCGGTCGCCGGTCCCGGCGAAGTAGCGCTTAAGTCCCACATGCTCGAGACCCGCCCGGATGGAATCCGGATGGGGCGGCACGGCACCTTCCCAGAAACCCCAGAGCCTCGTCACCGAACCCATGGTCGGATCGAAGTAGCCGTCGCTTGTCCGGTGAATGTCTCTTGATAGTTCGAGCAGATAGGCGAACTCGCCTGAGGTGATGGCCGCGCTGTCTATCCTTGTGTCAACCATGCCGTCTTCGAAGAGGCCGGCAACCTGGGCGATCGATGCAAAGGCCGAGTCGACTGCCGCCTCCACGGGGACTGCTCCATCTCCCCATACGCTTACCTCGACTATGGTATCCATCATCATAGCCGTATCCGAGTGGTGGGGGGTCTCAGTCCGGTTGGTTACTATAACCACTCCCAGGAGGGCTGCTACTACGAGAACCGGAGGCAGGAATCTATATCGTCCCATTGGATACCGGGCTACTTGTAACGTGTGATAACCAGATCCGCAAGGCTCATCAGTGAAGCCTTTGCGGGGTTGGGTTCAAGGTGTTCGATACAGGTTTTGGCATCGGCGACAAGGTTCTCGGCGCTCCTTCGGGTGTAACCGATACCGTCGTTCTCATCCACAAACTTCAGAACCTCACTCCAGGCGGTATCATCGAGACTACCGGACGTTATGATCTCCTTTATCCTCCCGGCTTCATCGGTCCCGGCATTTCGGAGCGCTACAATCAAAGGCAGCGTCACGCGCCCGTCACGCAGATCGTTACCGATAGGCTTACCCAGGAGATTGACATCACCTACGAAGTCAAGAATATCGTCGACCATCTGAAAGGCGATCCCCAGACAGTCTCCGTAGGCGGCCAAAGCGTCTCTGTTCTGTTGCGAGAGCCCTCCAACCATGGCCCCTGCCTTACATGCGGCGGCAAAGAGGGCGGCGGTCTTGAGCTTTATCATCCGCAAGTAGGCCTCCTCGGTGACATCATACTTGCCCCGGAGATCCATCTGATACATCTCGCCGTAAGTCATCCTGTCCGAACCCCAGGATAGCACCGAGGCCACATCGAAGAGCCCCGCATCGTGCACGAGCCGGAAGGCGCTACAGAAGAGATGGTCCCCCATGATCACCGATACCTGGTCGTTCCAGAGACGGTTCACCGTGGGTAATCCCCTCCTCAAGTGGCTCCTGTCGATGGAATCGTCATGGAGCAGGGTCGCCGTATGTATAACCTCCACGGCGGCGGCAACCTTAATGGCGCTGCCCATATCGCTGTTGCCCAGCTTGGCCGAGAGAAAGACCAGGATGGGGCGCACCATCTTGCCCTTCGTCGTGACAAGGTGTCTCCCAATTGCAGATACGAGATCGACATCGGGCGAGAAAATACGATCGAGCTCCCGCTCCAGGAGACTCAGCTCCTCCCGGATCGGAGCCCTGATCTCATCCGAGGAAACCCAGGTACGGCCTTTACCCGCATTCATGACGATTTATCCTAATACCTCTCCCCAAAGGGGTCAAGATCTGACCCCAAGTCTCAGGCTGTTCAAAAACATCCGGATGCATAACATTCCGTAGCGTCGTGGTTCCACCCACGACGAGAGCCGTCGGGCACGGAGACCCGACGCTACCGGCGTACGCCGCAGTGACGGGTGGCGAGCACAACGCAGCAGATGGGTGTTTTTGGGCAGCCTGGTGACCCCTTTCCTCTATATCTTCTTAAAGACTATGTCCTGGCTGGTCCGCTCCCGGGCCAGCGACCAGAAATCCACGAAATCATTGAAGCGGTTGCCCTGGTATTCGCCTGCCGCGAGCTTGTGCCGGATCACCACCACAACGTCCTCTCCCTCCCGGACGCAGGATAGACCATAGGAGCCGTACTTGCTGGGGGAGGCCACATCCATGGGGAGCTCCGCAACATCCCAACCGGCCGGCACATGCACCCTTACCGTATCTACCTCTTCAAAGGTAAACGGCACCCAGAGGGGATATTTCCTCTCCGACCCTCTGGGCATCTCGGCCAGGCCCGCCACCATAGGCCGCAGGAAATCAAGCCTCAACACCATCCGGTCCCCCAGCCTTATCGCTGCCGAGGGCTTTGTGAAGCGCCCGCAGATCCTCACCACCGGATCGACCTCTTCCATCCCTGCAAGCGAACAGGTATCCAGGCTCACGTCACGGAAGCAGGAGGCGATATCCTGCTCAATCTGCTCCCTCAGCTCGGAGGGGCTCTTCTCAGCGTAGGATCGTTTACGTTCCACCCCCATGTCGCCACTATAGGTGGTCCGGCATTCGCCCTCGAGCATCCCTGTGGGTGTTAGTGTAATCTCGGTCAGCGTCGCCCTCATCGAACCGAAGGGTGTAACGGCAGGCGTATGTTTCCAGATACCTTTCTTGCCCTTGATTACAAGCGCATCGACATCGCGGGCTATCTCAGGCACGTATCCGACCGGGCAGGGCGCCGCCGTGGGATCGAGCCACACCTCCCCCCCCTCGGTCTCCACCCATACGATCATGTGATTGAAAAGAGGGACCGCCAGCTGCGGATCGATGATCCCGTTATCCCTCGTGAGAATGAGCGCCGGGTAGGCATCGATACCACACCGCCTCAGGATCGCCACAGTAGCGCAGGACATGTCCTTACAATCCCCGTACTTATTCTCCAGGACCTCGCGCGGATCGTGGGGTCTCCAACCCGAATCATCGATATCGACACTCACGTAGCGGGTATTCTTCCCCATGTAGTCGAGTACTGCCTGGAGGATCTCGCCCTCCCCTTCTTTGTCCCCCGCAATATCCTCGGCGTACCGGTCGAGCTCCGGCCGGGCCTTATCCAACTTGGGTAGGATCTTCGCATACCAACTGGTGAAGGTATCCCAGTTGTCGGGCTGCTGGTCGGGCGCAAAGCCCGCCAGGGCAACTCTGGGGAGAAACCTCTCCCTGGGTGGCATCCAGCGCTCCTCAGGGTAGGCATCCATGTTTTCCAAGTCCCACTTCCACATCACCATCTTCCCGAAATGGGTCTCGTAGGACCGGTCCACGGGCTTGGCATCGACATTATAAGTCTTATAGTAAATCCTGAAACCTGCCATATAAACCCTTGAATCCAAAGCATATGAGTATGAGGTCCTGCGGACGGGCAGGCGTGTGCCGAATTGGAACTTGTCCATGAAGTAGAGCGCCTCGTCTTCCCGCTCGAAAGCCACATCCAGAATGCAGCGGTCGCCGAAACCCGGCATCGGAAAGACCCTGGCCTTGCGATCCGAATAGAGCATGAAACCCGGCATCCTGGACTTCTCATACATGCTGCCCGATGCCACCGGGATCACCTCACCCGTAGATGTGATGGTCCGCGCTTTAACACTCAACAGCCGCGAACTCGGCCCGAAGGGGATGGAGACATCGGCATATTCCTCCAGCTTATCCGCATCCAGAACCACGATCTGATAGTGGTACCTCTCCCTTACAAACCAGTTGCCTCCCTCGTAACGGACCTCGGTTTCCTTCTCCCTCATCCAGTAGCCACCACCCTCGTCCCCAAACATGGCCTCCGCCCTGGTCCAGAAGTCAGGCTCCATGAAAGTCTTGTCTTCGCCCTTAAGACCTTTCATGCCGCCACCGCATGAAAGCAAGAGACCTGCGGCGATGAGGCCTGCCAGAGCTGCCGTCCTGACCATCCCGGATCCAA
>JALGWN010000238.1 GCA_025774115.1 bacterium
AGCCGGCATCCGCAATGAAAGGTGTCACCGTCCATGTACCGGAAATGGCCTATGAAGGTTTCAATCTGATCATCTCAGGGCATGGTCAGGAGGCCCTGCTTCTTGATATGGAAGGCAAGACTCTGCACAAGTGGACGTGCCGGTTCGGCGACGCGTTCCCGGCTTATTCGGACGTCGAGAGCGAAGATCCGGATGACCCGTTCTACAGGGACTTCTGGCGGCGATGTTATCTCTATGATAACGGGGACTTGCTTGCCGTATATGAAGGCTTTGGGATCATTAAGATGGACAAGCACTCCAATCTGATCTGGGCCGTTGCCAACGGTTGTCACCATGACATAGATGTGACCCCCGATAGTCTGATACATGTGCTGACCCATGAGGTGCGGGAGGCTTCCGATATCGGTGGCCACGGGAAGGTAAGCGAGGATTTCGTTTCCGTGCTCGATGGAAACGGGAACGAGCTTCGCAGGGTCTCTGTACTGAAGGCCCTTAGGGAATCCAATTACGCCTCTTTCCTTCACAGGGCATACCATGTCGTGGACATATTCCATACCAATACGCTTCAGGTGCTGGATGGAACCCATGCAGATCGGTCGCATGTCTTCAAGAAGGGAAACGTACTGACGTCGATGCGTAACCTCGATGTGGTCGCCATTATCGACATGGTTGAGGAAAAGGTGGTCTGGGCCCAGTCGGGGCTTTGGAGAGCACAGCACCAGCCGACGCTACTGGCCAACGGTAACATGCTTGTCTTCGACAACGTGGGCCACGGGGGCATGTCTAAAGTGATCGAATTCGATCCCCTTACCCAGGAGATCGTATGGTCGTATGAAGGAACCCCTGAAAACGGTTTCTACACCCGGGCGAGCGGCGCCGCCTACAGACTTCCCAACGGAAACACACTCATAGTGGAATCCAATAGCGGCAGGGCTTTCGAGGTCACCCGAGATAGCCGAATCGTATGGGAATACTATAATCCTCACCGCGCAGGAGATGAAGACGAACTGATCGCCACTCTGTTTGATGTTGTGAGATTGAGCGCCGATTTTCCTACCGACTGGCTCGACCCGCGGCCCTAGTGGGGCCGCACCGGAACCGGGAAACACACCGATCGCCGGGTTCAATCTCCCTCGCGTTCCAGACCTGGCATCTTCCCCCGGCAGAGCCTTCGTCATCGGGCGGGACAGTGCCGGTAACCGGGTGCCTCATCCGGTCAGATCGAAAACAACGGCTCTCACAGATATGATTCCATCACGCTCCGGCCCCGATCTCCATACCTCTTGATCCCGTCGGAGCCTGATCGTATCCGAGTAGCAGTGGTACATATAGGTGTAGACGAAGAAATCGTACGTATCGTATTCACCTCTGTACAAAGCGGGATCCAGCTTGTGAGTATACATTGGCTCGATCTTGCCGATGGCCGGCTCGGTTTCCCAGACATTCACAATGAGGTAATCCGCACCGGCACGCTCGAGATATCCCCTTAGATCGAGCCGCTTGAGAGCATCCTGGTATTCGAAACCGTTGATCAAACCGTCCAGATTGATGAAGGCAGCACCCGTACGGAAGGCGATATTGCCGCAATCGGTGGCCGCCCAGATGGCTTCCGGCGGGCGGCTCTTCACAAGGGCATGCAGCTTGCTGTGCGGAACAAGCACATGCCTCCGCCGGTATTCCCTCATGCCGCTGAGTCCGGTCACAACCAGTGCAAGAAAAAGGCACAAGAACAGAGTCAGCCGATTCCCAAGCAGATTTGCCGTGGCGGCTCCGACGGCCCCGCTTGAGAAGATCATGAGCGGAGCAAGATACCAACCGGATATGGGCTTCACCCACTCCTGAAAAAGAAGAAACCCGCCCAGCTGAATCAGCCCAAGGAGTACCACAAGCAAAGCGACGTTTCGCTCCGGCCGCCGCAGATGCCTTTCTTTCAGAAGGGCCAGCCCGCATAAAGGGAGAATTACCAGCGCCGTGGGCAGGTGAAACATGGCCAGCCTCCCGGGATTCCCCACCCCTTTCGCGAAAGCAATGGGTTGAGTAAAAAGATTGGGCTGAAGGTTGATAGATGGAAAGGTCGATCTTAAGACACCGTGAATAGGGATGGGATGACCGAAGATCAGGTGGTACGACACCATCATTACCACTACACCCACTAATGCCGGCCCTCCAACCGCAAGACCTTTCTTCACAACAGAACCGATTGAGAATCTCCCCTTGAACGCGGCGTAGAGCGTAATCGGAAAAACCACGTATACCAGGGTGTCCAGGCGGGACATAACCAGCAGCAAAGCAACCAGGCCCGCCCAATTCCATCGGGATCGCTGGACGAGGAGTAGCAGGAGCGGTAACAAAGGCATGAACAGCGCTGACTCCATACCCATCGTGAAAGGGCTGAGGTGCTTGGGATACGCAAGCAGTATCACACCCAGAAGTGAGGCTGTTGCCACAACAGGGAGTTCAATCCGGTGCCGGTAGACCCACCCGAGGAACAGGGAGAATGCGACTCCGAGGACACACCACTGAAGCAGCACGACCGCCAGAGCCTGGTCCGCGATCGAAAGTCCGGCTGCTCCCGCCCTGAACATCACCACCTGTAACCAGAACCAGAGCGGGTGATAGCCGTTGGTCCGGGAGATGCCGTCGAAGGTCATCTCACCGGTCGTGGCGAGATTCCTGGCGACCACGATGTAATAGTAGGCATCGTCATTCATGGTATCTATACCATGGGCCGTATGTCTGATATCGCTGCCTGCCCGAATGACGACTGCGACAATCACGAGGGTCATCACCAGGATGATAAGAGTGGATGCCCTGGGTTCTGCTGTGTTCCGGTGTCTACCTGCCATATTGTTGTCGGTCCCGGTTCACACCTACGGCTCTGTTATCCGGATATGGGATGCGCTGGCGATAATGGCACCCGCACTCTGAAAGCCCCTATATTGTATCACTTCCACGTCTGCTGATGCGAGGTTTATAAACAGCTATCGCACCCTGTGCCCGGTGCCATCTGACCGGCCGAACACAATGTCAAGCCGAAACCCACCGGGTCCCATACGTCGGCCCCGTGGGATTGCCGGCGGGCGTTTTTCACCAGCCTAGCGGTAGATCGACTTTATTTTGCCCCACGTCGAGGGCTCGGTCGTCGTAGGGCCGCTGCAGTCGAGGTAGAGCGTCCACAACAGTTCGATGGCTCCATACTGGCTGCCATCGGGTGTGGTATCGCGGCCGTCCAGTATCCCGACGAGCGGGCAGTAGGCGAAATCGGTCCCATAGTAACCCGAATGGATAGTACCATAATGACTCGCCGCCGGCCTGGGATAGAGGGCCGGTAGACAGCCAATGT
>JALGWN010000239.1 GCA_025774115.1 bacterium
TCCGAATAGAGACAGTTCTCAGGATCGTCCATCGGAAACTCGCCTACCCGGGCCTTGTTGGCGTAGCATGAGATATACCCATCGGGAACCCTGAGCGCAACCCAGATCGCCCCTTTGCCTCCCTCACCCGGGCCTATCAATTCCATGATCCAGACCTCATCGGGATCGGCTATGGAGAAGGACTCACCGGTGGACCGGTAACCGTACTCGTCGACCAGGTCGGTCATCACCTGGATCGCCTCGCGTGCGGTCACGGCCCGCTGGAGCGCAAGCCACATGAGATCCCAGTAATGAAGAAGGCCTTCCGGGTTCTTGAGTTCCTCCCGGCCGGTGGTCGTGGTCTCGCCTATCGCCAGCTGGTGCTCGTTGATAAGGTCCACTACGGCATAGGTGTGTGCTACCTCGGCCACCCTGCCACGTACGTTCCCGTGCCAATCCGTTATATCGAGGGAGTCGCCGGGTGCGTGGTCCGCAGCCGGGGTGTACTCGAGATGCGGATGGAATTCGCCGTCACAGCTATAGGTAATCATCACCGAGCCGTCCTCCGAAGCACCCTTGGCGACCA
Organism: bacterium; assembly: GCA_025774115.1. Lineage (GTDB taxonomy): Bacteria > Arandabacterota > Arandabacteria > Arandabacterales > Arandabacteraceae > JALGWN01. Next base: position 566 of record JALGWN010000239.1, read on the forward strand.
GGATGCTCGTACAGGCACATGGGCTCTGCCAGGCAGGGAGAGAAAGTGTCAGAACCACCAGCAGTGATGTCTTAAGATACGTTCTCATTCCAACTGTACCTCCTTGTCAAGCATCAGGTCAGGCATTTGTCAAGATAGCATGTCCGGATTGCCCTGCATTCCGGAGAACCCGGTCATACGCTTTCGTAATTATAGACCCACCACGGCATTCCTGTCAGCATATCTTGACGAGGTATCGCTGGAGCGTACCTAGCCCGGATTATTCACAAGCCCTCTGCTGTGGCGTCGCACCTGCCAGTACTGGCGGGATAACCAGACGGGGTCGGATCTTGAGAATTGAATTCAATTTTCAAGATCCGACCCCGGCCTTTATATCTTATTCGGTTACGGTGTTCTTAAAATCCGGGCTGAGTATCACGGGCAGAAGTACATGTGAGGGATGTTCCGGGTCGTGATAGATCTTCTGCTCGGCCCTGACATACTCGGTCTCCATCTCGTTATGGCCGCCGGTATTGAGATTGCGCGAGTAGAGGGGGAAGCTCGCGGAGGCTACCTCAACTCTCAGTTTGGCACCTTCGGGCACGGTCACACCCGTCTGCCACATATCGAGATGGTACTCATAGATCGCGCCGGGTTGGAGGAGCTCCGGCTCCGAGAATGAGTCTCGGTATCTCGCCCTTATCACACCCTTTACCAGGGGGAAGATGCCGCCTTCCTCATCGACCCACACGAGTCTCATGAACCAGTCGGTGTCCCTGGCGCTTGAGCTCGCATAGATGATACCCGATACGGGCCCTGCGAAGGTCAAGGGCTCCTCCAGGGGGGCGGTCTCATAAACCAGTATGTCCCCTCTCTCGGCAGTGACCTTGGCATGATAGGCCAGGTGTGCCTCTTTCTTTTCTTCGACTGAGTAGGCCTCTTGTTCCTCACACTCTTCCGTGTCGGCAAGGTCTTCCGGATCCTGATAGAGGAAGGGATTCGGGGTGGGATCGCCGGGATCGTAGGTATACGTGTCATAGGCCGCGGCATCCGCCGGTGGGGCCACCGGAATCAGTCTGCCGTTTCCCGCCGATGTGTTGGCGCCGCCGTCGCTTGCCAGATACATCCTGGTGAACTCTGTAACCTCCAGCGGGTAGGTATACCCGTTCAGCCACTTGTTTGTGTTCATTACGAAGAGACTCACCAGGGGTTCATCCTCTATACCGTTCTCGATCCCCTTGAGCCAGCGGTCCAGCCACCGCACATAGCTCCGCTCCAGATCGACGGTCGCATTCGGGCCGAAATCGGTATCCCGCGGCCCGCTGCGCGTGGCGGTTGCGGTATGACCCCAGGGTCCCAGGATCAACTTCTGGTTGGCATGACCGTGCTTGGCCATGGCAAGGTAGTTGAGCTTGGAACCGATACCATCACCATCGAACCAGCCCGACTGGTGATAAACCGGAATATCCAGGTTCTCCAAGTGATCCAGGAAACTCGCCTCACCCCAGTACTCGTCATTGTCCGGGTGCCGGATCCAGTCACGCCAGTACGGATTCTCTTTGCCCAGCACTATTTCATCGAGTTCTATGACAGGGAGGTGACGCAGGAGCTCGGCGTACTCCTTGTCCATTATGTCCGACAGGGCTTTGCCCGATAAATCGGCCGTCGCTTCCTGCTCGAGCACGTCGGCCCACCAGATGGCACCCCAGAGGAAGAAGGCACCATACTCGTACGGTATGTTGTAGTACGGGTCCGGCGGGGCGACATTCGGGATCATAGTGACCAGGTGAGGTGGGGTCTCACGGGCGGCCCACCACTGGACCCAACCCAGATAGGATGCCCCTATCATCCCCACCTTGCCGCTCGACCAGGGTTGAACCGCCAGCCACTCTATGGTATCGTAGCCGTCCTCGGGTTCATTGAAAAACGGCACCCACTCACCGGGTGATGAGAAGCGGCCCCGGCAGTCCTGGACCGCATAGACATAGCCTCGCCGGGCGTAGAACCTGGCCTCCAGGTCATGCATCTCCTTCTTGTACGGCGTGCGGACGAGAATCACCGGGAATATCCCCTCGGCATCCGGTCTGTAGATGTCTGCCGCCAACTCGAGTCCGTCACGCATGGGGACGCGGACATCGCGGTCCACGGCCACCTCGAACTCGGCTTGAGAGACCAGCGGGTCGGTTTCCTCGGTTATCCTGAGAGCCTCATACCCATCCCGCACATATGCACCATGCTGAGCGGGGACATCACCGAAAACCACCCGGTTATCTTCGTCGACCCATACGATCACATCGACACCGGGAAGGCTATAGCGGTAGAGCGTGAACTCCTGATACCCCTCCATCACATTCCGCTCGACCGTCTCCAATCTCTCGAGCGCCAGGTCGAAGACGGCGCCGGGGATTATGAACAGGGGGAAAGTCTGCTCACCGCCTGCTTCCTGATCGTAGGCGATGATGGCCTGACTCATAAGCGCCGGGCTGAAGTTTTCAAAGAGCAGCGTGCCGGCCTTGAGATCCACTGTCTTGACCTCGTCGGTTTCGATCCTGGCTTTGTCCCCTTCCCGCATCACCGTCACAGGGCCACGGGGCGTCTCCATGAACATCTTCACCCAATCGCCCCGCTCGTTTACAATGATCTCAAGTGTGGTCGCGACCGTCTGGCCTGCCATGGTCAGGGCATAGCTGCTTGAGAAGGTCCCATCTTGCTCCCAGGCAGATGTCCCTGTAACCAGTACCTCCTCGTTGACGTAGAAAGTGAAAGC
>JALGWN010000070.1 GCA_025774115.1 bacterium
ATGACCGCGGAGATAAACGGCCTCGAATTCGGCATTGCCACGTCTGATCCCGGGGGAGTCCTTTCAGGATTCACACCGGCGGCGCCATTCACCATGATTCTGGGCTCCGGCATAGGAGACATCTCCGTGGCAGCTTTCTCCGGCGTCAGTGACGCCGTCGTCGTTGGTTCCGTGATGTACTTCTACGACGGAGTGGATTCCGTTGTAAGATTTGATATTGTGGAAAACAGCGCGAATGACAATCTCGTGTCGGTGTCTCTTGCGGACTCGGCCTTTAGGGATGTGGCCGAGGTAATGTCCGGGTATGTCTCTGAGGGTCCTCTGGCCGGGATCGGCCCGAGGTCTACTGCTTTCAGGTATGCCCTGCATCCATCGGTGCCGAATCCGTTTGATAACAGCACGCTCATTCGCTATGAGCTGGCACGCAAGGACCAGGTCCGTCTGGCGGTCTACAGCGTGGAGGGGGAGCGGGTGAGGTCTTTGGTTGACCAGGCCTTGCAGGACGCAGGCCCTCATTCGGTGCGCTGGGACGGCCGGGATGATTCGGGCAGGAAAGCCGCGCCCGGAGTTTATTTCTACCGTCTGGAGACCGGCAGGTTCAGCAAGACCCGCTGCATGACGCTTATCAGATAGGCAGCCGGCGATAGAACAAGGCCTTGGGCTACATCCAATAGCCCCGGTGTGGGTAAACCGCCCCCCGAAGCGTCTGATATATAGGGATCCCGTCACCATGGGAGTGCCGGTGCTGCGAAGACGGCGGCGGATCGCGCACCGTCACTTGGGACGGCACTAGCGGCAGCGGAGCGAAGGTACCGGCCGGCATCTACTTCTGTAAGTTGTCGGACGGCCGGCAGGCGATCTCACGCAAGATCGTGCTCGCCCGATAGGTAAGACCTCGCAGGCCTCCGCAAGGATACTCCGGACGCCGCGTTCGCGCTGACCTGAACACAAGGTTGATATGCCCACTTGAAAAAGTGTTGCCGGACATGGTAGGCATGCAGGAGAAAATAGGAGGTATGCCATGAAGTCATATCGCGAGGAGCTCTGGTTCCATACCAAGAGAAGGCGGGAGCTGATAAACATAACTCCGAATGTCGAGGAATGCCTTGCCCGGAGCGGGATCAAGGAAGGTATCCTTCTCTGCAACGCGATGCACATAACCGCTTCGGTCTTCATCAATGATGATGAGGGCGGTCTTCATTCGGATCTCGAGAAGTGGCTTGAGAAACTTGCTCCGGAGAAGCCCCACTCGCAATATGCCCACAACACTCACGAGGATAACGCCGACGCCCATCTGAAGAGGACCGTCATGGGCCGGGAAGTCGTTGTAGCTGTGACCGAAGGCAAATTGGACTTCGGGCCGTGGGAGCAGATCTTCTACGGAGAGTTCGACGGCAAGCGCAAGAAACGGGTCCTCGTAAAAATAGTAGGTGAATAAGGCCGGTGGTCCCTTCCCGGTCCCTGAGTTAAGTAAGCTGTCACCTTAGTCCACCCTAATTGAATATGGAGCCGCCCTCCTTGGGGGAAGGCAGTTCTCGGTTTTTGGGGTTACCGTGCCAGAATCATCTCTTTGGCAACCACGTTGTCGCCGGCGCGTTCAGTTCGGGGGTGAGATCCGGGGCATCAGCGGCTCTCATAGGTTCCCTGCACCCAGAGTGAGACCGCGTCGCCGGCAAAGTAAGGTACACACAGAGCGAAGAACCAAAGCAGAACCACCGCCGGGATTATCCATCGTTTCCACGTCAGGCGGGGGCGGATCCCACGCCAGTGGATGATGGCGTAGCTCGCATAGGGGATGAGCAGGGGCATCAGCGGGAGACGATAGCGTGAAGACGCGTTTGCCACCAGATGAAGCAGAAATACGCTACCGATGACCAAGCACGGAAGCAGCTTGAGCCGGCGGTCCGGAGTGATGGCAATACCCAGGATGCCGGCGACCACAATGACAATATAGGCGAACACCGTTACGACAAGCAGGAACCGGATGGCTGCCATGGGCATGACCGGGTACGTCCCTCGACTGATCTTCTTGAAGAGAAAGGAATCCGGGCTGAACAGCTGTCCGGAGGTACGTACGAACTTCTTCAGGATCCATGTGGGTTGCTCCTTCCGGATCAACTCCAGTGCGGTCCGGTGCGCATACTCCATCCGCTCCAGCTCGTTTGGAATTCTGCCGTGGGACGCCCGGAACTCGACCAGGAGATCACGATTCGGATGCAGCCAGTCATCGGTATCGAAGATATTCCCCTCGGAGACCGCCATCCATCCAACGGTGGAGACCGGCACAAATCCGCCCAGAGCGCGGTAATTACGAATCGTCCATGGCGTGATCGTTGCGAGCGCCACGAGCAGCATGAGGCCACATCGGGCGACTGCTCGCTTCCGCCCTGCCGAGGCGGCCACCCACACCCACCAGAGCCCGCAGGCCGCGGCGATCACGAGCCCTGTCTCCCTCGTAAGGGCGGCAAGGCCGAAGAGCACCCCGGTAATTGCAGCCATGCAGAGCCTGGAGGATCGTTGTGCATAGACCGCTGCCGCCAAGGCGGCCGCAACAAGAACAGCAAACAGGTTCTCAGCCCACCCGTAATGGCTGAACGCTATGAAGGTCGGGTAGAAAGCCGTAATGACACCCGTAATGAGCGACGTCCTGTCATCAAAGAGTCTCCTTGAGAGGATCATCGCCAGAGGTACCAGGAGGGACCCGAGGATTGCCTGTCCAACCAGCATCGGTTTGAGAATCCGCTGGAAGTTGACGACACGCTCCTCCAGTACTTCCGGATCGATGAACATGGACAAGAAATAAGCATTTGCCGGCGGCCAAGACGCACGCATCTCCTCGATACGCAAATGACCGTATCCGCCGGCGATGTTGTATGCGACAGTGGTGTAATAGACCTCATCACCCGTGAGTTCTATGGGTAGGGCCATATGCAGGCACAACAGCCGCACCACTAATCCGATAACCGTGATAACGACTAGGTGCCTTGCGAATCTTCTAAGCATCATGTGCGTAGCCCATTGATATCCGGCACGTGCACCGTCAAGGACCTCAGTCCGGGGCCAAGCGGCCGATTCCAGTTTGCCGCCCCCGTCTCCTGGAGAGGCATACTACCATATCCACTGTGTGTGCTTCAATTCGTTAGGTGTGGAATCGCCTTTCGCCGGCCTCATCTTGTAGAGAACTCCACTAATCGAGCGTCATATGTTATAGAGAACCTGGTGTCAGGGTCTGCGACTCAGACCGTCGGGCACGGAGCCCCGACGCTACAGGGGACATTCGTTGCCACGGGAGTGGCGACACCACACAGATGGCGTAGGAGGCCGCAAAGTGGGTTTTCGCTTGACAGTAGGTGTAACCGGTTGCTAATGTGACGGAGATTCAGAGCGTAAACTCTGTGTGAATAGAAAGTTATGTGTCAAGAAGGGGGTGGTAGATGATGTTCACGAGGCGCGTGATGGCTGTATTCCTTGTGTTGGGCACGCTCCTCCTGGTGTTTGCCGTAGGCTGCGGACCTAAACCTCCATGTCTGGTGCCGCCCGAACAGGTTGAGCAGGCGCAGGTTGAGACCGATGAGGTCCAGAGCGAGCTGGCCGAAACGGATGCGGAGCTGGAAAGCGTGGAGAAGGAGCTCAACGCCAAGCAGGCCGAGCTCGGGCAGCTCAAGGGCAAGCCGGAAGAGTTGGAGAAGAAGCTCGAGCACCTCAAGAAGGGCAGCGGGCGAGAGTGAGGGCAGGTAGATGCCTGATGGATTTCATAAGGAGTTGGATGAGATGAAGAAATCTATTCTGGGTATTACGTTACTTGCTGCAGTATCGCTCGCTATCGTCCCGTTACTGGTAACGAGTGTGCTTGCGGTGAATGTCTCCGAGGGAGACTTCTATACCGAAGAGGAGTACCAGGATCTCTCGGGGAAGGAACGAGAAGCTTACTGTGCGTCGCTTGCCGGAGAGAGGGAGAGGCAGGAGATGCTCTTGAGCGAGGCCCAGTCCAAGCTGGACGCGGACAAGGCCAGGCTCGAAGAGCTCAGGGCGCAGCTTAAGAAGGTTGATGGCGAGCTCCAGCCGATGAAGTCCCGGGTGCAGACACTCGAGGCCGAGATAGCCGAGCTGGAGGCGCTCCCGACGGAATGGGCCGTAAAGAAAGGTGAAAGCCTTTACAAGATCTCGGGCTACACGGAGATTTACAGCGACCCGATCAAGTGGCCCAGGATCTACCGGGCAAACCGGGACAAGATACAGGATCCCTGGTTGATTTTCCCCGGCTGGGTGTTGCAGATCCCCAGAGGTCTACCGACAAGCCACCTCGTTTTTGAAGGTGAGTATCTCGGCAAGATAGCCGGGTACTGGGAGATCTACGACGACTGGCGCCATTGGACCAAGATATACGAGGCCAATAAGGACAAGATAAAGGACCCTGGCATCATCTGGCCCGGTTGGGAGCTGAAGATCCCGAGATAGGCTTTCGGGGTGGTTTTGATAACCGGTGACAGGGGAAGATTTCGAAAAATTCGGCGACGGTTATACCAAGACTGAAGCTCTTGGCCCCTCAGCCTTATGAGGGGCTGGGAGCTTTCGTGTAAATCAGGAGGTCAAGCTCGAGAATTGGCAAGAAAGCAAATTGACTTGTCGGGCGTTGATCAGGTCAAGGTCTTCGGCCGGAACGACGCGAATCTCAGAATCCTACGAGACGAATTCGGGGTGAAGATCATCGCCCGTGGTGAGAGAGTCATCATCGAAGGCGATCCGGACAAGGTGGAATCGGTCGGGCATATCCTCAGCGACCTCTTGGTGAGCGCGGCCAAGGGCATACAGGTCGGCGAGGGCGATGTGCGCTATGCGATATCACTGGTCCGGGAGCAAGAAACCGAGGATCTGACCTCGCTTCATGAAAATCGGGCGGAGTACCACGATCTCAAGAAGGTCATAAGGGCGAAGACCCTCGGCCAACAGGAATACGTCAAGGCGATGCGGGTCCATGACATCGTATTCGCCATCGGGCCTGCAGGTACGGGCAAGACCTACCTGGCGATGGCCCAGGCCGTCTCCTCCCTCCAGCGAAGGGACACCGACCGGATACTCCTGGTGAGGCCGGCGGTTGAGGCCGGGGAGAGTCTGGGATTTCTTCCCGGTGATTTTCAGGAGAAGGTGGGCCCCTACCTCCGGCCGCTCTATGATGCGTTGTATGAAATGATGCCTGCGGAGAAGATAAGGAAACGGTTGGAGATGGGGATCATAGAGGTCGCACCTCTGGCGTATATGAGGGGGAGGACCCTAAACAACTCCTTCGTGATACTGGACGAGGCGCAAAACACCACTCTGGATCAGATGAAGATGTTCCTTACCAGGCTGGGATTCAATTCCAAGGCGCTCATAACCGGTGACGTCACCCAGATCGACCTTTCCCGCAAAGAAGATTCCGGGCTGGTGCTGATCCAGTCGGTTCTCAAGAACATCGAGGGTATCAACTTCATCTACCTTACCGGGAGGGACGTGGTAAGGCACAGACTGGTCCAGGACATCATACGGGCGTTTGCCAAGTACGACGGCGGTGAGCCGCCGCCGGGGAAGAGGTCCGGGCGGCGATGAGGCTCCGGACCGGGTAGACCGCCGATTCAAGCGGCCGGGATCGATCGGGTCAGGTAGGGGGTTGCCCATTCGGGAGCGTTCGTTTAAGTTTCCTGATGGATAGGCCCGGCCGAAACATGGGGAGTATGGAAGAGTCAGACCAAGAAACCTCAATTGACTTCAGAGGATTTCCTGCACGTTTCAGGAGCCTTAAACGCGTGTTTGAGCGAGTCGCACGCCGGGTTCTTGAGGATCATGGTGTAACATCCTACGCCGTCAGCATTTCATTTGTGAAAGACAGTGAGATAACCGGACTGAATCGGGAACGCCTCAACCGGGTGGGGCCCACCGACGTTATAGCGTTCGATCTCTCCGAGCCCGGGCTCCCACTTGATAGGGTGGGGGACGTATACATATCAAAGGATACGGCTATGGCCAACAGCGCCCGCTTCAAGGTTAGACCCGAGGAGGAACTGCTGAGGTTGGTTGTCCACGGTGTGCTTCATGTTCTGGGATACCGTGACGACGAGCCCGAAGAGGCCCTCAAGATGAAACGCGCAGAGGCCGGCATACTAAAAGAGTTTCAGTTGTTTGCTGATTGTGACGAATAAGAGTCAAGGAGAGTGATGGTTTTGGATCCATCAGCATTATTAGACATTCTGTTGTTTCTGGTCTTCCTGGGACTGTCCACGCTGTTCTTTGCAGGGGAGTTCGCGTTTTTCTCGGTCTCGGTGGATGTGCTGGAAAAAAACGGGGGCAGACGTTCGGGGTTTGTTATGCGCATGCTCGCAAACCCCAACGAGCTGATGATAAGCCTGTTGCTCGGCAGCTCACTCTGCAGCGCTCTGGCGGCCCTCTTCGCCCTGAGGCTGGCCTGGCTTTTCTGGGCCGAGGGCCCCGCAAAGATCGTGGCCTCGGCGGTATGCCTGGTTATGGTAGGGCTCCTGATTGCGATTCCGGCACGGCTCGTTCCGAGGGTCTGGGTGGCCCAGGATCCGGAGGCCGCGGCCCGAAGACTGGCGAAGCCGATCTTTGTGCTGTTCATCCCCATCTATCCGATAGTGAAGGGTGTGGCACTCGTGACCCAGAAGCTATTCCTGGCGGGTTCACAGGCCAGGGAGTTGCTGCTCAAGGCCGGCCAACTCAGAGCCATAGCCCGCGCAGGTGAAGAGGGTGATTCGGGAGAGCGCGACGAGCAGGAGATGATAAATGCCATATTCGAGATGCGGGACACGGTTGTGCGGGAGATCATGGTGCCCCGCATAGATATGGTCTGCACCGAGGCGACCACCACCGTGGGGGAGACCATCAAGGTCATTGTGGAAGGCGCCCACTCGAGGATCCCGGTATACAACAAGACCATAGACGACATCACGGGGATCCTGCATGCCCGTGACCTCTTCGAGTTTGTCCAGGAAGGCGGCCTTGATACAGGGATCAAGGACATTCTGAGAGAAGCCTACTTCGTGCCGGAGAGCAAGAAGGTCCGAGACCTTCTTAAGGAGCTTCGATACCGCAAGACCCACATGGCAATCGTGGTCGATGAGTTCGGTGGGGTCGTGGGTCTTGTGACGCTCGAAGACGTTCTGGAAGAAATAGTCGGTGAGATATATGACGAATATGAAGAGGAACTGGAACTTGTCCGTGTGATGGACGATGATGAGGTCATGGTGGACGGCAAGGTGAGAATCGACGAGCTCAATGAAACCCTGAGGACTTCGATAACCGAAGAAGAAGACTACGATACCCTTGCAGGATATCTTTACAACCTTCTAGGCAAGGTACCCTCCGAAGGTGATGAGCATGAGGCCGACGGCCTGCGCTTCCGGGTGGAGAAAGTCACGGGGCAGCGAATCGAACGCGTGATCATAAGCGGAGACGGGGTCGGAAGGGCGGCAAGGGAGAGTGTCGAACAGGAGAGAGGTTAGCATACCTTATGAGATGGTTGCGGCGGTACCTGTTGGCGGGTTTGGTAGTGGTCCTGCCTACCGGAATAACCGCCTATGTGCTCTGGTTTCTTTTCACCAATCTGGATGGAATTCTGAGATCCTTTCTGATAGATAAGACAGGCCTGTCCTTCCCTGGCATCGGATTTGCGGCGATCGTGGTGATCCTTCTGGTCACCGGTGTAATGGCGAGCAACCTCATCGGGAAGCGTCTGCTCCGGTTTCTTCAGAAGGGCCTTGAGTCCATTCCACTCTTCAACCGGGTCTATGTTGCCGTGAGACAGATAAGCGAGACGCTCTTGAGCGAGCGCTCCAATGTTTTCAGGCAGGTTGCCCTTGTGGAATATCCGCGCAGGGGCACACACTCCCTATGTTTTGTAACATCTGAAAATAGCGGGGAGATCGCTGCCAAACTGGGCGGAAAGACCGTCAATGTCTTTGTGCCGACCAGTCCCAACCCGACTTCAGGTTTCATGCTGGTTGTGCCTGTGGAAGATCTCATACCGCTCGAGATGAGCATTGAAGACGGCATGAAGATGGTCATATCGGCTGGATCCTACACACCGTATGACACCTACGGCCGTCCGGGGTACCAGATGAAAGGGCTTCACAGACAGGAATCCGCATGAGCATCCAACGCACCCATGCAATCGTCTTGAGAACCAGGAAGGTCCGTGAATCCAGCAAGATAGCGGTCCTCTTCACGAACAAGTGCGGTAGGATCTCGGCCATTGCCAAGGGGAGTCTTAAGCCCAAGAGCAAGTTCGGATCGAGCTTGGAGCTCTTCACCAGGTCGTCCATCATCTTCTACAAGAAGGAAAACAGAGAGCTTCACACCTTGAGCCACAGCGAGACACTGGAATCGTATGAAGGCATCAAGGATGATGTTTTTAAGCTGGCCTACGCCAGCGTGGCCGCTGAGATGGTCGAGCGCCTGATGCCGACCGAGGAACCCAATGAGGCGCTGTTCGGTCTGCTCGCATCGGTGCTTGCCGAGATAAGCCTTGCGGAACGCCCCCAACTCGAGGTAATACTTTCTTCTTATGAATTGAAGACGTTGTGCCTTGTGGGTTACGGACCGGAACTCGCCGAGTGCGTTCGTTGCGGGAAGCCGGTCGAGGGCGCCGCCTGGTTCGGGCTGCTCTCGGGAGGCGTGCTCTGCGCGGGTTGCAGGAACAGGGACCTGAATGCTCTGGCCATCAGTGGCGAGGCATTGGGCCTGCTTCGGGATTGCCGGAGGGAATCGATCAAGAAGATCAGGAAAACCTATTCGTCCGGGCGGGTGAGCAGGGAAGCGGTGGACATCCTGAACGCGTTCTTCCGCGCCCAGATAAGCGAGGGTGCGAAAGTGAGATCGCTCGATTTTCTGGAGAGGATAAGGGATACCTCGGTTGGCTGACAAACTTGCGACGATGGAGGGCATGTCACTTCAGGATTTGATCATGACCCTGGAGAGGTTCTGGGCGGATTACGGCTGCGCCATCCATCAGCCCTGTAACACCGAGGTGGGGGCCGGGACCTTCAACCCGGCGAGTTTCCTCAGGGCCCTGGGTCCGGAGCCCTGGAAGGCTGCGCACGTGGAACCTTCGAGGCGCCCCAGGGACGGCCGCTATGGTGAGAACCCGATGCGGGTCCAGCAGTTCCTCCAGTACCAGGTTGTGGTCAAACCCTCACCGTCCGACATCCAGGACGTATATCTGGAGACCCTCCTCAGGATGGGCATAGACCCGCGCGTGCATGACATCAGGTTTGCCGAGGATGACTGGGAATCCCCCACGCTGGGTGCGTGGGGACTGGGTTGGCAGGTTTGGCTGGACGGCATGGAGATCACCCAGTTCACCTATTTCCAGCAGGCCGGGGGGCTCGATCTCGATCCCATAACCTGCGAGCTAACCTATGGCCTCGAGCGCATAGCCATGTGTGTCCAGGAAGTCGACAGCATAAACGACGTCAGGTGGAACGACCGGCTTACGTGGAGAGACATCCGGAACTCCACCGAGGTGGAATTCTCCAGGTACAATTTCCTCGAAGCTGATGTGGAGACGCATCGTGAGATGTTTGAATTCTTCGAGAAGGAAGCCGTGAGGCTTGCCAAGAAGGGACTTGTGATGCCCGCCTACGACTTCGTGCTCAAGTGCTCGCACATGTTCAATATGCTGGATGCCAGGGGAGCCATAAGTGTTACCGAGAGGGCGTCTTACATACTGCGGGTGAGAAAGATTGCCCGCATGGCGGCCCATAAATACGTGGAGAAGCGGGAGGAGATGGGCTTCCCGCTCCTGAAGGATACTGAGACGCGAAAGAAGTTGGATCTTCCGCATCTCGTGGGCGGCGGCACGCCCGAAGCCTCGGATTCTCCAGTATAGGAGATACGTATATTGGAACTGCTTTTTGAAATAGGCACCGAAGAGATTCCCCCTTCATATATGAGACCGGCCTTGGAGGATTTTGCGGCCGGTGTCGAGGCATCCCTGAAGAGCGCCGGGGTTGGGTTCTCCGAAATCAGGACCATGGGCACGCCCCGCCGTATGGTGCTTGTAATAAGCGGGCTTGCCGAGAAGGCCGAGGACAAGCACGTGACCGTATTCGGCCCACCCGCCGACAGAGCTTTCGACCAGTCCGGCAAGCCGACGCAGGCTGCAATAGGCTTCGCCAAGTCCCAGGGTGTGGAAGTGGGGGATCTCAAGACGGCCAAGAAGGGTAAGAGCGATTATGTCTGTATAGATAAGGTCGAGAAAGGTGCAACGGCCATAGATAATATGGGTTTGATTCTCAAGTTCGAGCTCGGTACCGGAGGGGGAGGCATCCGCTTCCCCAAGACCATGAAATGGGAAGCCGAGTACGTGAGGTTCGCACGGCCCATAAGGTGGCTGACCTATGTCATAGACGGCAAGCTCGGCACCGACAGCGAAAACGAGCCTTTCACCTGGGCCGGCATCACGGCCGGGGATACGACCCGCGGGCACCTTTTCCTTGGAAGTCGGGAAATCAAAGTCACATCCTTCGATCAATATGTCAAAGACCTCGAACGCAACTTCGTCATAGTTGATCATGACAAGCGAAAGCAGATGATAAGGGAACGCATCGACAAGGCGGCCAAGGCTGTGGGCGGTCGAGTTGTCGAAGATGATGAACTGCTGGAACGCGTGACCTTTACGGTGGAATATCCGCTTGCGCTTGCCGGAGCGTTCTCACCCAGGTTTCTCGACATGCCCAAGCAAGTGGTGGTGACAGCCTTGAGGGAACACCAGGACTTCTTCTCGGTCGCCGATGGCAAGGGCAAGCTCATGCCTTACTTCGTGGCCGTCGCCAACATGGATGAAGACCGGGAGGGCAAGATAAAGCAAGGTAACGAGCGCGTGCTCAAGGCCCGGCTCGACGATGCCCATTTCTTCTGGGAGCAGGATCTTAAGGACGGCCTCGA
>JALGWN010000240.1 GCA_025774115.1 bacterium
GTCTTATCAGTATTGCAGGCTAAGATAGCTGTCTAAGCAGCTGGGGCGATCTCTTTCTGGCCTCTGACAGTTCGCTTCATCCTAAATGCAACACGGTCGCCAGGACCGCGCTTTCAGACATTTGTCCGGGGAGCCACTTCTTTTTCAAGGGTAGACCTCGCCGAGAGCCCATCGCCACGTGTTGGCCGTTGCTCCTCCAACACAAGTAGCCAGCCACCGGACTGGTCGAGGACACCCCAATTATCCTTCCTTTGACACCCGGATGTTCCGGTAGTAGAATGGCGAAAGAGTGTAGCAGAACCCTCAGGAGCAACAGCAGAGCATATGCACGGTTCATTTTGTCTACCCATAGGCGAGGAGGTATAGGTATGTCCGGCATGAATAGAGGATATCTCAGCTTACTTGTAGTATTCATACTGTATGTTGTGGTCGCAATCTCCCTCCAGGCGGGGATCCCTCAGAAGATCAACTATCAGGGGAAGTTGACTGATAGTGCCACAGGAAGCCCCTTGGCAGGACCTCACGAAATGACGTTCGGGATCTATGATGATCCAGGGACCGGAAGCCTTCTCTGGTCTGAGTCTCAGACACTCTCAGCGGACTCGGCGGGGATCTTCTCGGCAGTCCTCGGTAGCATCACGCCTATCGACGTCTCTTTCGCTGGCCCGGTGTGGCTCGAGGTTGAGGTTGAGGGAGAGACCCTTGTCCCTCGCAGAGAGATCGTGAGCGTGCCCTTCGCATTCCGGGCTGGCGAGGCAGATCATAGCCTGAACGCCGACAGCCTCGGCGGGTATGCATCTGGCGATTTCGTGCGCGAAGGGGAAACCTCGGTTATCACCAGCGAGATGATTGTAGACGGCACGGGGAGCGGCCTGGATGCGGATATGGTGGATGGACTCAATTCAGATGCCTTTGCCGACACGGGCCATGCGCATGATGACAGGTACTATACCCAGGATTCCTTGAGCACCCCGGGAACGGTGAATGACGGCTCCAATCCTGTTGACTGGACTAAGCTCAAGGGTATACCTGGTGGCTTCGCGGATGGGGCGGACGATGTAGGAGGAGCAGGTGACGGCCATTCCCTGGATGCAGCCGACGGTGATCCACTGGATGTTGTCTTCGTCAGCAATGCGGGGAATGTTGGTATGGGAACCTTGAGCCCCGGCGAGAAATTGGATGTGGATGGGAGCGTGAACCTGGCAGGCTATCTCAAAATGGATGAAAGGACGGTCCTTTCGACTGACGGGCTCTTCAACCTTCGCCTGGGGTGGGGAGCTGGGCCCAATAGCACGGGGGAGTACAATACGTTCCTGGGCTGTCGTGCTGGCAGCAGCAATACTGAGGGCTATCATAACACCTTCGTTGGGTTCGAAGCCGGCTTTGCCAACACCTCCAGGTGGGGCCAATACCTTCCTGGGTTACACAGCCGGGCGGGAGAACACGACGGCCCGGTGGAATACCTGTGTGGGCTACTACGCAGGCGCCGAGAACACAACGGGGGAGGGCAACGTGTTTCTGGGTTCGGGTGCCGGGTATGTCAATGACGGAGGTTCTGAGAACTGCTTTGTTGGCAGGGCTGCTGGATACGAGAATGTATCAGGCAGCTCAAACACCTTTCTCGGGAGTTCCTCTGGGTACACCAATACGACGGGCCACAGGAATGTACTCATAGGCTACAGGGCCGGGTACAACGAGACCGGGTCAGACAAGCTCTACATCGCTAATTCAGATGTAGACCCTCCCCTGATCTATGGAGATTTCGCCAGTGGCAGAGTGGGGATCGGCACGACGAGTCCGGAAGAGGCCCTGGATGTCAACGGTGCAGCCAAGATTACGGCTGCTGGCTCTCCACTTAAGTTGCACACTGACGCGGGTTATATAGAGTTGGAGTCCGACAACCCCGATCCGATGGGTCTGAGACTGGCGAATGCCAACAGGGATTGGTACTTGATCAATGGAACAGGTTTTGATGATCGCCTCTCCTTTTACGACAGTGACGCCGGCAAAGAACGTCTTGTTATCGATGGGCCGACGGGGCGAGTTGGCATCGGGGTATCGGACCCCACCGCAGCGTTGACCGTGAACGACAATATACAAGGCATGTCCCTGGGTGTTCCGGGTATCCTGGTTGGAAACAGTGGTGGAAACGCAGCTGTCTGCCTCGGCAGCGATTTCATCAATTACTGCCGGGTGAGCTGGACTCACCCGCACTATATGGAGCTGATGTCCACGGGAGGGGTGTTGTTCAACCTGAGGTATGATTACGTGAAGAATAACGTTATCATGTTCACGAATGATGGGGATATCGGTGTTGGAACGGATAACCCCGAAGAGAAGCTACACCTGGTCGGGGAGAATCCACGGATCCTGATCGAGGCGGAGACATCGAATCCCGAGATCAACTTCAAGAGCACGGGGGATGCCTCGACCGAGATCTGGTCGCTATACAAGGATGGCTCCAACGATGACCTCTATTTCTACCAGAATAGTGACATCAGCCTGGCCCTCAAGAACAGCACGGGCAATGTAGGCATCGGCACACATAACACCGGATCATACAAGCTCTATGTCCAGGGAGAAGCATATGCCACCGGAGGGTGGACGCCGTCCGATCTCAAGTTCAAGGACGAGGTGGGTGGCATAGAGAACGCGCTGGACAAGGTCCTGGGCCTCAGAGGAGTACTCTTCAGGTGGAAGACCGAGGAATATGCTGACAGGGGTTTCCCCGAGGGGGAGCATTATGGCGTAATAGCCCAGGATGCGGAGAAGGTGCTGCCGGAGATCGTAAAGGTGGGGCCTGACGGTTCGATGGCGGTTGCCTATGCGGAGATAATCCCGGTCCTGATCGAATCCGTGAGGGAGCTGAAAGCAGAAAACGACATCCTGAGGCAGAGAATCGAGGCTCTGGAGTGGGATTAGATCAGGCAAGATTGGTAGGTGAGTTGCCGGACTGCTTGATTGAGAATGATGCTTGCATCTCTCCCGTGGGAGATGCGTTTCATCTGAATATGTAATCTATCCCACACAACGACGCTTTCAGACATTTGTCCGGGGAGCCACTTCAATGTCTGAAAGCGTGAATCTGCCTCCACGAGTGGCCCAATCTCAGGCGGTCATCCCTATAGGGCTATTCTGACACAATCGGGGCCGAGGATCGCCTTATGAAGAACAAGCCTCAATAGATCCTTCTGCCAATCCAGACTAACCTAATAGCATCATCACAATCATAGACGACACCTCAGGGCTCCCGACGCCACAGAAACACACACAGCCCCTCAGCCGAAGAGGGGGTCGCTGTGAGTCCATCTTGACAAAGGTAACAAAACCTGTTACCATTGTTGCCATCAGAACAAAGGGCAGCGATGCAGTATAAGCATTGAGATTGCGCAGACAACAGGATCTGTGACAAAGGGAGGTGAGTACCCTACCGATTTAAGTCTTGAACGAAGAGGAAATATCTCTCAGTTCCTTAGCGGGTTGTCTGAGAGAATTTGACGACCAACAAACCTCAACCTTGCCCGGTGGATGGCATTCCGCAGGGCGAAGATCAAGGAGATATCTGATGACATTGCGAATGATAGCGTTGGTGTTCTGCGCGGCTCTGCTCGTGTCCGCTGGTTCGGTTTTCGCGGACACGCTCGTGATCACTTTTGACACGGCCCCGGCCGCACCTCTGTGCGGCGAGACCTGGGTCGAATCGGGGGCCATCCTGAGTTTTGTACCTACGACGGCTGGGGACTGCAGTGAGGGGGATTGCTTTTTTGACGTGAGCCCCGGCGAGGTTTGGCTCTTTCCCTCCCGCCTCAACGTCGATCTCAGCGCGATTTGCGGTGTGATTTCCGCCGAGATTGACATCATTGATAACTGCGGTGCTGGATGCACCAATGCGTTCTTCTACGAGGGCGCGGTCACTGTGGACAGCGCCGCCAATTCGGTCGCGAACGCGGAGACGCTTATCCTTTCCGCCGGCGCCTCGATCGTCGACCGGCTCGCAGTTTCCTCTTGTGAAGGTGCCTGTCTGGAAATCCGCATCGAGTACGATGCCGGTGCGTCGAGTACCGAGTCAGGATCTTGGGGGTCCATCAAGGCGCTGTTTGAGTAGCTGAGAAGTACCAGGAAGAAACGGGGCAGGCCGCGGTCTCCTCAGATTCGCGGTCTGTTCCTATTGTCTTTCACCCGTTGCCACAGACCGAAACCAGGTTTTTCGGTGATTCGGCGCGAGGTTCAGATCTGCGCCGTCGAATCACCTGAGTCACCCAAGCAGACACAGTGATCTTTGTCTGGTCTCTGGCGATTCGCTGGATCCCGGTGGCGAGCAAGTCCCACAGAATCACGCTTTCAGACATTTGTCCGGGGAGCCATCGCGTTTCCGTGGGTTGCTGATGCGACGGTTTGCACAGACGATCCCTGTGCCTGCCGCCAGCGAGAGGCGGCAAGCAATTGCCTGAAAAAAGTGTATAGCTATACTGTATCCCTCTCACGGCCGGCTCTACTCTCCAGCCACTTACCT
>JALGWN010000071.1 GCA_025774115.1 bacterium
CAGCCCTCCTCTTCGGCTTACTGCGCCATTGGGTGCGCGTGCGCTTCCGCTCTCAAGTTGTACATTCTAATCAAGGATGCATGGGTAGATTCGCAAGTGCCGCCACCATGAGAGGATCTTATCTCCCATCTCCAGGCTCATCCTTCATACGCTAACCATCACTCATCATGAGGCTGCGGAGCCGGCAGGTCACCTCAGGTATCCAAGGCTCTTCAGTCTCTGGATAGTCTCTTGCATCTGAGATGACTCAAACCCGGACGGAAGTGGATCCGCCGAGGCTGCCCAGGATTCGAGATCGTACTGTAAGCGCTCGGCCAGGGCCGTGATGTCCAGCCCGGGATCTTGGAGGAGGTTGATGGTCTCATTGGGATCCAACACAACATCATAGAGCTCGGTAATTCCCAGAAAAGGGGTCTGGATGAGCTTGTAGGAACCGCAACGGATGCACCTTGACTTCAGCATGTTGGTCCATCTCGGATCGTTTTCAACCTGCAATGGCTTGGTCGCCTGGCAAAAACGGACGCGGGAGCCAGCGGGTTCCGCGACTGCCGCCAGGTTCGCGGCCTCACCGTCCACGTCCGGCGGGATGGGAATCCCCAGCAGGCCGAGCACAGTGGGCATTACATCTATGCTCACTACCGGTTGGTCCGTCCGCGTACCACCCAACTCACCGCCAGGAAGGCGAATCATACATATCGAGTGCACCGCTGCCTGGTGCACTGTGAACCCGTGGTCGAATTCTTCGCCGTGCTCCCACAGGCTCTCACCGTGATCGCTGGTAACTACCAAAACGGTTTTGTCAAGGATACCCCTCTTCCGGAAGTAGTCCAGCAGAAGTCCGACATGGTGGTCAGTATAGGTAATCTCCGCGGCATACAGAAGACGGTGCCTCTGGACATCGCGCATGAACGATTCAGATGTCCGGTCGTGTCGCAGTTTCAACACCTCAATCGGCGCGAGATCTGCGCGGCCCCGGGGATCATAGATCGTGTCAAAAGGGGCCGGCGGACTGTATGGTCTGTGCGGATCGAAGTAGTGGACGAACAGAAAGAGATTGTCGGGAATGCCCGTGTCGTCGAGGTAGGCAATGGCAGCATTGGTGACTGAAACAGCCAACCGCTGATTCTGGCAAGCACCGGATTGGCCGACCATAATACTGAAATCCTCATCGTAATGATCAAAGCCCTGGTCGAAGTCGAATCGGCTCTCAAGAGCAAACGACGCGGCGAAACCGGCCGTATGATAACCTGCCTCCTTGAGTATCTCGGGAAGCATCTGGTTTTTCCGGTTGACCATGAAGCCGTTTCTGGCGGTCCCATGGTTATGCGGGTATTTCCCTGAGAGCAATGTTACATGTGACGCCAATGTCGTCGGCACTACCGTTATGTAGTCGGTGAACACGATTGACTCGCCTGCCAGGGCATCCAGGTCTGGCGTCCGGGCATCAGGATTGCCCATGAAGCCGAAGTGATCGGCCCTTGCTGTGTCAATCGAGATGAAGACAACATGGCTGATGCCTGAGTGCTCTGTGGGGCCTTTCGTGCACGCGAAGAGGAATAGAGCCAGAATCAGGCTGATGAGCGTGAGTCGCCTTCCGGGCCGATATCTGAACAGATGGCCAGCAGTCCGGCAAGGCGGGTGCTCGTGATCGGGTGCGATGGAATCTATGCTCATAATGAATGCCGCAAGGTCCGCAACGTGAGTCTTTTCCCAGGCAGGATCCGCTGCCTGTCAGGCTCCTGGCTATGTTGGCCGACATCGACTAGTATAGAGTCTGCCCGTTGGAATGTCAATTCTCATAGACTGGAATTCTGGGAACAGGAAGAGACAAGGTGACCCCTGCCGCTCGCCAATGGCCATCCACTCGAAGACTAAAACGAGTCACGTTTTTTTCACTCTCATGATATTTCCCGAACGCGGGGCTGAAACTCAGATTGCCTTCGGAGGTTTCTGCGGTGCCGGAAATCTCAGTGGTTTGCCCTCTCCCGCTGAAATGCAGATCCAGTTTGAGTGTCTGATAACCCCACGCGGGCAGACGGAACTCTTCGATGGGCATGATGTAGCCTGGGTCGGGAAACCCCGTGGAGGGCGGTGGGGTGGGCGCACCTAGGCAGAGCACAGATCCACCAAACACGAACATGACGGTATGACTCCTACTCGCAGCATGTTTCCTCCCGTGCCATCCCGGCCGGGGTGGCCGGGTGAGTCGACAGATACGCCCCACGCCTTAAGGGGCGGTGCTTCCTACCAGCACAATCAGAGCCTTACCGCTATTGAGGAGGGGCTGTGGCCGGTCTCGATCCAGTGTTCTATGCGCTGGGTCATAGGGTCTATGACTGCAACCGCATTGTGCTCGGGGACCGTCACATAGACCTGCTTCTCGTCCTTCTCGAACATGATCTTGCCCGGTGTGGACGGTAGCGGAACCCTGAAGGACATGACCCCGGTAAAGGGGTCCATGCAGAGGATCTCATTGGTATTCATCATGCAGATATAGAGTCGCCTTCCGGAGGGATCGAATGCGAGATCCCCCGCACCGAGCCCCACGGTGACCGTACTTTCCACGCCCAACCTTCTTATCTCGAAGACCGTGAGATCTATCGATCCGCTGCTCGATATGAACAGCCATTCCTCGGTATCGTCGATAGCCAGGCCTATCGGTTCGCGTTCCACCCGGAATGTGGTGTCCACCATCACGGGCCGGGTCGAGAAATCGAGCACTGAAAGGATGCCCCACCGCTTGCTCAAGACGAACCCGAGATTATAGAGTGATGAATAGACGGCATCCACCGGGTCCTCGGAGACATCTATCGTTTCCATGATCCGGGAAGAGAACGAATCCATGAGATAGACCGAATTGCTCCCGTAGTTTACTACCATCAGCATGTCCTCTTCGTCCACCGGCTCTATGTGCACGGGCTCGTCCACATAGTCGATCTCTGTGGCCTTGACCAGGCGGTTCCCGACCATGTCCATCTCATAGAGCACGCCGTCCTTCCGGTCGCCTATATGGAGCCGGCGCCTGCGTTGGTCGGCCCCCAATGCGTAGGGTTCTGTGCCGACCAGCACGTTATAGACGACATGCTTCGAGGCTTTGTCTATCACCGAGATGTTGGATGACTGCTCATTGGCCACATAGACCACCTTGCCTGCAGGGGCGTGCTCCTCCGGTTCCACCGTAAGAACGGGGATGAACTCCTGTGCGGTCTCGGGGCTCCCTGCATACTCCAGATCCATCAGGAGCGTGAGCGTCTTAGAGTTGCCGCCGACAACGGAGAATTCATGTTCTACGGTGACAAAGCTGCCTCCCAGTGAGACCGGCTGTCCTGTAATCTCGGAAGATACTTCCCGGGTGAACAGGGTTAGACCGGCATATGAGCCTGTCGCAACCTCCGAGATCGCCAGCAGGCTCTGCCCGCCGCGCATAGCGCTCAGGCTCAGGGAGGTCTGCGATGCCGGTAGATCGACCTGCCGGCCGTCGGCCAGATTGAGCGCGATCTTCCGTATTTCCCATACCAGCGGCAGGACGACGGGGCTTTCGGATCTGGCATAGACCACGATTTGCGAGGTCCCCTGTGGGATGAACGTCTTCCTGCCCATCTCGCCTTCGGTGCCGGGCCCGCGAACCTGGCCCGAACAGGCGAGAAGAAAGAGAATGGGGAGTATCAGGCTGTTGAAAAACACCCGTCTGCTGCGTTGTGCTCGCCTCCCGTCACTGCGGCGTACGCTGAAGTACGCCTCGTTCCTGAAGTCTTCGCACGCCTTGCATCCGGATGTTTTTGAACAGCCTGAGATAGACAACTTTCTGAACAGCCCCAGTATAACGCCTCTCTTAAGCATATCAACCTCCATATCAGGCTCTCGAAAAACACCCATCTGCCGCGTTACATACAACTCGTTGCCACGGGAGTGGAGTGGCAACGCTACGCGTATCCTGCATCCAGGTGTTCCTTAGCAGCCTGGAATATTCGACTTGTTTAATCACCTCCGCCGGTTTCTCTTCTTCTGCGCCGCAGCCTGGCCACAGCAAAGCATACAAAGAAAATCAGGCACGAGCAGAGCACGATGGTCGCGCCCGAAGGCAAATCGAGTCCGTAGGACAGTACGAGCCCGGCCACCAGGGCAATGATAGCGGTTATGACCGAAAGAGCAAGCACCTTTCGGTACGTTCGGGCAATCTGGTTGGCCGTTGCCGTCGGCAGAACCAGCAGGGCGGAGACCAGGATTATGCCTACCAGTTTGATGGAAGCCACGATTGCCAGCGCGATCAATACCAGGAGCAGATAGTGGAGCAATCCAACCGGGACCCCGCTCACCCTGGCAACGTCCTCGTCGAAGCTTGCGTGCAGCAGGTGTTTGAAAAGAGCACCCACTATGAGAAGTATGAAGCCGCAGTAAGCTGCGATAACATAGATATCGTTTCTGGTTATGGACAGGATGCTGCCGAAGAGATAGGAGAAGAGGCTTGAAACATATGCACCCGATGCGGCGATGATCACAATACCCAGTGCCATTGTGCCGGAGAAGGTGATGCCGATGGCGGCATCCTCTCGCACGTGTCCCCTTCTTGATACAAAACCGATTAGAAGCGCTATTCCGACACAGAAGACGCTGGTCGAGACGGTTGGGTCCACGCCCAGTGCGAGTCCGAGTGCGACACCTCCGAGTGCGGAATGGGATATTCCCACCCCGATGAAGGAAATCCTCCGCAGCACCACAAAGAAGGAGAGGACCGACAGCATCAGGACGACCAGGACACCGCCGACCAAGGCCCGCTGAAAAAAGGGCAGGCCCAACATTTCACTCAGCATCGCCTTCCCCGTTCGGATGTTTTTCCACGACTCGGTGGGGATATCGTCCATGGAGCATGAATTCGAATTCGCAGCCGTAAGCCTCTCTGAAAACCTCTGTGTCCTTGATCTCATCGGGCGCGGCATGCACGAAGATCTTCTGGTTCACGCACACGATCTCGTCAACCTGGGTCGGAACCACCTCCAGATCGTGGGAAGCCAGTAAGATGGTCAGGGAGAGGGTATTCATCAGCTCGAAAATGAGTCGATAGAAGTCGTCCCGCGCCCCGGCATCTACCCCGGTCGTCGGTTCGTCCAGGAGCAGTAACCTCGGTTCCCCCACGATGGCCCGCGCTATGAAGACACGTTGCTTCTGCCCGCCGGAGAGCTCCCCTATCAATCTTCGACTCAGGGACTCTATGCCGACCACGCCGAGCACGCGGTCTGCGCGCTCCCTCTGGCCCGCGTTAAGCCTGGGAAACACGCCCAGCGATCCATAAAGCCCCATCTCCACCACGTCCCGCACGGTCATGGGGAACTCCGGATCGAGGCTTTCCTCCTGGGGCACGTAGCCGATGGTCCCGTGGGTGGTTCCCGATATGAGCACGCTCCCGCGGTCCGGTTTTATGAGACCGGCTATGGTCCTCAAGAGTGTGGTCTTGCCGCCGCCATTCGGCCCCATCAGGCCGATGAACTTCCCGCTCTCCACCGCGAGCGACACGTCACGCAAGGCAAGGTTATTACCCAGCCATACCCATACGTTCCGTAATTCAACGATCGGGTTCGCCATCGAAGCCCTATTCCTCTCGAACCGCCTTCTCGATTACCGAGACATTGTGATCCAATAGCTCGACATACGTAGCCCGGCCCGGTATGCCGGGGCCACCCAGTGGGTCCAGCGATACGATGCGTGCACCTGTCTGGGAGGCCACGCTTTCCGCCAGGCCGGGGTTGGAAAACTCCTCTACCACGATGAACTCCACACCGCTTCTTATCATCTCTTTTATGACCCGGCCGATGTGTCTGGCCGAGGGCTCCTGCTCATGGGAAATCTCGAGCGTGCCGTGTTCGTTTAAGCCGTATCTTTCCGCGAAGTAGCTCCACGCAGGATGAAACGACACGAAGTCGTTGAAACCGCTCTTCCCGAGCCGGGATCTGATAGAGGCGTGGAGCGAGTCGATCTCCGCACCGAAGGCCTCGGCCCGCCTGCTATAGTATGCGCAAGCGGCGGGGCTCACTGAGCAGAGCGCCCCTGCTGCTTTGCCCCCGATAGACTTGGCATAGAGCGGGTCGAGCCAGAAGTGGGGATTGAAGGTATGTCCCATGGTGAGAAGGGACTCACTGAAGTCTTCATGGAAGCGGACAATCAGGCAGCCTTCCAGGTCTTTCCCCTCTCCCGGCAGCACCCATTGATCGAAATGGTCTCCGATGAGGAAGATCACATCGGCCTCGTATATGGCCGTGGCCGTCCTGGGTGTGAGATCGAAGTGGTGGGGATCGGTCCCCGTAGGGACGATGGTGGTGACCTCGACGCTGTCGCCCCCGATTTCCCTTACGATCGCCGAAATCGGGTGGATACTGGCGGCGGCTTTGACCGGGGCCGCTTCGGATGTGCCCGCGAGTAAGACTGCGACGAGCCCCATGAGCAGCATACTACGTCCGCACACCTTAACCTCCGTTCGGGCTTGTACCATTCACCGGTATCATATAGGATTGTGGGCAGTCCGGCAAGCGACATTATAGGAGGTATTTAGCGTGAAGAGGACCCTGGCCATATCGATTGTGATAGCTTTTTGTATCGTGGCGGCGCTGGTGATTTACCTCAGGCTTACCGCCCCGGCAGGCATCGGTGCCCGGGTGGCGTCGGCCGATGACCGCGAGTATTTCACGGCGGTACATTCACTGCTCAAGTCGGCCGAGCAATCGGTGGATGTGATTCTCTATCAGAGCCGCTTCTACTTTCACTACCCTGCGAGCAAGAGCAATGCCATGATATCCGATCTCATCGATGCCTCGGAAAGAGGGGCACGTGTGCGGGTCGTAATCGAGCGGGCAGGCTGGAATCTCGACAATACCGAGGAAAATCGCGATGTTGCACAGGTACTCGACAGGAGCGGGGTGGAGGTCTACTTCGATCCTCCGGGGACGACAAGCCACGCCAAGCTGGTGATCGTGGACGGCAGATACGTGATCGTGGGTTCGACCAATTGGAGCCACTATGCCCTGGACAGCAACAATGAAGCCAACGTCGTGATGGATTCCGAGGGTGTGGCCGGGGCATTCACGCGGTATTTCGAAGGGATTGTGGAGGTA
Source organism: bacterium (assembly GCA_025774115.1). Lineage (GTDB taxonomy): Bacteria > Arandabacterota > Arandabacteria > Arandabacterales > Arandabacteraceae > JALGWN01. The sequence continues at coordinate 7,104 of JALGWN010000071.1, forward strand.
AGCGACCGCGGGTACACCTCGCCCCTCGAGCCGATCCCGGCGGAGGAGTTCCTCGAGTCCTCGGGCAGATACGTGCTGATCAGGGATGAATGCGACTCGGCCTCATACGATCCGGATTCCCATACAGGCTACATCTATTTCGACGGTCTGAAGGCTGCCGTGCGCGAACGGCCCCTGGAAGAGATCCTTGTCCTGGAACCCCTGTTCTTTACCGAAGCACCGGGTGAGACCGTGAGAGTCCTGGGCAGGATCAACCTGGAAGGCGACGTGGACCTGGATGCACTTGATGTCGAGTCGAAGGGTACCCCCGAGGCTATTACGGTGGCACTCGAGAGAGAAAAGGAAGACCTCGAAACGGCAGAGTTCGAAGAGGCTTCCCTGGAGTGGCTCGATGGAGCGAAGGTCAAGCCGATTCCCAATCGTCTTTATGCGCCCGAGCTCAAGAAGCTCATCGACAGCGCTACCGACAGGATCTGGATCGCCATGGCGGATGCCCGGTACTATGATTCCACACCGAGAACCGCCGGCAAGACCAAGGAGCCGGGTGAGATCCCGAGTCTCACCAATATGGTGCTTGGCGAGCTCGTGGAAGCCGCCGTGGATGGGATAGACGTCCGCCTTGTCTGTGACATGGGCTGGCGTGGAAGTGCACCGCCGGACCGGGTCACCTTCATGAGGAAGCTCGAGGCCGCCGGCGGCAAGGTATATGCGGATTCGCGGGATGTTACGACACATGCCAAGATGGCGATCGTTGACGATGCCTTTGTAGTCGTGGGTTCCACGAACTGGTCGTATCATGCCCTCGAGGAGAACAACGAGAGCGCGGTCATAGTGCAGTCGGCGGAGCTCAACGAGCACTACGCGGCCTACATTCAGGCCCTGATCGAGGCCGGCACGCCCTTCGAGCAATAGCCGGTTTGGTAGCGTCGGGTCTCCGTGCCCGACGGCCTTCGTCGGGGGTGACGTGCGGTATAACCTTGATAGTCGAAGAAACATGTTATAGAGTTAGCGTTGGTTGGGTACTGCAGTGGGGTATGCACTATGGAGCCGCAGAAGGCGATCACACACATTGTAAAGCGCGATGGTAGCGTTGCGGAGTTCGACCGGGACAGGGTCGCAACTGCGATCTACAAGGCTGCTGCCGCGGTCGGTGGACACAACAAGGACCTGAGCCGTAAGCTTTCCGACGAGGTTGTTCAGGTCTTAAGCCATGCTTATCCGCCTCCCGACATGCCCACGGTCGAAGAAGTACAGGATGTCGTAGAAAAGGTGCTCATCGAGAACGGCCATGCCAAGACGGCCAAAGCCTACATAGTATACCGGGAGTACCGGCGCAGGCAGAGGGAGCACAGGGGCAAGGCAGGGGACAGGAGGAGCCGGCTTCCGTACCGTCTGATGTATGAGAACCTTCTGTGGAATCAGGAGCATGGATGTGGGACCGTCGACAATCTCAACGAACGGATCAAAGACGGCAGTTTCCCCCAGCTCATAAAGGATGCCGACCGATCCTACACCGAAGGTGTCTTCCGTGCCGCCGATGCCATCTCCTCACAGCAAGGTACGAAGCTGATAATAGTCGCAGGCCCCTCTTCCTCCGGTAAGACAACGACCACCGCCAAGCTGGCCGGGCGACTCAAGGAGCTGGGTGTCGAAACCGTGCTTCTCAACCTCGATCACTACTTCTTCGACCTTGAGGTGCATCCCAAGGACGAACATGGTGACTATGATTTCGAGACACCGGAAGCTCTCGACATACGCCTTATCAACAAGCACCTTAAAGCTCTCGTTGAGGGTGAGACGGTCAAGATGCCGTATTATGACTTCGTTACCGGCAAGCGGAGAGTGGATGCCGCCGATATCTCCATAGGACGGAATCAGGTTATCCTGATCGACACCCTTCACGGGCTTTATGAACCCCTCACTCAGAGCGTGGACGACGAGCTCAAGTACAAGGTCTATATAGAAACGGTCTACATCCTGAAGGACCGGGATCAGAACTTTCTGCGGTGGACGGACATCAGATTACTCCGCAGAATGGTCCGCGACCACGCCCAGAGGGGATATGACCCGAGACAGACCATCGGGCACTGGCACTATGTGAGACGGAGCGAGCTAAAACACATAATACCCTTTATCAACGATGCCGACTATGTTCTGAACGGGGCTTTGCCTTACGAGCTTCCCTTCCACAAGAAATGCTCGTACCTGCACTTCCCGGAGTTCATACGCGAATGGGCCGGCGACCCCAAACGACGGGACGCCTACATAAGGGCGGACAGGATCCACAATCTCCTATCGCAGATCGAGCCCTATGGTGATGAATCGGCTGTACCCGAAGACTCGCTCCTGAGAGAGTTTATCGGTGGCAGCATCTACAAGCTGCACTAATCCCCACTACACTGCGGTCACCGATACCAGCCCGCGGCCATCCAGGAATTCGGTACGAGCGTTGTTCGGATCTATTACCGCTCGTCCATCGACAACGAAACGGTAACGATGTTCGCCTGGTTTGAGGCTAATAACCCGTTGCCAGAGGCCCCTTCCGTCGATATCCAGCAGCGCATTTCCGGTGTGGTCCCAGGAATTGAAATCCCCCTCGATATCGATATCGTCCACTTCGCCGTCCATGTAGGAGAAAAGTACTCCTCCTCCTATTCTCCTGGGAGCCAGGAAATTCTGGATGGCTTCAATCTCGATGGCCTTCTGAGTCGGATCCTTCCCAAGCACCTCGTGGGCCAGCGAACGGTAGTCATAGAAGCCCCGTGACCCTCGGTAATTGGTAATGGGCACTCCGAAACCGGTGGATTCCTTGAGCGTTATGTTGTTTCTGATGATGGTATTGAAGCTGGAGTCCGCATAGCTGGTCCTCAGCGCCGAAACCAATTCCCGGCTTATTCTCGTACGGGAATCATACATTGTGGCCAGCACGCGATAGGTCGTTTTGTGGCCGTTTATGTTCTCCAGGAGCTCGAGCGCCTCCACGACCCTTGATACGCCCTGCAGCGAGAAAAAGGACGGGTCGACCGGGATTATAACCTCCTCGGCCGCCGTCAGGGCATTGAATGTAAGCAGGCCTATGTTCGGGGGCGAATCGATGATTGTGAAATCGTAATCCTCTTCGACGCGGTCCAGGACGCTCCTGAGCCTCTCCTCTCTTCGTTCCTTGCCGGCCAGCGTTTGCTCGGCCGAACTGAGAACTACATTGGCCGGCAGCAAATCGAGGTCCGTATCGATACGGTTTATGACACCGGACAGTGGAACCGTATCCGAATCGACCAACAGGTCGTAAACGGTTTGTTCCAGGGATTCCTTATCGGGGTAAAGCGACTGAGTGGCGCTTCCTTGCGGATCCATATCCGTAACCAAGACCTTGCTGCCCATATCCTTTAGACAGAGTGCTAAACAGACAGCCGTGGTGGTCTTCCCGCAGCCGCCCTTCTGGTTTGCGATCGCTATACGCCTCATCTCAGGGTCTCAACCTCCTTCCAATGGATCCGAACTTTTCAGTGCTGAAGCAGTGACAGACTATGGTACATTACCGTTGAAGTGTGATTGTGTCAATACCCTTTGCGCCCAGCCTGGTGGAAACCGTCCGTCTCCGGCGTTACACTCGTGCCTCGTTATTGCGCCGTACCTCAAGTACGCCTCATTCCTCAGCGCTTCGTGTGCCTTGGATCCGAGCGGTTTTGACCAGGCTGGTTCAAAGCGGAGGGTGAAAACCGTCCATCTCCGGCGTTACACTCGTGCCTCGTCATTGCGCCGTACCCATTGGTTCGTCGGGAGCGGAGCCCCGACGC
>JALGWN010000241.1 GCA_025774115.1 bacterium
GAAAACACGCTGCCTGAGATGGTATTTGATCTCGAAGTAGAAGATCTCTTTCCACATGGTCCGCATGTCCCCCATCAACGCATTCGCCCGCTACCAGGCGAGGCATCGGGCCGGGGCACACGGAATCGCCCCATCTGCATCGCCCGGAATTCGCTCACACCGGATATAGACAAGTGATGGCCACCGATTGTTTCAATGGTGACTGCAAGGACCCGATCGAAGCCATCGGGCCGTTTCTATGAACCGCGGCGACCCCACCCCTTCACTGGCGTATCCCGACACCCGCCACTTGGTATCTGCTGAAGCGATGACGGCGGAGGTTGGCGTCCACACTGTCTCTGTCTTGATACCGGAGGAGACCGGCCTCCTTTTGATTGACTGTGATATGTACGAGGAGCAGGATATAGACCTCCTCAACGGCTGGGGATCGAGTTCCTCAATCACGTTGTATCACTGTTCCATAGTCAAGGAAGGGAGTGACGATCGATCGCTATCAGCGATAGTGCAGATGGGGTATTTCATTCTCCCGTAACTCGACCCTGGCAGATATTGCATTAGGTTAATACATGGTAAGATTAAGCAATTCGATCAAGGAACCTGACGACGAGGATCTTCTGGAGAAGGACTACTGGTACAAGTACGACTTCCCTCTGTGGAATGTCCGTGAGTTGATATTCGAAGTGACGACCGGAGTGCCACTGTTAGCAGTATCGGCAAATCGGAGAGGGCAGAGATTGACTATGAGGATGCGGCTTCACAGCGGGTGCAAAGCCCCAGGGCCCAGTTATGCAGGGTCGCTGGCGGTTGGTGCCGGCCCGGCATGACTCAGATGAAACTCTTGAGCAAATCCTCGACAGGGGTGGGCCTGCCGTCGGTATCTGACTCGGCCTTACGGGTGTCCGCCTGCAGACGCTCTTCAAGCGTGGGCTTGTTCACCTGGTAGAACACGCCCGTATAAACAGGCTCCGTGGAATAGGCAAGCTCCAGCGCCGCCAGCTTGTCCCGCCTGTCATGGCCGGGTGCCAGGGGAGTAAACGTCGTCCTATCCCATAGCGAATCCCGCAGTTTGAATGTCCTGCACATTGTCAGGATACATACGATAGACATGCCCCGGTGCCGGATTGCGCTTGTGACAATGTCCTGAAGCTCGGTGATGTCGGCGGTGGTGCCGCGCGCTACGAACGAGGCATCATATGCAAGGAAGATGGGTACCGCCGACAGGGTATCCTCATAGACACCATAGGGAGACGTCTTCGTTGTCTCTCCCGGCGGTGTGGTCGGCGACGCCTGTCCCTTGGTTAGGCCATAGACCCGGTTGTCGATCAGGAGATAAGTGATATCAGCGTTCTTCCGTGCTGCGTGCGGGATATGGCCGCCCCCGATACCCAGCCCGTCGCCGTCTCCTCCCACTGTGAGCACCGTAAGGTCCGGCCGCGCCGCTTTGATGCCCACCGCGGTAGGAACCGCCCGCCCATGGGTCCCGTGGAGGGAGTACGTATTCATGTAATGTGATAGGCGACCCGAACAACCTATGCCGGATACGGTAACAACATTCTCGGGAGGTATATCCAGACCGGCAAGCGAGCGCTGTACGGCCGTAAGTACGGCGTAGTCGCCGCAGCCTGCGCACCATACCGGTTTTATGGCACTCTTATAGTCCCGTGACCGTCTCTTCATCCAGAATACCCGCCACCTTCTCGATTGACGTGAGAATCTCCTCGGGCGTTATCGGCACGCCCTGGAACTTGTGCATCTCCACTGGCTTGACGCCGAACCGGCCTTTGATGAAGTGCGCGAACTGACCGGTGTAGTTCTCCTCAACAACGATCACCTGCTCCATCTCCGACAGGAAGTGCTCGATCTGCCGGTCGGGAAGCGGCGATACCATCTTCGGATGAAGATGCCGGACCGGGATTCCCTTGGCCTCGGCAAGGTAGCGCGCCTCACGGATGGCCCCCTCGGTCGACCCCCAGCCTATGATTCCGATTTGTGCATCCTCCGACCCGTAATACTCCGGCGGGTTCTTCTCGAGAGTTCTCGACAGGGATTTGAGCTTCCTGAAGCGCTTGCGCGTCATCATAACGTGGTTGAGTGGACTGTAGTCGGCTCTGCCCGTCTCGGTGTGCTCCAGCCCCGTCGCCAGATACTGGCCGCCCTGGGTCCCCGGTTGGGAAATCGGGGATACACCATCGGCGGTGTCCCGGAACCGCCTGTAATCCTTCAGATCATCAGACTTCGGCTTGACTCTGTCCGCTATCTGAATTCGTTCGGGGCTCGGCACCACGATGTCCTCGCACGCAACGGACTCATCGACCACCTGTATGCCTGCGAAATCGGGAATACGAACCGTCGCCTTGCGGTAGCCAATGGACTGATCCGTGAGCATGATCACGGGCATTTGATACCGTTCGGCAATATTAAAGGCGCGGAAGGTCTGGTAGAAGCAATCCTCCACCCCGCTCGGTGCAATTATGGCTCGCGGCGATTCCCCCGATGTTCCGTAGATGGCGAACTTAAGATCGGACTGCTCGGTCTTGGTGGGCAGGCCGGTACTTGGACCGCCGCGCTGGACGTTCACAATCACCAGGGGCAACTCGATCATGGATGCCAGGTTCAGCTGCTCTCCCATCAGCTGCAGCCCCGGCCCCGACGTCGGTGTCATTGCCTTGGCGCCCCCGAAGGACGCTCCAATGCATGCTGAGATGGATGCGATCTCGTCCTCCATCTGAATGGCCGTCCCGCCAACCTTGGGCATAAGCCGGGTCAGGGTCTCGAAGATCGGAGTTGCAGGCGTAATGGGATAACCCGCCACAAAGCGGCAGCCGGCCGCAATTGCCGCAAGCGCTATGGCCTCGTTTCCCGACAGCATCATGTAGCGAACCTTTTGATCGGAACCCGTCCGAAGCCGTAAGCTGCTCTTGGGGCCTGAGGCCCCGGCCGTATCGTAGCCTGCCCTGAAAGCTTTCATATTGGCCTCAACGACGGCTTCGCCCTTGGCGCCGAACCGGTCGCTGAGGAGTCCCTCAAGCACATGGGGCTCCATGTCGAAGAGGCGGGCGAGTACTCCGAGGGCGACCACATTCTTGCCCTGTTTGCTGCCGACGGATTCAGCAAGGATCCTGTCGAGCGGTACGGCAAAGAAATGAGCGCCGGGCACATCACGGACCTGGACATTGTCGGGGTCGTAGATCACAGTGCCGCCGGCACGAAGATCCTGGATGGTCCTGTCGTAGGCCTCCTG
>JALGWN010000072.1 GCA_025774115.1 bacterium
GTCATGCAGCAGGACTCGGAGACGTTCCCGCAGGCGTCCTCAGCCTCCCAGCACATCTCGATGGTCTCCTCGCAAGGGCCGGGACCCGGCGTAATGGCCGAGATGGCTCTTACAATCGGGGCCGGATCGCAGTTGTCCCTGATCACTGGATCGGGGAAGACCGCCGGCTCGTTGCAGGCTATCTGACTATCGGGGCCACATTCAACCGTCGGCGGAATCGTGTCCACCACTGTGATAATCTGAGGGCACAATCTCACCAGTCCTGAGGCATCGGTGATTGTCCATACACGCTCTATCGTAAAATTGTAGGGGCAGATACCCGGAATCCGGGTGTCGGCATATGAGGTATCGAAGGGCGGGCATGTGCCTTCGATCACCGGGTAGCCGGTGAAGGGCGGATCGGTGGGATCGAGGCAGTCGAGGTCAATATCGGGGGGACATGTGACACTTAGATCACAGGTCTCTTCACAGATCAGGCCGCAGATGCCCCCGATCGCTCCGTTGACCGCAAACGGCATCTGGCCCACCTCATAGATGCCATCAACGAGGAAGCTTATGTGTAGATCCTCTATGTCCGGGGGGGGGGCGTCCCAGTAGATGGCGTATATGCCCGTTGCGGGATGGATCCCCACCCGATAGCCGGCAGGACAGCCACCGATGATCTTGAGGCGGACGATACACTCACCCAATCCGATGGCGAGGTTGTTAAGCTGTGGGGGGGCGCCATTCCATTCCAGGGTGTATAACCATAGCGATTCCTCACGATCGTAGTCGTTGTCAACGCCTCGGAACACCAGTCTGAAGTTGTTGACAGTATGGAAGGGATCACAGGTATTCATGGGAATCGTGGTCGGATCGATATCCAATGTACAATCCCTGTTCTCGAGCTCGGTACAAAGATCGAACCGAACCGGTTTCATGCGCACCCGGCGTATGTTATCCGTCGCATAGCCACCGCCGAGCATGACGGTGCCAAGCAGAATCCCGACAACCACCAGGATCACTCCAAGACTGCCCATACGGTAATGACGGGCCATCACAACCACCTCCGTTTGATTACCACGAGTCGCGCTCTGGGTGTGGATTTCACTACCAGAGCATTTCTTTCGATGGGTTTGCTCCATGGAGAGCAATTTCGGTGTCTCCCACTGGGGCGGATTATACCAGAGCCCGCGGGGCTATGTCAACCCGAAAACGGCCTGATTGGCGGCCTCCGGAGTGTTTGTGCCCGGGGATAGCAACTATTCTCAAGAAAACACGGGTATCGGCAACATTGCAAATGCATCGGGGGGGGGCCATCAGCAAGAGTGCAGAAGAGGTCGGGTCCTTGGTGTGTCATGGGATTACCGGAAACAACGGAGGGGCACCGAATGGTGCCCCTTAAGAAGGCAACGCTATTGGCGGGGCTTCGGGTAGTGCTTTATCGCCGGTTTCAGATGACGGGGGATGGGGTCAGCGGCTGCTGCGGCTATTCCATAGAGATCTTCCCGCAATAGCGACAATGAGCCCCAGCGTGGCGGCGACGGCAATGCCGGCCGGTCGGCTCACCTTCATGGCTTGGACGAGCCAGAGGTCATAGGCTGCGGGATGGGTTGCCATGACCGCCTTCCAGTGGGTGGTTATGGGTGAGAACATCTGGATGTTCTTCTCGCCCCAGTCCAGAACGCCGATCTTGATCCAATAGTCATAGGGTGCGGTGTAGTTTATGAGTACCGCCCCCAGCTGCACGATGAAACCGGCCGCACCCAGGGCAATCGCAAGCCCGGCGAGCCACTTGCCCCCCCGGCCGACCGCCACAAAGCCCGGGATGAGCAGCAGCGGGATTATGGGGACCAGGAACCGCGGGCCCCAACACCAGCCTCCATGCCAGGCCCACCAACGGGAATAGACTGTGAATATATAGGCCACGACGGCAACGATGAGCCAGAGATCGGCCCGGTGCTTTCTTGCGAAAGTCCTGAGGCCGAAAAAGCAAAGCGCAACTGCGGGAGCATAGAGGAACAGGCTCCGGTAAGGGCTCACGAGATTCCACACAAGCCCTTTGGCGAGTGGGACCGAGAAACCCTTGTCGAAGGCCGTATGGTAGCCCGTAGTAAACACGCTTCCAAACCTCTCCTGGTTAAGAAGCGCCAGTATCACGATTCCCGGCAGGCAGAAACCGACATACCTTAGCGCTCGCGTGAGGCCACGGCGCCGCTCCTCCGAAGCGAGCACCAGGTAGGCCGCGAAGATACCAGCCAGGGGGATGAAGCTCGCCCGCGTGAGCATCCCCACCGAGGTTGCCAGCCCTCCAAGCATGAGACGCCTATGGGATACCGCTCCCTCGGGTCGCTTCAGCAGATAGAAGGTCGTAAGCAGCGAGGCCGTAAACAGGGGTTCGCCGAAGAGGTCCCTGGCATAGACCCACAGGGGCGTGGAAAATGCCAGGACGGCCGTCCCTGCAAGCGCCCAGCCCTCCGTTAGGCCGAATCGCCTCAAGATGAGCAGGAAGACGAGGCACACCCAGGCTGCAGCGAAGGCATTGGTCAGGGTGACAAAGAAGAGGGGCGCCCCTTCCCGATCGCTCAGACGTATGAGGCCCTGGGGCTCAGCCTCTACCGCGTCACCCTCATGGGGAATGGTAAAGCCACGGCTGTAAGCTCTGAAGGCGGGATTGTCCGGAGATATGCGCTCCACGAGGCTTCCCAGCCAGAAGAGGGGCAGACCGGCGACACTCTGCCCTATGCCCAGCTTGCTATAGTGCCGACCGTCTTTTCCCTCCACCGTCATCATGAATTTCGGGAACGCAAGCGTTCCATGCCGGCCCATCGACTTGGTCACCATGTAGTTCAGACTGCTGTCGATGGTATAGATATGCCCCGCTGCCGTCGCAATAAAAAGCGCGAGGAAAAAGACGAAAACCTTAAGGCGCATCCGTCTGCTCTTCTATCCCTGCTCCTTGACCTTCTCTTTCGGTTTGAACCCGGGCTCCCCTTCTTCCTTCTTCTCTTGCGTGCCGTGGAACACCTTGGGTTTCTGGACGAAGGCTTCGCCTTCCTTCCGCATCTTGGACTTGCCCTCAAAGAAGACGCCGTCCTCGATCACAAGACTTATGCTCTCGACATCACCTATGAGTCTGGAGCCGGACTGAAGTTCCACCTTCTTCTTGGCGAATATGTTGCCTTCCACAGTCCCGCTTACCATAGCATGGGCGGCGTGGAGCTCACCCTTGACGATCCCGCTGTTGCCCACGATGACCGAATCCGTGGAGACGATCTTGCCGTCGAATTCACCGTCGATACGAATGGTGCCCTTGGCCTCTACATCGCCGGTGAACTTACAATCGCTGCCGAGGATCGTGCTTATTGCTGCCTGCTGGTCGCTTCCCTCTTTCCCAAACATGACATCCTACCTCCAATCCAGGGGTCTGATCCTATTCGCTCCTGAAGACCATATAGGCTTCCGGATCATCTGGTTTACCGTTATTGAGCACTTCGAAGTGAAGATGGGGGGCGGTGCTCCTCCCCGTATTACCCACAGCACCTATTATCTGGCCTCTGGTTACATACTCACCCTCCTTTACGAGTATCTTCTCGTTATGCCCATAGATTGTGGAAAGCGAATCGTTATGCTCGATCTCAATTAGATTACCATAAATGTCGTCCCATCGGGCGGCTTTGACTACGCCGTCAAGGGCAGATCTCACCGGGGTGCCCTGGGACGCCGCAATGTCGATCCCCCGATGTCCGGGGCCTTCGTCGGCTTGCTTCGTGAACCGCCGCGACACCCAGCCGGCCGCGGGTTGAATCATGCCGTGCAACCCGGCACCCTTCAGTGCGTAGTGAGCGCCCAGCAAGGCGTAAGTATATCGTCTGGGCCACACCCTGGCCATAAGCGCCGGCTCGGCTTCAGCCCGAACAAGCGTTTCCCGGGACGCAACACCCGCCCAGGCCTCGATCTCCCGCCTGAGCTGCTCGATGCGGACGATCTCCTGCTCGAGCCGGTCGATCTTCCGGCTACGGAGTCGAAGGTCACGATTCTCAGCCTTTAGCCGGCCGGTCTCGAAAGCAAGCAACGCCAGCTTGGTATAGGTCACCCCTACGAAGGCAAGACCCGCGATGAATACGACGACCAGGATCGCGAGCAGCGTGGCGAGCCGCCCCGGAAGATTGAAGGTCACGGTGGTCCCGGTGTCATGGGGGGCCACTATGAAGGAAAAGCCCCGTCCCAGGTGGCGGAACACAACCCGCAACTTGCCAATCACTCCACCCACGTGCCTGCCATGTACCCTCATGCTTCTACCCTAGAGCCTCCAATATCCTTGTCAGATCATCATTCGAGTAGAATTCAATCTCGATCTTGCCATGTCCTCCATGAACCAAGACTCTCACGCGGGTGCCTAGCTTCCGCATCAAGTCCTCTTCGATCCTGCCGATCTCCGGATCTACACCCGGGGCACTCCGGCTCCGCCTGGTCCTGGCCTTGATCTTCCGCCTGACCAGGGCCTCCACCTGTCTCACCGAGAGCCCCCTGTGAAGCAATGTCCGAAAAACACTTTCGATCTGCTTGCCATCGTCAAGGCCCAAAAGAGCCCGCGCATGGCCCATCGTGATCTTGCCTTCCTCCAGAGCCCGCTTTACCTGTTCGGGAAGGTTGAGCAGTCTTAAGACATTTGCAATCGTACTCCTGTCCCGGGCCAGCTTCTTCGCCAGCTGCTCTTGTGTCAAACTGAAGCGGTTGATCAATTCTCTGTATCCCCTTGCCTCATCAATGGGATTCAGATCTTCCCGCTGGAGATTTTCCACAAGTGCTATCTCCAACGCCTCAGAATCAGACACATCTTTCACAACTGCCGGAATAGACTTAAGCTTTGCCAGTTTGGCAGCCCTGAGTCTGCGTTCACCTGCAACAAGTTCGAAACGACCCGCCTTACGCCTCACTATTACCGGTTGAAGTACCCCCTTCTCGCTGATGGATTCCTTGAGGCCTTCGAGTGCGACATCGTTCATGCTGCTTCTCGGCTGATATGGATTAGCCGCAATCTCGTCGATAATGATCTCAGCTGCCCTGCCGTCACCCTCCCCGGCGTCGCGCTTGATATCGGGGATGAGCGCGTCAAGCCCCTTGCCAAGGGCCTTCCTACTCACCTGCCATCACCTCCTTTGCCAGATCCATATAGCTTTTGGCCCCGGAGCAGAGCACATCATAGAGCACAATGGGCTTGCCGAAACTCGGGGCTTCGCTCAATCGCACGTTTCTCGGGATTACCGTTGTATATACTCTTGTCGAAAAGAAGCGTCTCGTCTCCTCCAAGACCTGTTGGGAGAGGTTAAGCCTACTGTCAAACATCGTGAGAAGTACACCTTCTATCGCCAGATCCTGGTTCAGGTTCTTTTGAACCAGCTCGATGGCATTCAGCAGCTGGCTAAGACCTTCAAGGGCATAGTACTCGCACTGAACCGGGATCAGAACGCTATCGGCAGCCGCAAGGGCATTCACCGTGAGCAGACCCAGGGAGGGAGGGCAATCGATCAGGATATAGTCGTACTTCGCCTTTATGCCCTCAAGGGCCGTCCGTAACCTGAGCTCCCTTGCCATCATACCGACGAGTTCGATCTCGGCCCCTACAAGCCGCTGGTGTGACGGGACCAGATCGAGGCCCGGTACATCGGTGTTGAGTATGGCCTCCTCCATGGGCACCCCATCGACAAGAACCTCGTAAATGGTTGGTGCTTCCTCAGTCGACGCCCCTTTACCCAGACCGCTTCCCGCATTGGCTTGGGGGTCGATGTCTATTAGAAGGGTCTTGCGATCGGATACCCCCAGAAAGGCTGCGAGGTTTACGGCCGTGGTGGTCTTACCGACCCCACCCTTCTGATTGGCTATGGCTATGATTTTTCCCACGCCCCAACCCCCTAACGGTTCTTACCGACGACTGCGAACTGTCTGAATGGATTGCACTTAGCAGCGAATGGGCTGCCTAAGACCATCACCATATTTGCCCCATGCGACCAGAGATAGCCCTCAGCCTGCTTTACCTCCTCACAACACCGGCTGCCCTTGTAGGCCGCAATGAACCCGCCGGACCCAAGCAATGGCAGGCACCACTCAAGCAATAGTCTCAGCCTGGTAACCGCCCGTGCCACAATGAGATCGAACTTCCCGGCATTGGCCGCACGGAAGATGTCGCTATCGACCCTGGCTACGACATATGACGCCTGGCCCTCAAGGGCCCCGCAAGCTTCTTCCATAAAGCCCTTACGTTTCTGCCGCGAGTCACACACCGTAACTCCTATATTCGGAGAAAGCGCCGAAAGCACTAGCCCGGGCAGACCATTGCTGCCGCCCACATCCAGGAGACAGATCGAGACCTCAGGCTTGATGATGGGAAGCAACGACGCTGCATCACAGAAATGGTAGGATATTAACCTTGATATGTCTTTGCGTGATACGAGGTTGACTCGCTTATTCCACTCGTAGATGAGCTCGCCCAACCGCACCAGGCTCTCCCCGGCATCGGCTCTTACGGTGACCCCGCTTTGCTCAAGCATATCGATTAGGCCCTCGACTTCGCCCCTTAAGACCCCGGCCTTCCGCTCACTCATCCTTAGACATCCTTCGTTCCTTCTCAACGTGAATCAACACGGTGGAGATATCAGCCGGGGTTATCCCCGGCACCCTGGCCGCCTGGCCGATCGACCGCGGCCGCACACGGCTGAATTTCTCGGTGGCCTCCAGCGAGAGCCCCGGCACGGAAGCGTAATCCAGCCGGCCGGGTATCAGCTTGCCCTCCTTGCGCTTGAGGTCGCGGGCCCACGCGACCTCCCGCCTTATGTAACCCTCGTACTTCACCTCAATCTCAACGCGGCTCAAGACCTCGGGCCCGTATTTGCCCAACGATGGGACCAGCGCGACGACAGCCTTCCAGTCCATCCCCGGCCGCTTGAGGAGGTGCTTAAGCGTTACGCTGTCCTTGCCTTCCTTGACTCGCTCACGCTCCAGTGTTGATACTACTTCGTCTCTGGCCCGCACCCGTTGCTTGACCCGCGCCAGGGCCTCAGCCGGCACGAGCCCGAACCTGTGGCCGTATTCCATAAGGCGCTCATCGGCATTGTCCTGCCTGAGGATCAGGCGGTGCTCCGCCCTCGACGTGAACATCCTATAAGGTTCCTCAGTACCACAGGTTACAAGATCGTCTATCATGACCCCGGTGTAGGCTTCGCTCCGGTCAAGCACGAACTCGCCTCCGCCGGTCACCTTGAGCACCGCATTTATGCCGGCAATCATACCCTGGGCCCCCGCCTCCTCATACCCGCTCGTGCCGTTTATCTGACCGGCCAGGAAAAGGCCTTCGATGCACTTGGTCTCAAGCGTAGGGTAAAGATCTGTGGGCCTTACGAAGTCATACTCGACCGCATATCCGGGGCGTGTTATCTCGGCCCGTTCGAGGCCGCCAATCGATCTAACCAGTTCTATCTGTATATCTTCCGGAAGGCTCGTTGCGAGCCCGCTTATGTAGTACTCGAGCGTGTGCGCTCCTTCAGGCTCGAGAAAGAGCATATGGCTCTTCCGATCCGGGAATCTCGTTACCTTGTCCTCGATCGACGGGCAGTAGCGCGGGCCGACCCCTTCAATGCGACCCGTGAAGAGCGGAGATCGATCGAGCCCCGATCGGATGATCTCATGGGTGCGCTCATTGGTCCGCGTAATATAGCAAGTTGCGGTGGAAGTGATGCTTTCCCGGGTCCTATATGAGAAGGCCTCGATATCCGGATCCCCCCCTTCGGGGGTAAGACCCTCAAAATCTATCGACCTGCCATTGATCCTCGGTGAAGTCCCGGTCTTGAGTCTTCCAATATCGAGCCCGCCGATCTTAAGATGCTCGGCAAGCCCCATGCTGGCGCACTCACCGTTCCTGCCGCCCGCAAAACTCTTAAGCCCGATGTGAATGATCCCCCGAAGGAAAGTCCCCGTAGCCACAATCACCGCACCGGCCCGGAAGCGGTAACCAGTCTCCGTTTCGACGCCGATGACGCGCCGGTGCTCCACCAGCAGGCTTTCCACCAGCGCCTGCCTTAGATCCAGATGCTGCTGGCTCTCGACTACTCGCCGCATATGGAGCCGATAGAGCTGTCTATCATTCTGTGACCGGAGCGACCAGACCGCCGGGCCCCGGCTCTTGTTGAGCATCCTCATCTGGAGTGCCGTCAGATCGGCAATACGCCCCATCTCACCACCAAGGGCGTCTATTTCCTTTACAAGATGCGCTTTAGCCAATCCCCCTACCGCCGGGTTACATGACATCTGGGCCAGGCTCTCGATATTGAGCGTGAGGAGGAGCGTACTACACCCCATCCGGGCTGCAGCCAGCGCCGCCTCACAGCCGGCATGGCCTGCGCCGATTACAATCACATCATAGGTCTTAGGATAGTAAATAGCCATAGTGTTCCACGTGAAACATTTCTACTTGCCTATGCAGAACCTCGAGAAGATCTCATCCAATACACGCCGTGCGATCTTGCGCCCGGTCACCTCGCCCAGACAATCCAGCGCGTGTCTGATGTCCGAGGCGGGAAACTCAAGGGGTAACCCCTCACTTACGGCATCCGCGGCTCGTCTGAGACCTGCCAGAGATCCCCTGACACAAACGGCATGGCGCTCGCTCACCAGCACCTCACAGTCAAGATCCCCCAGGTTTCTGTGTGCAAACTCCCCAAGACCGGCCATGAGGTCCGGCACTCCCCATCCCTCGAGGGCCGAGAGCCTCAAGGCTCCCCCAAACTCGCCCAGGGCAGCTCGTGTAGGCAAATCGCTCTTGTTCACCACGACAAGATGCGGCTTATCTGCCACCTCGCCCAGAACGTCCCGGTCCTCGCCCGAGAGGGGCCGGCTTGCGTCGAGAATCACGAGTGCAAGGTCGGCATCCCCAAGCATCCGCCGGGTTCTCTCTACGGCCTCTCGCTCGATCGCCCCGGTCCCCACACCCACACCCGCCGTATCATGGAGCCTGAGCACAGTGCCGTTTACGCCCACAAGGCCGTCCACGACATCCCGGGTTGTTCCAGGCACCTCGCTTGTGATCACGCGGTCCTCACCGACCAGCCGATTGAAGATGCTGGATTTTCCGACATTGGGCTTGCCCACGATCACTACATCCAACCCCTGCTTGATATGCTTACCCTGTTCATGGGCGGCAAGTACCTCCTTCATCTTGGCTATGGAGGTTTTCAACCTATCCGTGAGTTCTTCCCGGTCGACAACGGTGATGCCCTCCTCGTCCGCGAAGTCTATGTTCGCCTCGATCCGGGTAACTGTTTCGAAAAGGCTGTCTTCTAGCTCCTCGAACCGCTTGGATAAATCTCCCTTAAGCTGTCTGACCGCCGCCTTGAGCGCTTTTTCGCTGCCGGCCCGGACTATATCGATCACCGCCTCGGCCTGCGCAAGATCCATCTTGCCGTTAAGGAAGGCCCTTTTGGTGAATTCCCCGGGCCGGGCGGGTTCCGCCCCTTCCTCGATCAGCCTTCTCACGACCAACCTCGGAGCCAGCCGGCCCCCGTGACAGCTTATCTCCACGACATCTTCGCCGGTAAACGACCGCGGGGCTCTCATCACAAGCAACATCACCTGATCGATCGGAGAACCGTCTGGGTCAACTATCTCGCCCAGGATAGCCGAACGATCGGCAGCCTGGGAGATTGGCGTCTTTCCGCGGAAGATCTTGTCACATATTGCTACAGAGGCTTCGCCGCTCAGTCGAATGACGCTTATCGCCCCAGGGCCTGGAGAGGTCGCGACAGCTACTATGGTCGAGCCATTCAACCTTTCTGCTCCGCCTCCTCCGGGACTCTGGTATTTCTGCGCTGAGGCGCGATCACGACGCTCTTGAGTTCCCCGTCACCGATCGTGAAGGTCTTGACCTGTGGGTCTCCCACCAGAGCCAGATGGATGATACGGCGCTCAGCGGCACTCAGCGGCTCCACCTGCATCTCCTTGCCGCTTGCCTTCACCCTCGAGGCCAAGGAGACGGCCTTGCTCTTCAGGGCTGCAACCCGGCGCTGCCTGTAGCCGCCCACGTCAATCTGCATTCTCACACTGCGCTTGAGCTGCTTGCCCACCATGCGCCTCAAGAGGTGTTCCAGGGCCTCGAGGTTCTGTCCCTTCTTACCGATAAGAAGGCCGTCGGCTCCTTTAGTATCTATCTTGACTTTGTGAATATCCTCTTCGATTCCAGCGCTTACCTTGCTGTCTACCCCCATGAGAGTCAATACGTTGGAAAGTAATTCCTCGATCTTGGAGGCTGTACCGGCCATATCGTCCTTCTTCCGAACCACGACCTTGGCCTGCTTGACTCCTATGAAGTTGAGAACACCCTTGCTACCCTGGTCGAGCACCTCGATATCGGCCTCTTCACGTGTAATCCCGAGCCGCTCGAGCCCCTTTTCGATGGCGTTATCTACGGTCTTGCCTTCATCTACAATCCGGTCTGAAGTTACTTCCTGGTTCTGCATAGTCATCCTCCGGTGGTTTGGGCTTCCTGCCCTTTGTCCGCCCTGGTCAATAAGTACTGATGCCCTATGGTCAGGACGTTGTTTACAAGCCAATATAACACAAGGCCCGATGGAAATCTGAAGAACAGGAAGGTAAACAATATCGGCATCATATAAGTCAATGCCGCCTGCTTGGGATCGGTGGTCTGCATCTTCTGCTGGACGAACATTGCCACGCCCATGAGAATCGGAAGCAGGCTAAGTGTGTTACCGATAACGGGAAATCTGTGCCACAACATCCGGAGAAGACAGGTCGTGTATCCAGAGCATGAAAGGCGCCCCCCGGAGCTCGATCGTCGTGCGCAGCACGTTAAAGAGGGCTATAAAGACCGGCATCTGCAACAACATGGGGAAACACCCCCCCAGGGGATTCACCCCGCGCTCCCGGTATAGCTCCATCATGGCCTTGTTGAGTTTCTGCGAGTCG
>JALGWN010000073.1 GCA_025774115.1 bacterium
CAGAGGTATGAGTACCACATTCCCTATGGAATACCCCACGGTCAAGCCCGTGGTAGGTGCATTTAACCGCCCTCGCCAAGCCTTCGGCGCGTTATCCGCCACAGGGCGTGCCCATTAAGTGACATGACGCCGGCGAGACGTTCGCTGCCCCTGGAGCGGCAGCGCTACGGAACCGGAAAGGATCTCAGTCCAGGCGGGCGACACCGCGATACTTGGGGACGGAGACTTCCCAGCCTTTTTCGCTCCGAAGAAGATCGGCAAACGCCTTCGACGCCTTCGGCTCGCCGTGGGTGACGAACACATGCCGGGGCGGTCGCTTAAGGGCGGATAGCCACCTAAGGAGCTCATCCCGGTCCGCATGGGCCGAGAAGCCGTGAACCTGGGCCACGTGGGCTTTGACGGGATGCTCCTTGCCCAGAATCCGGACCTTTTTTGCCCCGTTGACGATCTCCCGACCAAGCGTCCCGCCTGCCTGGTAGCCGACAAAGAGCACCGTGCTTTCCTGCCTGGCTATGTTATTGACAAGATGGTGTTTGATCCGTCCACCCGTACACATGCCCGAACCGGCGATGATGATCACAGTTCCTCTTATATAGTTTATGGCCTTCGAGTCATGTACGGTCGGAGTCATCTTGAGGCTCGGGAAACTGAAGGGCGAGTTGCCCTCGTTTATGAGCTCCAAAGCCTCCTCGTCGAAGAGCTCCCGGTGGCGTTTGAATACCTCGGTGACCCGGATAGCCATCGGGCTGTCGATGAACACCATCACATGGGGTATTCTATCCTCGAGAAGGAGGTCGTTCAGACAATAGAGCAGATCCTGTGTCCTGCCGATTGCGAAACTTGGTATGAGAACATTCCCGCCGCGTCGCTTGGCAGACTGGATTACATTCTCCATCATGCCGTCGAGGTCCCTTGGGTCTTCATGGAGCCTGTCGCCATAAGTGGACTCCATCACCAGATAGTCTGTCTCCTCAAACAAGGTCGGATCCTTGAGAATCGGCCTATCCCAACGGCCGATGTCACCGGAGAAAACAAGCGTCCGGTGCTCACCGCCGGCCTCGATATCGATCTTCACATGGGCGGCACCCAGGATATGGCCGGCGTCACATAAAGTCGCCCGGATTCCTTCGGCAACCTGGAGAGGTTCCTCGAATTTACAGGTCGTGAAAAGGCCGAAGGAGTTTCGTGCATCTTCCTGGGTGTAGAGTGGTATCTCAGGGTGGGGTCCCTTTCGCCCTTCCCGCTCATGGCGTCTCTTCTTATACTCCGCATCCTCTTCCTGGAGGTGTGCCGAGTCCAGGAGCACGATCTCTGCTATCTCTGCCGTGGCGGCAGTACAGTATATCTTGCCCTTAAACCCGTCCTTCACCATCTTTGGAATGAACCCGCTGTGATCGAGATGCGCATGGGTCAGGAGAATGGCATCGATCGATTTCGGTGGAACGGGGAAGGGCTCCCAGTTCCTGTCCCGCATTTCGCGTTCCTGATAGAGCCCTGAGTCGACCAGGATTCTCGATCCATTGAATTCCAACAGATAGCGCGATCCTGTCACATTCTGCGCCGCACCCAGAAACTTTATAGTTGCATCCATATGGCGCACCTCCGCAGTCCTCTTCCTGAATCAGTAAGACCTCTCCCGCCATTGTAGCAGATATGGGCGGGGCACTGAAGGGCAAGTTTATCAAGATAGGCTGAGACGGGCTTCCTGGCCACGCCGTCGGCCCTTTGGGGTTATTCCCCTTGCAAAAAGGTAACTAAAATGGTAACCTTATACGGGTATGGGGTATCTAAAGAGATGTGAAAGGAGGTCGAGAGGCGATGCTTGATGACAAGATAGAGGGCAATGCTCTCAAGCGCCTGAGGCGGATTGAGGGGCAGGTGGTCGGGGTACAGAAGATGATAAAGGAGCGTCGCTACTGTATGGATATCGTCAATCAGATATCGGCGGTCGAGGCTGCACTCCACAAGGTGTCTACTCTTGTTTTGCGGAATCATATCGAGACCTGCGTGCTCTCGGCTTTCAGATCGAGGGATACAGATGACGTCACCCGCAAAGTCGACGAGCTGATGCGGGTGTATGACAATGTCCGCTTGAGGTAGGAGGCTGTGATGATTGATGGGTTTGGTGTTGGTATATATTCAACCGGATTCTTATCTATCCGCGCCGCATTCCAGGCGCCGGATGCAACCGATGGAGGTCCACGATGCTGCGAAGTTGGCTAATAAAGAACCATGTAATGATCGCCGGGCTGGTTGTTTTCTCGGCAATCATGATCATCGGCGGCCTTGCGCTAGCCGCAGAGCCGGAGGCGGGCGAGCCCGCGAAAGCCGAGGAAGACACCTACCCGCTCGAAACGTGTATTGTCTCAGGCGAGAAGCTCGGTTCGATGGGCGAGCCCTACATCTATGAGCACGAGGGCCGCGAGATCCGGTTTTGCTGCAAGGGCTGCGTAGGCCGGTTCCTGGAGGACCCCGCCGGTTACATAAAGAAAGTGGACGAGGCCATCATTGCCGGCGAGCTCCCCGACTATCCGCTTGAAACCTGTGTCGTAAGCGGGGATACTCTGGGTGCGATGGGCGACCCCGTGGATCGCGTGTATGACAACCGGGTCGTACGCTTCTGCTGCGCCGGTTGTATCAAGAAGTTTGAAGAACAGCCCGACGAATATATGAAGATAATAGCCAAGGCGAAAGCCGACCGGGTCGACGAGCGGTCACCCAGACCGTACCCGCTCAATACGTGTCTTGTATCGGGAGGCAAGTTGGGATCGATGGGGGAACCGGTGATCTACGTATACGAAGGTCAGGAGATTCGGTTCTGCTGCGCCGGCTGCATCTCGCGGTTTGAGAAGAATCCCGAGAAATACATGAAGAAGCTCGGCCCTGTAGAGCCCGGGCGGGCGGAAGAGTAACACCAACCCGACGAAGACGGAGGGCATGAATGTTGATGGCACGGACGGGCATTCGAGGTGCAGGCTGCATGAAAGGGCGCTCCTTTCTGCTCCGACCGGTGTTCCGGCTGCTTTCTATAGTCCTTATTGCGGTGCTTGCCGGGTGTGCTTCGGTTCAGGAGAGACAGGCCTTCCAGGAGCTTCACCTGGAGGCCGGGGCTTTCCCAGACGAGGCCGATGCTTCCGTACCGGGTGGAATCCCCGACCCCGGTGAGGATGCCACGCTTTCGGACTACATGGCGTACGCAGCCCTCAGGAACCCCGGGCTCGAGGCGGCTTTCAATGACTGGAAGGCGGCACTCAAGAGGGTCCCCCAGGCTCGCTCGCTCCCCGATCCACGCTTCACATATGTCCACTATGTCGAGGCGGTGGAGACGCGTGTCGGTCCTCAGGAGCAGTCACTCGCCTTGATGCAGACGTTCCCATGGCTGGGAAAACTCCAGCGGCGGGGAGAGGTGGCTTTCAAAGAGGCCGAGGCGGCGCGGCAAAGGTACGAGGCCGCAAGACTCATGCTGATCTACCAGGTGAAGCACGCATACCACGAGTACTATTATCTCTCGCGCGCCATCTCGGTTACGGAGGCCGATATAAGGCTGGTCTCCAATCTCGAGGAGGTGGCAAGGACCAAGTACAAGGTCGGCGGTGTCCCCTACTCAGCCCTGATCAAGGCCCAGGTCGAGCTGGGCATGCTCGAGGATGCGCTCGAGACACTTAGGGGCCTGCGCGGGCCTACTGCTGCCGCATTAAACAAGGCTCTGGGGCGGCCGCCGGAAACCTATGTGCCCTGGCCCAAGCAGATCGCCGCCGAACAGATCACCTTCAGTGACGCCGACATCTATGCGGAGCTCAGAAAAAACAACCCGGAACTCCTCGCCCTAGGGTTCATGGCATCAAAGGAAGAGGCCGCCGTAGGTCTCACCAGGCAGGGGTATTTCCCCGACATCACTCTGGGCGCGATGGTTATAAGAACCGGCGATGCGCTCAATCCCGATCTCGAGGACAGCGGTAAGGACCCGGTGATGGCGACTCTCTCTCTCAATCTGCCTATCTGGATCGGCAAGTACCGTGCTGCACAAGAGGAGGCGCAGGCACGCCTTCGCGCGACGACCAAGCGCCGTGAGGATCACGAAAACCAGCTCCTGCGCGATCTCAAACTGACCGTTTTCCATTTCCGCTCCGCGGAGCGAAAGATAGACCTTTATGGCGATTCCTTGGTTCCAAAGGCCGAACAGGCGCTGGCCGCATCCCAGAGAGCTTTCTCCGCCGACAAAGCGGATTTCTTCGATCTGATCGAAGCCCAGCGCACACTATTAGAATTCCAATTGGCTCATGAGCGGGCGCTGGCCGATCGCGCCCAGCGGCTCGCAGAGATTGAAATGCTGATCGGCAGGCAGGTCGGGCCGGAACAGGGCGCGGGACCGGGTGTGGGAGATGACGGCCCGGCGGGGACCGACGTGGAGTTACTACCCGAGCCCGAGTAGGCCGAGGAGGTAACGGTGATGAAAGATGGCATCGAGAAGATACCCCGAACGCGCTTCTCTTGGAAAGCGGTTGCCATCGTGTGCACCGGGGCGGCAGCCCTCATAGCAATCGGCATCTGGTGGGGGTATTCCATCGGCAAGAGCGGAAAAGGGGAGGCCGCGGACCATGACCAAGCGGTGGATCAGACAGCAAAGGCTGAGATCTGGACATGCGCGATGCACCCCCAGATACGCCAGCCGAGGCCCGGCCAGTGCCCGCTCTGTGCCATGGATCTGGTTCGGGTCACGGAAGGAGGCGCGGGGGATGCCGGCCCGAGGGAGCTGAGGCTCTCTCCGGCTGCAAGGAAATTGGCCGAGGTCCGGACCGCCCTCGTCGAGCGTAGAACGGTTGCCGCCAAGATCAGGCTGGCCGGCAAGGTGGAGTATGACGAGACCAGTGTGAGTTACATCACCGCGTGGGTCCCGGGCCGCCTCAACCGGTTGCACGTCAATTACACGGGCGTGGAGGTTCAACAGGGCGACCCGATGGTCTCGATCTACAGTCCCGAACTTGTGGCCGCACAGGAAGAACTCATACAGTCCCTGAGGGCGGTTGAGAGACTGAAGCAAAGCGACGTCGAAAGCCTGAGAAGGACGGCAGACCAGACGGTCCATGCGGTCCGGGAAAGACTGCGCCTCCTCGGACTTACCCGGCAACAGATCACTGAGATAGAAACCCGCGGCACGGTATCGGACGAAATCGTCATCCGCGCGCCTGCAGGTGGTGTCGTGGTCGAGAAGGCCGCCGTCGAGGGTCAGTACGTAAACACCGGCACTCCGATTTACACTCTTGCGGACCTCACTCGTGTGTGGATCAAACTCGACGCTTATGAATCAGACCTCCCCTGGCTTCGGCCGGGGCAGCACGTCGAATTCTCGGCGGAAGCATATCCCGGGGAGACGTTCGAGGGCGAGGTGGACTTCATCGATCCCGTGCTTGATCCCAGGACGCGGACCGCCAAGGTCCGGGTCAACCTCGAGAACCCCGGCGGCAAGCTCAAGCCTGAGATGTTTGTGCGAGGGGTGGTGAGTGCGGAGATGAGTGCGGTCGGGCGGGCCCGGGCACCATTGGTGATCCCGGCTTCCGCACCGCTGATTACAGGCAAGCGTGCCGTGGTCTATCTCGAGACCGAGCCCGGACTCTATAGAGGTAAGGAAATCGTGCTCGGTCCGCGCGCCGGCGATTTCTATGTGGTCGAGGAGGGTCTCGAGGAGGGCCAGCGCGTCGTCACAAACGGCAACTTCAAGATCGACAGCGCAATTCAGATACTTGCAAAACCCAGCATGATGAACCCGGAGGGCGGGGGGCCGGTACCCGGTCACCAGCATGGGGCCATGGAAGGTCCCGCCGCCGGCGCCACGGAGGCTCGCACTTTCGAGCGCTTCAGTGTCCCTCCGGATTTCACGGACCGGATGGATCGTGTCTTCGACTCCTATCTCGAGATCCACCATGGTCTGAGCCGTGACTCCCTCGAGATGGCGCGGGAGGCAGCGGAGACCCTGGAGGAGAGACTGCTGGAGGTCGATATGACCCTCCTCGGTGGGGCCGCCCACAATGCCTGGATGGATTATCTCGGCGGTTTCAGAAATCACGCGGATATGATCCGATCGGCCGGGGACATCGCCGCGGCAAGAACCGCCTTCGCACCCCTTTCCGAGACGATGTACGCGGCCGTTAAGAGCTTCGGAACAGGCGCCGGTAAGCCGGCCTACCTCTTCCACTGCTCGATGGCCTTCGACAACCGCGGGGCCGACTGGCTTCAGAGCAGCATGGAGGTCGAGAACCCCTACTGGGGCGAGATGATGTTCCGCTGCGGCGAGATGACCGAGGGCCTTGCCCCCGGCCCGGAAGGCGGATACGGAGAACACAGGCATGACTGATTCGACCGGCGGCAGATCCGGATCTTCTTTCTCCCTGATCGGGGCGGTCATCGGCTTCTTCCTCAGGAACAAAGCGGTCGTGATCCTCGGGGTGCTGGCCGTGGTGATGTGGGGCGTCAGTGTTGCCCCATTCGACTGGGATATCACGCGACTGCCGCGCAACCCGATCCCGGTGGATGCCATCCCCGATATCGGGGAGAACCAGCAGATTGTTTTCACCACGTGGATGGGCCGTTCGCCCCAGGACGTCGAAGACCAGATCTCCTATCCTCTGACAGTATCTTTACTCGGTGTTCCGGGAGTCAAAACCATCCGCAGTTTCTCGATGTTCGGCTTCTCGACCATTTACGTAATCTTCAAAGACAATGTTGAATTCTACTGGTCCCGCTCCCGGATTCTCGAGAAGCTTAACAGCCTCCCGCCCGGCTTGCTCCCCGAGGGAGTGCAGCCTATGCTCGGACCGGACGCTACGTCATTGGGGCAGATTTTCTGGTACACACTCGAGGGCCTGGACGAGAACGGCGACCCCGCAGGCGGCTGGGATCTGGACGAGCTTCGCACCATTCAGGACTGGACGGTACGCTACGCATTGCTCTCCGCCGAGGGGGTGAGCGAGGTCGCATCGGTGGGTGGCTTCGTCCGCGAGTACCAGATAGACGTCGACCCCGACGCCCTCCACGCCAACAAGGTGTCCCTCGAAGAGATCTTCATGGCGGTGAGGATGGCCAACGTCGATGTCGGGGCGCGCACCATCGAGGTCAACCAGGTCGAATACGTGATCCGCGGTGTCGGCTTTATCCGGGGCATCGAGGATATAGAGAACACCGTTATCAAGATGAACGACAACGTGCCGGTCTATGTGAAAACAGTGGCCAACGTCTCGCGGGGCCCGGCACTCAGGCGTGGCGCGCTCGATAAGGAAGGGACCGAGGCAGTCGGCGGTGTTGTTGTGGTTCGCTACGGCGAGAACCCGCTTGCGGCCATAAACAACGTCAAGAAGAAGATCGCCGAGATCTCGCCCGGGCTCCCGAAGCGGACCCTCGAGGACGGCACCGTGAGCCGGGTAACGATTGTCCCCTTCTACGACCGCACGGGGCTCATTCAGGAAACCCTCGGCACCCTGAACTCGGCCCTCACACATGAAATCCTTGTCACGATCATCATCGTGCTGATCATGGTGATGCACCTGCGGAGTTCGATACTGATCTCCGGCCTCCTGCCTCTGGCCGTCTTGATGTGCTTTGTCGCGATGAAGCTCTTCGGCGTGGACGCCAATATCGTTGCCCTCTCGGGTATCGCAATCGCGATCGGCACCATGGTCGACATGGGAATAGTCATCACCGAAAACATCATAAGACACCTCGATGAGGCGGATCCCGGCGAGGACAGGCTCGAGGTGGTCCTCAGGGCATCAAAGGAAGTCGGCTCTGCCGTAGTGACAGCTGTAAGCACCACCGTCGTGAGCTTCCTGCCGGTATTCACGATGATCGCGGCCGAGGGGAAACTCTTCAAGCCCCTCGCGTTCACGAAAACGTTCGCCCTCGTAGCCTCGGTGATAGTAGCCCTCCTCATTATCCCGTCCCTCGCCCATCTTCTCTTTACCAGAAAGAGCGCCGGGCCGCGGCATTTCAAATTGGGTATTCACGGCTCCACCATACTTGCGGGGATTGTGGTGTTGGTGGTCACGCTCGTGAGACACATCTCGGCAGCCGGCTCAACACCGAGCTACCTATGGTGGTTGTTGGGGCTTATGCTGATCGGCACCGGAGCATACCATCTCGCCTCCGGGCGGCTTCCGGAGCACGCGCGGCGCTGGGCCCCGAAGGCAAGCAATGTAATCATAGCTTTGGTTGTCGCCATCGTACTTACGCGGCACTGGATGCCTCTGGGGCCCGATAAGGGTCTTGCCCTCAACGTCTTCTTCGTGATCATGCTGATCGGAGGCTTCCTCACATTTATCCTTCTTTTCCACAGAATCTACGCACCGGTCCTGAGATGGTGCCTCCGGCACAAGCTGGCGTTTCTTATGATCCCTGCCGTATTGACCTTCCTGGGCGCGATGACCTGGCTCGGTTTCAATACCTTCTTCGGCTGGCTGCCCCAGGGTGTTAAGACGTCCTGGCCGACGTCCGCCTTTGTGCATGCCTTCCCTGGTTTGGGCAAGGAGTTCATGCCTCCGCTAGATGAGGGCTCCTACCTGCTTATGCCCACCACGATGCCGCATGCCTCCATCGGGGAGGCGATGGACGTCTTGAGCAAGCAGGACATGGCCATAACCCGGATTCCGGAGGTGGAGTCCGCCGTCGGCAAGCTGGGCAGGGCCGAGACCCCGCTCGATCCGGCGCCGATATCGATGATCGAGACCGTGATCAACTATCACCCGGAGTATCTTGTGGATCGTAGCGGACACCGGCTGACTTTCAGGCACGACCGCCATGAGGATGACTACTTCCGGGACATGTCGGGCGCCCCGGTTCCGGCCGATGACGGCGACCCGTACATCGTCAAGGGACGTTTCGAGCGTGACTCCGAGGGGAACCTCCTCCCGGAGCGGGGTGGCAAGCCTTTCCGGCTCTGGCGCCCACCGCTTGATCCCGACCTCAATCCCGACAGGCAGGCCTGGCAGGGCATAAGGGAACCCGACGATATCTGGGCGGAAATCGTGAAGGCAGCCGAGATTCCGGGGACGACCCCGGCACCCAGACTTCAGCCCATAGCCGCCCGCATAGTGATGCTCCAGAGCGGTATGCGTGCACCCATGGGGGTTAAGATAAAGGGACCGGACCTCGAGACCATTGAGCGCGTGGGTCTCGAGATAGAGCGGCTGCTTAAGGAAGTGCCGTCCGTGGATGCCTCAATGGTCATAGCCGACCGCATCGTAGGGAAGCCCTATCTCGAGATAGAAATCGACCGCATGGCCATTGCACGTTATGGAATTCACCTCGCTACGGTCCAGCATGTGATCGAGGTGGCCGTGGGTGGCCGGCGCGTTACAACCACGGTCGAGGGGCGTCAGCGCTATCCCGTGCGGGTCCGCTACATGCGTGAGCTCCGGGACCGGATCGAGTCACTGGGGAGAATCCTGGTATCCGCCCCCGACGGTACCCAGGTGCCCCTGGAGCAGATGGCAAACATCAGATATTTCCGCGGCCCGCAGGTGATAAAGAGTGAAGACACTTTCCTCGTCGGGTATGTGCTCTTCGACAAGAGGCCCGGATACGCCGAGGTCGATGTCGTCGAGCAGGCGAGGGGATACCTCGACTACAAGGTGGAAACCGGAGATCTGGACATACCTGCCGGTGTAAGCTATGTTTTCGCCGGCAATTATGAAAACCAGCAGCGGGCCCAGCGAACCCTGAGCTGGGTGTTGCCGCTTGCTCTGTTCATCATCTTCATGATCCTGTACCTTCAGTTCAAGTCGGCCGCCAGGACCTGGCTGGTCTTCTCGGGGATTCTCGTCGCCTGGGCCGGCGGCTTTCTCATGATATGGCTCTATGGGCAGGGCTGGTTCCTCGACTTCTCCTTTGCCGGCGTCGGGATGCGCGACCTCTTCCAGGTGCACCCGCTGAATCTGAGCGTTGCCGTCTGGGTCGGCTTCCTTGCCCTCTTCGGTATAGCATCGGACGATGGCGTTATCATGACCACATATCTCGATCAGAGATTCTCCCGGCAAGTGCCCGGGACAATCGAAGAGATCCGCCAGGCGACCCTGGAGGCCGGGCTCCGGCGCGTCCGACCGTGCCTGATGACGACAGCCACAACGGTGATAGCCCTGATCCCGGTGCTGACTTCCACAGGAAGGGGGGCCGATGTCATGGTGCCCATGGCGATTCCCTCCTTCGGCGGCATGCTGCTGGAAGTGATCACCATGTTTGTCGTGCCTGTGCTCTACGCGGCGCTCAAGGAATTCCAACTCAATACCGGCTGGAGCGGCAAACTCATAGATGCCGTGGCCTTTATCGGCGCCCCCGTCTTCTTCCCCGCAGTCGTGATACACGGTGAGCTGACCGAGAGACGAAGGCGAAGGAGAGCCGCTCTGCCGTAGCGTCGTGACTCCTGTCACGGCGAACCCGATCGACACGAGGTCTTTCCCCGTAGCGTCGCGACTCCCGTCGCTACGAACTATACCGCTGCAAACAAGCGATCTGCGGCCTACCTGTTATCAAGTTGGTCTTGCATCTGATCAACCTGGGTCTGAAGGGTTTCGATCTGATCCTGCTGGGTCTTGACGGCTTCAATCAGAACAGGTATCAGCTCAGAATAGACTATGGTTTTCGCCCCGTCCGGGCCTCCGCTTACGATCTCGGGGACTATTTCCTCAACTTCCTGAGCTACGACTCCATAGTGCCTCCCACCGGGGAAGCGCATTTCCTCATACTCCTCGGTTCTCCACGCG
>JALGWN010000242.1 GCA_025774115.1 bacterium
CCGGGCAGGCAGCTAAGGTCGGCAGCACCCGCGTCCAACCATAGCTACCTTAGAGAATCTGATGTTGCTGGGTTTCCTTCGGCGGAAGTAGTGGTCTGAATGCACGAGCGAGTGTTCCGTTCCACGACGTAGTGGCGCGGCCTTGGATCGTCCGTCTGGATACGTGTCTCTACCGCTAAGATAGATCATTGGCGCGTGTAGGGTTGCCACTCCTGTGGCAACGAACGCAGCAGATGGGTGTTTTTCAACAGCTTGTTATCCTCTTATTCAGCCCGAAATACCCTGGGGTACTATACGCACAAACACCAGGACTGTCGCCCCCGCAACGTACGCCTCTGCAGTCTCGACTGCGTGGATAGAGGCCGGCCCTGTGAGAGCGCAGCGGTGGCTGAAGAAGTCGCTGATATGGCCTCGTGATCTGCCTCCCTGACTTCGCATAAACCGAGCAGGGCCCGTGTCACGACCAACCTGTTTTTGTTAATGGTGCTCGGCCTCATGTGCCGATAACACAGGGCGGGAGAACACGAGTCGTGGGGGTCTGACCGGACTGTGCGCAGAATAATCCTGCTGATGACATTACTATGTCTTTACGCCCTACCCGCAGGGGCAGTGAACTATTTTGTCTCCTCATCGGGTAACGACGGTTCCGATGGGTTGACTCCCGGGACTGCCTGGAAATCGCCCGACAATGGCGACATTGAGGGCGTGCTTGCCCCCGGAGACAGCGTCCTCATCATGCCCGGTGTCTATATGCCCGACCGTAGTTATGCATTCACAACCTCCGGTACCGCGGGTAACCCCATCGTCTATATGAAAATAGGCACTGGTGTTGTGGCTATAAGAACTCTCAGCGGCTTCAGTGCTGCGGTCCGTGTCCAGGCTGACAATATCGAGGTCCGCGGCCTTGCCATAAGCTGCGACATTCTCGCCACACTCTCGGGCATAGAGGTTGCCGGCAATTCCTGCCTGGTAACCGACTGCAGAGTACGTGGGGTCTACCACGACGGTATTAAGGTGACCGGTGACGACAATACGATTCTCAAGAATGTCATCTGGTCATGTGGAGATGATGGCATAAGGAGTACCGAGCTGGCCGGCGGCAACCGTTTCTACGGGAATACCGTATACGACAACGACCTCAACGGTGTGGAGATTCTGGGCGCAGGGAACCAGAACAGGGTATTCAACAATATCATCTTGCAGAACTCCCAGTACGGCATCTCCGGTGCAGCCGATAATGTATGCGGGTTCAACGACGTCTGGGACAATACAAGCGGTGATTACACCGGTGGAGTGGCCGACTCATCCGGCGGGATATCTACCGATCCCATGTTTGTGGATGCCCCTGGCGCTGATTTCACTCTGCAGGATGGGTCGTTTGCCATAAACGCGGGGCTCGATCTGCGCTATGCCTATCACGATGTCGCCCCTGACATGGGTGCCCGGGAGTTCTTAGGGGTATCCCCGCTTGGGACGGCGGTGTGGCGGTCCGGCAGTCTCAGTGTCCCGAAATACAATGAGTGGGACGGCAGCTCGTTTGGGACCGCCGGAAATACGGCCGACGTAGGTACATGGAAAATCATCGCCGGTGCTGAAGCGCCTACCCGAGACGAGGCGCTCCTGGTCGGTTTGGATGGAGACGGCATTATCGCCGGTCAGATGTGGAATGGCCTGTCCTGGTCCGCTTTTTCCTTCAGTCCGCTGGCCAATGTGAGTGAGTCGTTCTGGTGGAGCTTCGATGTGGCATATGAAGACCGAAGCGGCCGGGCTATGCTCGTATGGAACAACGGCGACGGCGGCGCCGCGGGCCTTTCGTACCGGATCTGGGATGGAAGCGATTGGTCCGGCGAAGATTCGGTTACGACTCCCATTGCAGGCGAGCCGAAGCAGATGCACCTTGCAGCCAAACCCAATTCAAATGAAATGGTCCTTGTCGTGAGCAACCAGAACAGTGAGGACTATGCCCTGGCCTGGGACGGATCGGGTTGGGGCAACGGCCAGGTGTTGGATGCCGTCGGCGGTGATAACCGAACCGATATCTGCGTAGCCTATGAGCAACAGTCGGGTGATGCCCTTCTAACTTACGGCAAAGCCTCAAGCACGATGTACTACCGGACATGGGACGGCTCCGACTGGAGCGGCGAGGGTAGCCTTGTAAAGCCGGCCGATGCATCGGGCGATGTCCAGTGGACAACCCTCGGACCGGATCCCCAAAGCGATCAGATCGTGATGGGGGTTATAACCTCAGACCAGGACATATGGCTCAGCATCTGGGACGAAGATGCATGGGAGGCACCCGAAACCGCAACCAATTCTGCAACCGGCACAATGCATCCGGGGGTTGCCGTAGCCTTTGAGGGGGAATCCGGTGAGGCACTGGCAGCCTATGGAGAGGCGACGTCGGTGCGCTACCGGAAGTGGATGACTGGAAGCGGGTGGTCGTCTGAGCAGACGCAGGGGATCTTCGGAGTCCCGACAAACTCCATGATGCTGGCCGGTGTGACCGATACGGACCACATCATGCTCTCCGTGCAGGATGACGACAACGACCTCGACTACACACTCTGGTACGGGGATATGTGGGGCGTGCCCAGTACGCAGGAGATCGATACCGGAGAAGGTAAGAACCAGCCGTTCATATTCCTCTGGGATCGGTCCGAGCCTATAGCAGATCTTCATATTTCCAAGGTCGTCGATCAAGGCAATCCGAGCGTCGATGATGTTGTAGCCTACACGCTCACGTTGACAAACAACGGTCCTTCAACCGCTACCGGAATTGAGATCACCGACCTGCTGCCGGCAGGGGTCACATATGACTCCGATACACCTAGCCAGGGGACTTACGACAGCGGAACGGGGCTATGGGATGTTGGAGACGTGATCAATGGATCTAATGCCACCCTGGATCTGAGTGCAGCCGTCAATCCAGGGACTGAAGGCCAGACAATCAGGAATCTCGCCGAAGTGACGGCGCTGCAGGAAGCCGATCCTGCCCAGGGCAACGATGTAGACAGCGTCGACATCGTGATCAACCAGCCACCTGAGCTTGCGGCCATAGGGCCCAAGGCGGTGGATGAGGGAGCGAATCTCAACTTCACGGTATTGGCCTCCGATCCCGATGGCTCGACCCCTGCACTTACGGCTGAGGATGTACCTACCAACGCGAGTTTCCTGGATAACGGTGATGGCACAGGTACATTTGACTTCGATCCCGACTTCA
>JALGWN010000074.1 GCA_025774115.1 bacterium
AATGCCCACAGGGGAAAAGAGAGGAAGCGAGGTAAGGACCCATCGGTGTTGCCAATGCTCGAGCCGCCTCCAGCACCAACAACCTCACCCGGCTGGAGAGAACTGATAAGGAAGGTCTACGAGGTTGATCCCCTCATATGCCCCAATTGCGGCTCCGAGATGAAGGTGATCGCCTTCATCACCAACTACGAGGTCATAGACCAGATCATCCATCACCTGAGGATAACATTCAGGTGCCAGAGGCCCCCACCGCCACACCAGCAGGAAGAACTCTACTGACCCACATCGCTAAGGTTTTCACCTGAATCCAGCCACAGGCCAGGGGTCTGTCCGGAATCGGCACTCACCGGAAGGTCTCTCTCCGGTTTAGCTACCCACTGGGTCCACCAACATCAATCCAGACCAACTTCATCCTGTCATCTCAACGACAGCGGACGCCTCAGGCCCCCCAGCGATTAGCCCTCAGACTGCCGATTACCGTAGCGTTGCCGCTCCCGTGGCAACGAATGGTCAGTGTAGCGTCGGCTCTCTGTGGCCGACGTTGGTCGGGGTTCCATCCCCGACGTAGCCGCTACGGCAGACCCATGATATCCACGTCGATGCTGTACCTGACGTTGCTATTCCCATAGGTCGCGCCTATGTAATGTGTTGTGTCCTGGGTCGCGGTCCATGTTAGGATCGCCGGGTTTTCCACATAGGTGCCGCCGGTAAGGACTGCTCCGTCGGGGCCGAGAACCTCCAGAGTCAGTTGGCTCCCGATGTCGGGGTCCTGATCCACGGTTACCGTAAGCGTCTGTCCCAGCCCGAGATGTATGGAGTAACAGTCTCTGTCCCTGTAACAGCCCCTGAGACCCTCGGTCAGCCCCGGAGTGATCGGGGAGGCTTCATCGATAAAATCGTTGTCTTCAAGGCTGTCATCGAGACAGGGAGCGGACACCTGAAGAATCAGATTGTACACGACGATACGGCCCGTCTCCACTCCGCTGCCTGTCTCAACGTAGTATGTACCCGGAAGGAAGGTGAACGCGTGGTTTATGCTCGTGCCTTCGGCAAACCACCCTATGGACCAGGTGTAGGCTTCATCTGTCGCACGCTTGAACCGGATGTACCACGTGGGCTGCGGGTCTTCGGAATAAACGTGTTCGATACGCGCGGTGACCTTCGCCGTATCGTTCAAGACGAACTTGTAGTATTCATTGTCGCCGCCGCACGATGAGAGCAGAGGATACGCCTTGACGATGTCGATCTCCGCCGCTGCACCGATCGTATCGTTGGGTTCGAGGTAGTCATCGAGATGGTCACAATCCATGGGGCCCGTGGTGAAAGCGAACGTCTGGTCTTCCGTCATGGGGTCTCCGGCCTTGCTTGTGATGGCCGAGGCAACGAGGATCTCATAGCCGGTTTCCGGGGCCAGTAACTCCCTCAGATAGATACGTATTGCCTTCTCGGAATGATCGTACTCAAGGCGCTCCGTAACGGCTCCGGCCACATGGCAGGATGCGGAGTCCACGGTTGCCTCATCCAGCTCCCGGTCGAACCACACCTGTACCAGCGGGTTCAGATTGACATCGGCTGCACCCTCCTGCGGGTATGTCGCAACGACCTGGGGATTATCCACCTCGGTGCCGCCCCCTCCATCGCCGCCACACCCGGCCGTCATGAGGGCTCCGGCCATCGCGATTGCTATAAACACCATTCTTAGGTCTGCCATTGTCCCCTCCTGTCTCTTCCGTTATCGGGGTCCGATTCTACCACAATTGCCATAAACATACAATACTTGCCGTTATTGGCTGCAGATGCCCGCAAAGGCCATAATTACAGGCCTCCCAGGCCTCAATAAGCTTGAAATCGGTCCCCAAAGTGCGGTATAATATTAAACGTCAAGCCTAGCCCGCGATGTAATCCCCCGGGAGTACGTGACAAACATGGAACGGAAAAGAGGTATCGTCTATGAAGCGTATTGCTATAGGTGTGTTCTGCATTGTAGCTCTGGGTTTGATGTCCTCCGCTTTCGCACTGGACAGGCAACCGGACGAAGCCGAGCTCCAGGCGATCGAACGAATCCGCCGGACGATCGACGAGAAGGGTTATAGCTGGCAGGTGGGGCCGACCTCGGTTTCACATCTGTCCGAAGAGGAGTTCCAGCAACTTCTGGGATTGCGTATACCTCCCGACTTCGAGAAGCGTTATGAGCTCGCGAAACGCGATAATAGGCTGGTTAGAGCCCCCGCCGGGATGTACTTGCCGCCGAGCTTCGACTGGAGGGCTCAGGGGGGAGTCACCGCGGTCAGGAACCAGGGTGGATGCGGAAGCTGTTGGGCCTTCTGCGCGGCGGCGGCATTCGAGTCCCGGATCATGATTTACAGTGGGCGGGACATGAACCTCTCCGAGCAGGCGATACTCTCGTGCAACACCGAAGGCGATGGCTGCAACGGTGGGTGGATGGAGACCGCCTATGATATTTGGATCGACTACGGCGCCGTACTCGAAGAATGCATGCCGTACCATGAGGTTGATACCGATCCCTGCACACAGGATTCGTGTGACGTGGTGGACGATCTCGACAGCTATTACTACGTGGCCGAGACTGTGGATGACATCAAAACCGCCGTGCTGGACGGACCGGTAGCAGTGGCCATGGCGGTCTGTGGGGGCTTCAATGCCTATACCGGCGGTTGCTATGAAGATGTCTGCACCGAGATCAACCACGGCGTTACCATAGTCGGCTGGGACGACACCATGTGTGGTGGGGAGGGGGCGTGGATCGTAAAGAACAGCTGGGGCCCGGACTGGGGCGAGGACGGCTACATCTATATGAAGTATGGGACATGCTACATTGGCTATGGTGCGGCAGCTCTCAATTACAGTCCGGACCAAACCGTCCATTTCTTCCATGACTCCCATGTGATCGATGACGCCTCCGGTGACGGAGACGGCAACATTGAGATCGGTGAGGTGATAAGCCTGCCCATAACGGTTCTTAATATCGGAGCCGAGACGGCTACAAATGTAAGCGGCTGCCTGGAGAGCATGACCCCGGGTGTCGACCTGATCGACAGCGTGGCTGCCTACTCCGATATAGGCAAGGGGGAGACCAGGCAGAGCGCTTCGCCGCATTTTGCTTTCGTGGTAACACCGGGCGGGCCGACATGCGGGGCCGTCGGGTTTCATCTTACCGTCACGTCAGACCAGGGGACGTCCGGAATCAACATTGTGCTCCAGGCCGGCGAGATCATAACCGTTTTCGATGATGATTTCGAAACCGACCAGGGTTGGACGGTGGGCGATACGGGGGATGGTGCCGCCACCGGCATCTGGGAACGCGGAGACCCCGACCCCACCTGGTGGGGCAGCGAGCCATGTCAGCCGGGGGATGACCATACGGGGTCACCCGGCACCGACTGCTATGTCACAGGCCTTGCCGGCGGATCATCGCAGGGTACCTATGACGTGGACGGCGGCAAGACCACTCTCCTAAGTCCGACCATCGACCTTTCGGATAAGACCTCAGCCGTCCTCACCTATTACAGGTGGTTCTCCAGTGAGACCGGCTCCAACCCCAATGACGATGATTTCGTCGTTGATGTATCTTTTGACGACGGCACGTCCTGGACCAATCTCGAGACGGTGTCCTCGAGCGCCCGCGAGTGGATAGGGAAGGAATTTTACCTTGAGGACTATGTTACACTGACCGATCAAGTCAAGATCCGGTTCATAGCGGACGACTCGGGAGTCGGGGGCTCGATTGTGGAAGCCGCTGTCGATGATTTCCGGATCCTGGCTTGCGGCGCGGCCGTCGCGGACACCCTCGATCCGGTTGTCGCCGTAATCGCCCCGGATGGCGGTGAGACTTGCACCTACTACACCAACTATGAGATACAGTGGGATGCCGCCGATAATATGGGTGTCGTATCTGTGGCTATTCTGCTTTCCACAGACGGTGGGGCCACCTTCCCGGACACCATAGCATCCGGGGAAGCCAATGATGGATCCTACACCTGGTTCGTGCCGGACATGGATTCCCGGACGGCCCGCGTGAAGGTTGTCGCCGAAGATGCCGCAACCAATGAGGGCGCCGACATGAGTGAGGCCGACTTCACGCTCTGGGGTTCCCAGTCGGGAGTTGTGACACCCGAGCGCCCGGACGTCCCGGGCCGCCTGGTGCTTGAGGTCAGAGGGGGTAACCCGACCGCCACCTCATCGATGATTGTATTCGGACTGCCTGCGTCCTCCACGATCAGCCTGGATCTCTATGATGTAGCCGGCAGGTTGACGGCAAACCTGCTCGGCGGGCACAGATCCGAGGGATATCACACCCTGGACGTGGACGATCGCGGGCCCGGTGGGATGAGGCTCGGCCCCGGCGTCTACTTCGTGCGGCTGAGTTCCGGTGGGGGTAAGGAGATGGCCAAACTGGTAGTAGCTAGATAGGCTGGTGAAAACGGGCCATCTGCTGTGTTACGCTCGTCACCATCTCACTGCGGCGTACGCATATGTACGCCTCGCTCGTGGCAACTTCGCGTGCCTTGCACCTGAACGCTTTTGACCAGCCTGGTTAGAGGTGTCGGCTGGTGAAAACCGGCCATCTGCTGCGTGAAACGGTTTAATGGCGGAGGTCAGGATACGAACCCGATGGGTTTTATGTCTTCCTCTTCTCCGAAGCCTTCGCGTTCAGGGAAAGTCATAATCCCGACGACGTATTCCCAGCGGACAAGAATATGCGCGAGGTGGCTGTCATCATCTTCCGGGGCGGCGGCGGGAGACCAATTCGGATTTTCAACCCAGATGCCGACTCGTTCGTCAACCTCGACAATTTTCGCATAAACGTTTATAGAGGCTATGCCGAAGGTTGCCAGCTGCTCGAACTCTCTCAGCTTTATAAGGACGACTTCGCCTCTGAGATCATCGAGTATCAACCGTACCCCTCCCGGCGATAGTAGTATCACAAGAAGGGGTCCGAAGTCAACACTTGTGGGGTCAGGGCGTCTCTTGACGCTTCTCGCCGGCGAGAAGCGTCAAGAGACGCCCTGACCCCTCTAAGACTTTATCATCACCAGCATCATCTTGAAGCGCTCGGTAGCGCTGACCGCATGGGGCTCATTGGCGGGCATGAGTAATGCTTGGCCTCGCGCCACCTCAAAGGGCTTTCCGGAGATCGTGATCTCCGCCGCACCGTCCACGACAAAGACAAGGGCGTCGAACGGTGCGCTGTGTTCGCTTAGTGCCTGTCCTTGGTCGAATGCGAACAGGGTTACTGTCCCGGCGCTCTTTGATACTATCGTCCTGCTGACAATGGCCGAATCCTGGTACTCGACCATGTTCTCCGCCGTCACTACCTCGGCGGGAGTGATACCGTCACCGGCCTTCTTGCTATTGGTCATCGCAAAACCTCCATCCGGCCTGTTTTGGCCACGTCTATGTCCTTGTGCGCCGCGAACTCCTCGGGACGGGTTCACGTCCGCTATTCGGATTTCCGATACTCAGATGCCGAGCTGCTTCCGCTTGTCCTCTATGTGCTTCAGGATATTATCTGCTGCCTTCTCCGCGTCGGTCTCCACATCCAGGACTCCACCGGTGATGTCTCTGCAGTCCTGTGTAAGAAGCTTCACCAGGTTCGGGGCTCCCGTGACCGTGGGGACCGGGTTCACATATGTGTATAGGCCCAGGGCCAGCGCGAAAACCGCGTCGATGGTCGCCTTCTGCTCCATGTACTCGGGTGCGGCCGCGGCAACCGGGAGGTCCGGAATCGGTACATCTCCCAGCGCCTTGGATATTGCCCCCAGCAGGTCGGCCAGCCGGCCGGTATCGGTACAGGTGCCGAAGCTTAGGACCGGTGGTACCCCTAGCGCCCCACAGATAGCCTGGAGACCGGGGCCGGCGTCCTGCTTGGCTTCAGGGCTGCAGAGTCCCGCCACCTGCATGGCCGCGTTCCCGCACCCCAGGGAGAGCACCAGGATGTCGCGTTCGATCAGTTTCTTGGCGATAGCTACACTGTGAACATCCTGGCCGGAATCTCTCAAGGAGGTGCAGGATACCAGACCGACCACGCCTCTTATGGAGCCGTCCTTGATGGCATCGAGCAGCGGGTCCAGCGAACCTCCCAGGGCGTCTATTATGCTTTCGGGAGAGAAGCCGACCATGGCCTCTGTGACCGGAAGGCCTCTGACCGGTTCAACCGTGCCTTGTCTCTCCTTGAAATTCGCTATGGCCATGTCCAGAAGCATGGCAGCCTGGTCGTCGGCCTTCTCAGGATCGTAGTTCACACGATCGGTCACACCTTCGAATGCTACAAGCGCGCTCACCGGCACCAGTTTGAACTTGTACTTCTCCGCATAGATAGGATCGATGGGCATCGAGCAGTTCATGTCGGCTACGAAGATGTCCACGCATCCGCTGGCGAGGACCGCCTCCTGCATGATCCAATTGCCGGTGAAGCCGTAGAAGACATCGTCCATCTCCCACCTTTGAATCATCTCCTGCCCGGTCTCGATGTTGGCGATGACCCGAAGTCCCTTGGCCCCCACAGCCTTGGCCTTCTCCTGCCATTCGGGTTTGCGGGCGAGATCTACCAGCGCAAAACCGAGAAATGGCTCATGGCCGTTAGGCAGCACATTGACATACTCCGGATCGAGTACCCCGAGATCGACCCGCATCGAGTGGGGGCGGGGGATTCCAAAGAGCACATCCTGGAGGTACTCGTTCACTATCTGGCTCTGGTAGGCCATGGAAATTCCGAGCCTCATGGCTTTAAGGGCGAGGCTCACGTAGTAGCCGTCAACGTTGGTCAGGCTGGAGCTCGTGGAGAGCATCATCTCGCCGTGGATGCCTCCCGGAAAGATGCCGAGTTTCTTCCAGGTCTCTTTGCGCTCCGGAGGGGCGAGAAGATCGACCAGAACACTGGGTTCGTAATACTTCCTGTTGAAATCGGCCTCCACGAAATCGCAGAGCCTCAAGGCAACCTCTTCCATGGACCCCGAGGTGTCCACTCCCAGCCGCTCGGCAAAGGCCGTGAGTTTGCCCGGCTCCTTTATCTCATAGGGGGTCTTACCCTTGGCCGTGGCCCTCAAGGTCTTCACGGTCTGGTCGGTGTGATACTGGTAGGTGGACGCACCCATAACGTTCCTGAGGAGCATCATACGCATGGCCATCCCATCCGCGGTGATTCCGCATACACCGCGTTTGTCCTTGGCCGCATCCGCACGACAGGGGCCGTTGGAGCATAGGTCGCACCTGGTCCCGGCCAGACAGAAGGCGCACCTCTTGTCGGGGTCGCCTCCCAGGCCCTGGGCTTCATAACGATCCCAGACATTGCTCATTCCGTCCTTCTTGATTCGCTCATACATCTTGTGAACCGACGGGTGATACGAAATTCGCTCCTTATCCATCTGAAACCTCCGTATGGGTTTGCCCTCTCACCAACCGAGCGCAGGTGAGGCCACGCAGCCTCATACCAGTGCCCCCTTAATGGAAATCGTGTAGTCCTTTATTGCCATGGTCTTGCCTGATCGCTTGACGGCCGCCTCAACAAGCTTGGTGAGCCCGAAGCAGCATGGGACCTCCATATGTGCGACAGCGACCGACCTCACCGTGTTGTGCCTGAAGATCTCGGCCAGTTTCTCGATATAGGCCTCAGGCATCTTGTCGAGCTTGGGACAGAAAATGATCAACGTCTTGCCCTGAAGAAATCGCTTGTGGAAATCGGCGTATGCGAAAGGAACACAATCGGCGGCTATCACGATATCCGCGTCCTGAAAATAAGGTGCATTCACATTGACCAGTTGCAGCTGAACCGGCCACTGTCTCAACTCGGAGCCGCCGGGTGACGCGCCGTGCTCCCCGGACTCTATGTCCCCCTTTCTCGAGTCTACCGTCCGGGAGCCCGGGCAACCATCGGACCGCCTGAAATCCATCATCCTGGCTCCGGGGCATCCACCGTCGGCCCCTGTCCCGGGCTGCCCTTCCTCCGCCTCCGGTATCTTCATGCCTTTCTCTCTGAGGAACGCTATGGCCTGACCGAGGTATTCGTGCTGACCATGGTCCTTGAGATGCTTCAGGTGGGCCCTGATCACACCCTCGCCCCCCCCGATGACATTCTCCATCACCTTGTGCTCGTCGTAGGGCTCGGCTTCCCGCTCTTCTATGTTAATAGCCCCTTCGGGACAGTGGCCGATGCAAGCGCCCAGTCCGTCACAGAAGAGGTCGCTCACAAGGCGCGCCTTACCATCGATTATCTGGATAGCCCCCTCAGGACAATTGGGGATGCAGAGGCCGCAGCCGTTGCATTTTTCGTCGTCGATATGTATTACGCTACGCTTCATCTTGCACCTCCAGATCTCTCAGGAGATCCTTGATCGTCATGTCTTCGAATTCCCGGGTAACCATGTTTTCAATCTTCTTTATACGCTTTCTGAGCACACATGTCTTTCGATTGGAGCAGATCTTCTTGCGGAACATGCATTCGGTGAGCTGAATGTTGCCCTGAGAGAGCCGTATGACATCGGCGATCTTAATACTGCCGGGGTCGGCCTTGAGCGTCACGCCCCCGTTGGCCCCCTCCCTTGACTCCACGAATCCGGCTTTGATAAGGGTCTGGAGGATGCGCCTGAGGAACTGCAGCGGAATCCCTTCCTGTCTGGAGACATCACGGGATGGCACGACGCCATCGCCCCGTCCGGCCAGGCTCATGATTGCACGGATCGCATAATCGGTTTCCTTGGTAAGAAGCTTCATTTCACCTCCTGGTACAACTGATACTATTTTAGAGTTAGTTTGTCAATCTTTTTTTGAGAGCGGAGTCGGATCTAGCCAGGATTATTCACAAGCCCTCTGCTGCTGCGGCGTATCTGCCAGTGTTGACGGCGTCATCCTTGCTCGCCGATCCTCGACGTATCGCTAAGATACGCCTCCGGTCGGCTCACTCGTCTTCCTTGCCACCGCCGGCATCTCCGTCACCTCGCGACGAGGTTTATGAATAATCCGGGCTAGGAAATTGAATTCAATTTTCAAGATCTGACCCTGTGTACTTTCTTGGGGTTGGTATGGGAATTGAATGGGTGTGGCGAACGGGGTACGATGGTGGTGGAGGTGATCGGTGTGAGATTTGAATATAAGGGCCGCGTAATCGATGTGATACAGGGTGATATCACGAAGGTGGAGGTTGACGCGATCGTCAATGCAGCCAACGAAGGGCTGCGTGGTGGTGGGGGAGTGGATGGAGCCATACATCGGGCCGGAGGGCCGGGAATAATGGAGGAGTGCCGGAAGATCGGAGGCTGCCCCACAGGCTTGGCTGTGATTACGACAGCCGGCAGGCTTGCTGCCAAGCATGTGATTCATACGGTGGGACCGGTGTGGCAAGGTGGGGGAAAACAGGAGTCGGATCTTCTGAAGAGTGCATATGAAAGCAGTCTGAGGCTTGCCGGGGATAAGAAGCTCAAATCCATTGCTTTTCCTTCCATAAGCACGGGTGTTTACGGCTATCCGATCGAACACGCGGCTCGGGTTGCTATAGGGGCCTCACTCGATAACCTCGAAGGGGGTAGAAGCCTGGAGAAGATTGTGTTTGTGCTCTTCAGCAAAAGTGATTACAACACCTATCTCGTAAGGATGGAGGAGATGTTGGCCGAGCGCTCCTGACAAGCGCAGAAAAGGGGTCTATTCGCTGCCCAGCAAAGCCCGGGTCTTCCACGAATCCGCCGGCAGTTTCGCTTTCAGGGCTTCCAGACGCGCCCTGGCCTGTGAGGTCTCGGGCTCAATGCCTGCCAGCAGTCTTGCAAGGGCAACCTCCGGTGCCTGCTCCGAGCCGGCCCATGTGGCCACCACGGCCTCCGCGACATCGAGCTTCCGGGCCGGTGGAAGGTTCTGGGAAGCATGGAGTGCGGCCGCGGTCCCTATCGCATCCAGATCGGGCAGGCCCGCAATGAGATCGACGGCCACATCCTCGCACTCACCCTTGGAGAGAGCCCTTATGGCCTCAGCAGCGGAGAAACGAACAGCATAATGCGCATCTTCCAACGCACCGACAAGCAGGCCGAGCAAACCACATATACCTTGGCTGCCTGAGGCGTAAGCTGCATCCTTTCGCACATAGAAGATCTCATCGGTATCGGTGAGCACCTGGTAAATCCTCTCCTGGAGACGGGCCCGGTCTTCGCGGTTAAGACCCTTGAGCTTACCGATAGCATTGAGAGCGCTTGAACGCAGCTTCCAGCTTTCCGATCGGCTTAGCTCCAACAGGGCCTCAAACGCCTCCCGGCCGCCTATAAGCCCCAGAATCCAGCTCGCCTCCGATTTCGCCCGGGGGCCGTCATGGACAACAGCATCGGCCAGCATCGGCACAGCAGGCTCCCCGATCTTGCGAAGTATGTCCTTTATGGTGTGGCGTTCCCTGGCGTCATCGGTATCCAAGACAGTCCTCAGATACGCCACCGTGGCAAGCGTGTCTTCAACCATCCTGTCAAAGGCATACGCCCGCCACAGCCGGAAGCGCGGTTCGCCTCTGGAGCTTAAGACAAAGAGGTCTTCCGAGGTGAATTCCCTTTCGCTGAATGGGTACTCTTTTATCACGATATCCCCCTGGGGACTCCCGGCCTCGCCGGGGGCATCCACACCCAGGCCGTATTTGCCGCTTTCCCAGAGCGAGCCGTTCTCCCCGCGTGCGGAATAATAATCCCGCCCGCGGCGATCCAGGTGGAGCCCTATGCTTCCGAACTC